>NZ_BRCG01000001.1:0-338602 GCF_023708005.1 Pseudarthrobacter sp. NCCP-2145 | reverse complement strand
AGATCCTGGGCATCTGGGCCGGCGACGGTGGCGAGGGTGCCCGGTTCTGGCTGCAGGTCTTCTCGGAGCTGAAGAACCGGGGCGTGGAAGATGTGCTGATCGCCGTCTGCGACGGGCTCAAAGGCCTGCCGGAGGCGATCACGACCACGTGGGAGCGGACGGTGGTGCAGCAGTGCATCGTGCACCTGATCCGCAACAGCTTCCGCTACGCCGGACGCCAGCACCGCGACGGCATCGTCAAGGCGCTCAAGCCGGTCTACACGGCCCCGTCCGAGCAGGCGGCGAAGGACCGGTTCGCCGAATTCACTGCCGAGTGGGGCCAGCGGTATCCGGCCATCGTACGGCTCTGGGAATCCTCCTGGGCCGAATTCGTGCCCTTCCTGGAGTACGACGTGGAGATCCGACGGGTCATCTGCACGACGAACGCGATCGAGTCGATCAACGCACGCTACCGAAGGGCGGTGAGGGCCCGCGGGCACTTTCCGAACGAGACCGCTGCCCTGAAATGCCTATACCTGGTCACCAGATCTCTTGATCCAACCGGCGGTGGCCGTGCACGCTGGGTGATGAGGTGGAAGCCTGCGCTAAACGCGTTCGCTATTACCTTCGCTGGCCGGTTCGAAAGAACCACTCAACAATGAAAACCGGCCGGACTCGACACACCGTTTATCGGACAGTCCCGACATAAGTGCTTCACGGCAGGTCGAAGGGGAGTGATTTGTGGGCGGTTTCTTTGTTCATGTTCCAGCCGGCGACGAGGCCGGAGCCGATCATTTGGTCGCTGAGGCGGGCGAGGCGGTATGCGGGGTCGGTGTCGAGGGCTAGTTGGAGGAATTGGTGGGCTTTACTGCCTCTGCCTTCCCACCAGTTGATGTAGCCGATGGTAGTGAGGACCGGGGCTGCGTGCTCTGCGCTGGTGCGGGAGTAGGCGTGCAAGAGCAGTTGTTGTGCCCACTCGATGCGTGACCATTTCGGCGCCTGGTCGGTTTGGGCGAACAGGATCTGCTGCATTGGCTCGTCGACTCCTGGGATGTCTGCGATTAGCCGGTCGCGGATTGCCGGGAACTGCAGGTTCGCGACCAGGGCGTGGCAGTCGTCATCGCTCGGGAAGGTTTTGGAATCGAGCATGTCTGCCCAGAGTTTCCGGCCTTGCTGAAGTGCGGTGTCAGTTGGTTGAGAGGCGATGGTTTCCATGTGGTGTTCGACGGCGGCCACTTTCGCTGCTTCCCGGCTGTTGGTTGGGAGGGTGATGCGGTCGATGGGTTCGATGAAGCTGCCCCGGTAGATGAATTCGGCGTTGATCGCGCTGGTCTGGGTGGAGCTGACTGGCAGGGCGAGACTGGTGCCGGGTTCGCCGTCGTAGGGGGAGAAGGTTTCGTCGCCGACGAAAAGTCCGTCCCGGATAGTGATGCCCTGTTCGGCCAGGACCCCGGTGAGCGCCGCGATAGTGCCCGCATACGGCCGAGCCTGTCCGTGCTGGGCGGTTTCCCTGGTGTAGACGGCGAAGAGGATCGACGTGGCGGTGGTGTCGCTAGTGAGGTAGTGCGCGACGGTGCGTGCATAGGGGAGTTCCTGGCCGGGTTGGCGGGGGAGGTCGATGCGCAGGGTAGCGCCGATGCTGTTGTCATTCAGAGTGATGCAGACCAGGCTTTCCTGCGGCCAGAAGCCCAGGGTGTGCCCGATGAAGCTGAGGACATCTGATGGTGTTGTGATCGTGAGCTTTTCCATGATCCCGTGTTTCCCTTCACCCTTGTGCTTTTCTGCGGTTGTTGGTTGTGGGCGTCGTTCTGGTAGGGGACCATCCGCTGGGATGAGGGGCCGGAGTGCAACTTGGGGGACCGGCGCCGGGGATGAAAACTTCGACCGGAGGCAATGCTTCGGTCTTTCAATGATGAAGTTTTCGGTTCCGGGGTCGGCGCGGTAGCGCCTTGGTTGCGCGGAGGTCCCGCCCAGCGATCATGGGGCATATCAGAATGACAAGCAGTTCGTTGTCCTGCCTGTCCATCGACGCCAAAGGGCCCGGCGGCATGACCTACTGAGAGGCGTGCCAAATCTTTAAGGACAAAGAAAAACCGCATCCCTTCCTTTCGGGATGCGGCCGTATGTTGAAGGTTTCGACGGGCGGAAATCGGGGTGTGGACAATGTCCACACTTTTGGTCTCAGATCGGGTCCTACTGCCCTCGGACTACTTCGGATTCCGCATGTTCTCGCGGGTTTCCCAGCGTTTGCAGGGGCTGGAATACAGTTCGAGTCCCACCTCGGGCACAATGTTTTCGCAGGTCAGGGGCTTTTTAGCTTTCGAGTGTTGACAAACCTTGACGTGACTCTGCATGAGTCGTATAAGCGGGTGTCCAACCGGTCGCGTTTTGCATGACAGTTCTGCCGTGCCGTCCTCGCCCCAATTCGGCAGTTATGGTTTTGGTTTAGGCTTCGTTTTCCTGGCAGTCTCATAGTCCTCGGCAAGTGTCGAGGGGATATTGGCCTCGTCTGCAATACGTTGAACCTCGAAGAGACGGTTAGGTTCCTCTCGGAGGCTTTCAATGATCCAGCAGGCCATGGCTGTCGCCATGCCAAGGTCCAGCAGGTTCACCACTGGAAAGCGGTCGACGGCCTGTTGAAGAAGCGAGGTTTCCCCTGTCAATTCATCGACGGCGAGGTAGCCCGTAATCGTGCTACCGGTGACGTGGGTAGCTTGACAGAGTCGAACGAATTCAAAGCGCAGCAGCCCACTTTTCGGTTCCCGGGTGTTAGCGGCCAATGCCGAATTCCAGGCACAGCTCACGTTCCGGCGGCAGCAGGGACTAAGGCATGAGTTCACCGGAATTGATGTAGATTCGCCAGCACCCAAGACCGCCCGGCTTCGGTGTTGAGTCCGGTTTTGCTCCGGTCCACGAGGCCGCTTTGGATGCGTCGTATCAGAAGGGGACCTGACCGAGGAACAGCGCTTTTGACAACGAGCGTTCGGCGCCAGGCCGCCTGGATACATGGCGGGGAAGCTGTGATCGATTCCCCGATCGTCCGCGATCTGGTGCGGTGTAGCTGGCGGGATGTACCGCATCAATGCCAGCGGCGACTTCCCAGGACGGTCACCGCGGCGGTGATGGCGATGCCGAGGCCGATCGGGACGCTGAAATGTGTCTGGAGCAGGATCGCTCCGATGGCGGCCCCGGCGAACATAGCGAGGACAGCGCCCAGCCGTCGGTTGAATAACCGGGGCCGTTGCTTGCCCACAAGTGACTCCCCGGCGAGGGAAGTCATGGTGGAAGTAATGACCACGGTGGTCATGTCTCGTACGCCCAAATGCCGCGCAATCAGGGCCTGGGAGCCCATGTGCATGGCGATAACGGCGGCAACAATGACACCAATGGACTGCCGGCCGACGTCTTCCACGATGAGGGAGACGGCGGCGGTTCCCGTCAACGCGATACAACCCGCTGTGAGGAGGAGCGTCACCCGGCGGTTCCAGCCTTGCGGGCTTGACTGGAGCGTAAATCCGGCAACCGCCGCGCCGAGGAGAAAGGCACCAAGTGCTACAAGTGGGCCCAAAGCTGGCAGGTACGCCGCCCCGGCCAACGCCATCGCAAGAATCACCACGTTGCCGGTCATATTTCCGGTGAAGACGCGGTCAAGGGCAAGGTAGCCGACCGCGTCAACGACACCTGTAACGAGCGTGAGGGCCATCATGAGCATCAGTCGGAACTTTTCCGGAGACGCATTTTCTTGCAGGGTAGAGGCGGTTTTGGTACCTGGGCTGGCTACGGCTGATGTCATGGTTTAAGGGATCTTTCATCGTGAGGGATGGTCTCTATGACCCCCCGACATGCTTATGGGTGGTTTTAGGCGGACCGGCTGGCAACTACGGCGATGCCGTCGCTCCGGGGATCTGCGCCGGCGGCTAGGGCGCTCAGCCTTCAAGCTTGGAATGCTCGCCCAGGCGGTGCCATGAACGGTTGTGGTAGATCAGTGCGTCGCCGGGTTCGCCCGCCTGGACGTCACGCATCACGCGGGACTCCAAGGCGTGAACGGCGATGATTGTGGAGGTCCCCACCTCCATGCGATTGATGACGGCGCAGCGCACCCAGGCGCGGACATCCTCATACACCGCTTCGCCGGTTGCAAGGGGCGACCAGCGGTGCGTCTGGTCAAACCGGTCGGCTCCAGGGGTCGCTCCAAACTTCGCCAAGTCGACGTCGTGCGCGTCCAGCAGGTGCACGACGACGGTATCGGCGCGCGAAAGCACTTCGGACGCAGAGGACAGTGCCGAGACCGAGAAAATCAGCAATGGAGGTTCCGCACTCACTGACACGACCGACGATACCGTCAGTGCCACCGGTCCTTCGCCGGCATCGGCCGTGATGACGGCGACACCTCCCGGGTGCCCACGGAACAGTGCCTTGAATTCATCAGCCGAGAGGGAGGACGGGAAGCTTTGCTCGGGAGCGTCGAGCCAAGTCTCTGCGGGGTAGGCGTGAAACATCGCTAGGACACGCTGGGGGCGGAGCGGGCCAGTTCCTCGCGAATGATGTTCGTCCCTGCGCTGAGAGCACTCAGCTTGGCCAGTGCGACGTCCCGGGGGAACGGTGCCATGCCACAGTTGGAGCTGGGGATGAGCTTGTCCGCATCGACGAACTGGAGGGCCATGCGGAGGGTGTTGGCGACCTCCTCCGGGGTCTCGATGGTCTCACTTGCGACGTCGATTGCCCCGAGCATGACTTTCTTGCCGCGGAGGAGCTCGATGAGGTCCATGGGCACTTGGGAGTTCTGGGATTCCAGCGAGATGATGTCGATGCTGGAGCTTTGCAGCAGCGGGAACGTTTCCTCGTACTGCCGCCACTGTGGGCCGAGCGTCGCCTTCCAGTCATTGTTCGCCTTGATCCCATAGCCGTAGCAGATATGCACGGCGGTCTCAGCGCGCAGTCCTTCTGCGGCTCTCTCAAGCGCAGCCACTCCCCAATCCTTGACCTCATCGAGGAAGACATTGAACGCGGGCTCGTCGAACTGGATGATGTCAACGCCGGCCGCCTCGAGTTCTTTCGCCTCCTGGTTCAGGATCGTGGCGAACTCCCAGGCCAGCTTCTCGCGGCTCTTGTAGTGGTCATCGTAGAGCGTATCCACCATCGTCATTGGACCGGGAAGAGTCCATTTGATCGGCCGGTCAGTGGTTGCGCGGAGGAACTTTGCGTCGTCGACGAATACCGGCCGCTCACGGCGCACCGGTCCGACGACGGTCGGTACGCTCGCGTCGTAGCGGTCGCGGATGCGCACGGTCTTGCGTTGTTCAAAGTCGACCCCGCTGAGATTCTCGATGAAGGTCGTGACGAAGTGCTGGCGGGTTTGCTCGCCGTCGCTGACGATGTCGATGCCGCGCAGGCTCTGCTCGTGGATGGCGATGCGCAGCGCATCCTGTTTGCCCTCGAGCAGCGCATCTCCCTCCAGCTTCCACGGGGACCAAAGAGTCTCCGGCTGTGCGAGCCACGATGGTTTCGGCAGGCTACCGACGACGGTGGTGGGCAAAAGTGTGTTCATGATTAACGATTCTCCGTGGGTCAGTTGACGAGGGCAGGGTAGTTGGCCGTCCACTGGTCCAACAGATCCTTGTGGGCCGTGATGAAGTGCTCCTCCGTGTACTTCGCCTGCGTGATCGCGAGCTGACCGCGCTCGACGCGGTCGTAAGCGATCTGGGTCCGCGAGTAGTCCTGCTCGCCCAGGCTCGGCTGGTAGACGGCGGCGGCGGCGGAGTTCGCGTTGTAGATCTCCGGGCGGTAGATCTTCTGGAACGTCTCCATGGTGCTGATGGTGCCGATGAGCTGCAGGTTGGAGTAGTCATTGAGCAGGTCGCCCCGGAAATAGAAGGCGAGCGGCGCAACGCTGCCGCGTGGCATGAAGTAGCGCACCCGCAGTCCCATCTTTGCGAAGTACGCGTCCGTCAGCGAGAACTCGTCCTGCTGGTACTCGACGCCCAGGACCGGGTGACGGTTCCCGGTTCGCCGATACGTCTTGCTTGTGGAGACGCTGATGCAGACTACTGGCGGCTGCGGGAAGCGTTCCCGGCATACCGGGGAATCGAGGAAGTGCTGGAACAGCTTGCCGTGAAGATCGCCGAAGTCCTCGGGCACCGTGGGCTTGCCTGAGTCCCCTGCTGCCGCCGGCAGTACGACGCTGAAGTCGAAGTCACGGACGTAGGAGGAGAAGTTGTTGCCGACGATCCCTTGGTGGCGGACCCCGTTCAGCAGGTCGACGATCTGGATATCGAGAACCTCGAACAGCGGGAACTGCTGATCCGTGCCGTCCGCAGTGAACTGAGTCTGCACTGAAACGATCTCAAGCTCGAGCGCGTAGCGATCCCGGTCCGGGTTGTCCCAGTCTGCGAGATCGTTGAAACGGCGCCGAATCATGGTCAGGGCGTTGCGGAGGTTCTCCTGGCGGTGCTCGCCCCGTGCCAGGTTGGCGAAGTTCGTCGTGATCCGGGAGCCTTCCGACGGGGAGTAGTCCTCGTCGAAGCGGGTGGTGGTGATGCTGAAGGTGAAGTCGTCTGCCATGGGCTGCCAATCCGTTGATGATGGCCGGAGACGGCCTTTCAGAAGGGGATGTATCCATGCTGCAACCTTCTGACAGGTATCAAGTAACTAGTGGTTATTATGCATTCATATAGTATTTTCCTATGCCTCAGATTTCGAGCGGATTGACCCTGCAGCAGCTGCGCTACTTCATAGAAGTTGCAGCTGAGGGGTCGATCTCCGCGGCTGCCGATCTTCTCTACGTAGCGCAGCCGACGATGTCCGCCGCGATGAAGGACCTTGAGGCCCGGGTGGGCCGCGCGCTCCTGGTTCGCTCCGCCCGCGGGGTCACCCTCACCGCCGACGGGGTAGAGTTCCTCGGCTATGCGAGGCAGGTCGTCGAGCAGTTCGCTCTCCTCGAGCAGCGTTACCTTGGTAGGCCACCGCGGCGACGTCTGCTTGGGGTGTCAACGCAGCACTACTCGTTCGCGGTGGACGCCTTCGTCCGGATGGTCAAGGCCACTGAGGTGGCCGAATACGAGTTCTCGCTCCGTGAGTCCCGTACCTGGGACATCATCGAGGATGTCCGGACGCTCCGCAGCGAGATAGGCATCCTCTACCGGAACGATTTCAACCGGAAGATCATCGACAAGCTGCTCCGCGAATCCGGGCTCGCGTTCACTCCGCTTTTCCTCGCCGATCCGCACATCTTCATTTCACGGAACAACCCGCTCGCCTCAAAAGAGCGAGCGACTCTAGAAGATCTTGCCGGCTTGCCGCGGCTGACCTTCGATCAAGGTGCGAACAACTCTTTTTACTTCGCCGAGGAGATTCTCTCCACCTTGTCCAGTAAGCAGGAGATCCGGGTCTCTGACCGTGCGACGATCTTCAACCTCATGATCGGGCTCCACGGCTACACGATTTCGACGGGAATCATCAGTGGGCAGCTCGACCCGGAGATCGTCGCCATCCCGCTCGACGTTGACGAACGCATCGAAATCGGCTGGATCGGCCACGCCGCGATTCCGCTCACCGACCAAGCGCAGCGCTACCTCAGTGAATTGCGGGCCGTCGTCGCTGAATTCGGCGTAGCGCTACTCGGCTGACTGCAGTTGAGCGGGCGGTCTACCCCTTCGGTGATTGGACGTGTTTGTTGCAGCCGGGCGGGTTGGTGGTATCGCACATGCCCGTCGCCGTCGCCGTCGTTGGCATGGCCGGGGCGGACGTCAGCTAGGAAACCGGCCTGTTCCAGGTGGTGACGATCCAGCCCGGGGACATCACGCAGGGCTTGTAAGGCCGCGGTGCCGTACTGGCCGCCACCTGTGGAGGCCGTTGAGCCGCAAACTGATGTTGGCGCGATTCTCTGGTCACCAAAGTTGATCAGTTTGCGGCTTCGCTGAACCTTCCCCCGCAGGCCTCACAAAACTACGGTGGCAGTTATCACGCTCTGATGAGATGTATCGGCCGAGTTATGACTGCGTTTGTTCAACTGCGCAAACACTAAAAGACTGACTGGGACGTACCAAACACATCCGCTACGACAATCTCACCAGCGCGGTCACCGCCGTGGTGTTCGGGCAGGGCCGGCAGGGCTGGGAGAACGACCGGTGGGTGTTGTTCCGTTCGTTCTATGGCTTCGATCCCATGCAAGCACTCCGAATCTAGGCGCCACCGTGATCTCCTTAGTCATCGTCCGAACCGGTAAGCTGCCGGCCTGACCGGAGTATAGGCCTGCGCCTGCCGAGCAGGCAACGATCCCTCCGCCAGGCTTCCTGGCCGTTGGAATTGCGGGCGCCCGGCTGGTTTGGGGGCTAGATTGTTCCAGATCGGTAGAGCTCGGTGGAGAGGTAACGGAGTCCGGAGTCGCAGAGGATGGTGACGATTGTTGATCCGGGGCCCATTCGTTCCGCGGTCCGAAGAGCGGCGACAACATTCGCCCCTGAGGAAGTGCCGGCAAAGAGCCCCTCTTGCCGGGCCAGGCGCCGCGCCATATCCATTGCCTCGTCGGCGGATACGGTGAGGATGCCGTCGACGGCATCCGGTTCCCACAGCGGGGGAACAAAACCGATACCGATGCCTTCGATCCGGTTGGGGCCGGTCGGTTGACCGGACAGGACAGCGGATTCGGCCGGTTCGACTGCAAAGACGCTGATGTCTGGATTGTGCGCGCGGAGCGAGCGCGTGACCCCGTGAATGGAGTGAGCGGTTCCGACCGTGTGCACGAACGCGTCGATCCGGCCTTTTGTCTGTGTCCAGATTTCCTCCCCCAGGGGCAGATACCCGGTGACCGCGTCATGGTTATTCAACTGGTCACACCACCACATGCCCGGTTGTTTCGATACTTCAGCGGCCCGGGCGATCATCCGCTTGATCAGCGTTTCGGTGATTGCGCCATTGTCACTTGGAACATCCTCGACGGTGGCGCCAAAGGCAAGCATCGTCCGGCGTTTTTCGTCACTGAACGCGTCGGAGAAGACGACGTGGAGGCCGAAACCAAGCACAGCGCAAGCAAACGCAAGCGAAATGCCGGTCGTGCCAGCGGTGTATTCGACGACAGTTCCTCCCGGGATAAGGCGACCGTCGCGCACGGCGCCTTCGACCGCCGTGCGTGCCATCCGGTCTTTCATACTCCCTGTCGGGTTGGCCCACTCCAACTTGACGAAAATCCGGGCACCGTTGGCCGGCGCCACCCTCCGCAGCTCCACGAGGGGCGTGTTCCCAATTCCCGCGAACGCACCCATTGAATCGTTCATCTCCGAAGACCCTCTGCTCGTGTGGCGGCTGATAGAAGATATCGTGGCACCCTGGTAAGCCCACTACAACAGAACACGGAAGGCACCGCGACCATGCGCTCTGAACGATGAGAGTGAGCGCATTTTCAACCGCAGCGACCCGGCGAAGAGATCTATGGAAACACCCCATCGAGATCAGACTTACACCCCTAGCGCTGCCGGATTCATCCTGTATTGCCAATGCTCTTCGGAATGCCTCCGCTACTCACAGCCGGGGACAAATCCTCATGAGTTATCCACCGCTACCGCTGCCGAGGGAGCTCTCCAAACGGCTCCCAAAAGAATCAGCCATGGATAATCCGAATTGACCCCAGCCACGGATAGCTTTAGGGGCACCTTGGGTGCCGCGCAGCACTGCTGGAAACGATGATTGTCCTTGACACTCCTATTGATTCCTTACGGCCGTCGCCGGCCTTGAAACCCTCGACAGCGGGCGTGTGATGCTGGACGGACAGCTTGAAAAGAACAGAGCTTTCCAAGACACCGCGATCCTGCTCGGGTGAGTCTGGTCCAATTAGCGAGGCGTGCAGCCCAGTGAAGGGCGGGTACCGGTTTGGTACCATGTAGGCATGGCTATGAATCTCCGTGTCCCTGAAGACCTCGATCGGCGGCTGGAGAAGTTGGCTGCTGAGGAACATACGTCCAAGTCCGCGCTTCTGTTGCAGGGGGCAGAGTTGGTTCTGCAGCGCCACGCGCACCGGCGTGAAATCAGCGCAGGTCTTGATTTTGTTATGGGTCATGACGCTGATCTGCTGAAGCGCCTTGAAGACGCGTGACAGCGTACCTGGACATTGAGGATGCCCTTCAGGTAGTTGATCGGTACGGCTTCCATATCCGTGATGTCGGGTTGTTGGCCTCAGCATTGGTCAGGCCGGCTACGACTGTCCTGGGCGCGGAAGCCTATCCGGAGCTCGTGGTGAAGGCGGCAGCCTTGTTGGAGTCGGTCGTCCGGTTCCGTCCACTCGTTGATGGCAACAAACGGACGGCGTGGACGCTCATGGTGCTGCTGCTGTGGATCAACGGTTACCGGCATGACTTCAACACGGATGAAGGCTTCGACCTCGTCGTCGGAGTAGCCGCGGGCGCTATCGACCTGCCGAACGCTGCCGCCGAGATTTCCAGGCATCTGGTGCCCCGGTAGTCCTCCAACGCCCCCGAAAGGGGGTATGGACATTGTCCACACTTTTCGTCTCGTACTGGGCCAAACAGCCTTCGGACTACTTAGAATTCCGCATGTTTACGCCGGTTCCCAGTGTTTGCACGGGCTGGAATGCAGTTCGAGTCCCACCTCGGGCACCGTGTTTCCCAGGTCAGACGCATTCGAAAGCGCATCAAAACGGACGGGTCGTCGTCCTACATGGTGTTGCGGCGAGACCCGAAGAGCCGCGAGGCCTGACAGCCGCCACGTTTCGTCGAAGCTGAAACTCTGAAGAGGTTTCTGTGCGCGAATGGTCAGTCGTTCGAGATCGCGCAGCATGCCATCCTGTCCAACGAGAAGCGCACGCCAACTGTGGCTGAGGTCATTCAGGAACACATCGACCTGCTGATCCGTCCATCCAGCGGAACCACGAAGACGTACCGGACCATGCTGGACCTGCATATCGGAAACGTCATCGGCTATTTACCGTGGACAAGCTGGATTACCGACTGATGGCGCACTGGGTGAAGTCCAACCATGAATACCGCGAAGATGTTGGGGTACATTCCGTGGAACCCTTGCCGCGGCGTGCAGCTGCCTCGTATCGAAAAGGCGGAGGACGAGGCCATCTTGCTTACCCATGCGGAGTTCAGTCTCATCGTGGAGGGTATGGGGGAGCGGTTCAAGGCCTTCACGAACTTCCTGATGATGACAGGCACCGCTTCGGAGAAGCAAGGGCTCTGACCGTGGCTGATGTGGACCTGCTCTCCAAGCCACCCACCGCTCGGATCAACAAGGCATGGAAGCGGGACAGGCAGAACCAGTTCTGTGTTGGCGCGACGAAGACAGGTGCCGGTAGGCGCACTATAGGGTGCGGGCCCTGATGTTTAGGCCGACTTTCTGAGGTTCCCCCGGGCCGGGGCTGGCGACAGAGAGCCAGTAGTTGAATTCGCCGTCCTTTCCCGTAAAGAGGCAGATGGTGCTGTTCCCGATGACGTTGGGCTGTCGCTTGCACGGTCCGTCGGCAGTCATCTCGACACCGACCCCCGAGACTACTGCCGCGACGTCGTTATCGGTGAGCTCTTTTCCGGTCTCCCACCGACGCGACATACTCGGGCACGGGTTCGTGCTGATGCACATGAACCGCTCGGGCCGGACAATCTCGTCGATCAGATTCCAGTCGGCCGGGATGGCGAAACGGTCTGCCTGTGACAGCATTCGGTCGGTCACCTTGTCCTCGGCGGAGCGGACCATGAAATGGGCCGTGGCAGCAAGAACCAGGATCACGGCGAAGGTCAACCAGAGTTTGTGCTTCACTGATCGGTACTTTTCGGGGCTCGCCGGCGGGCAAAGACCCAGCTGCCGGCCCACAGTAGGACGACGAGAAGCAGGGTTTCTATGCCGTTGGGGGCCAGGTTGAACACCGCCAGAACGTACGGGAGCGCAAAGACAAGGAAGACCGTCCCGACGACGGCTACGAGCCAGCCGCGGGCAGTCACACTCCCTCGCTGCTGCTGTTGATCCCATCCCGCGCCTTCTGCCGCCGCTCATCGGCTTGGATGATGCCGTCACGGACGGCTGCGCGGATGACGCCGTAGAGGACGTAAAAGAAGATCGCCGCAAAGACGACTGCCAGGACCGGGTTTTCGAGTGCGGTCATTCCGGCCCGACCTCCTCCGGCCAGTACTGCTGAACCGCTGCTGCGGCCGCTCGGAGCCGGTTGCCGTCCAGGACGATGAAGGATTCGGGCATGCCCATGCTTGTCCATTGGGCAAGCAGGCGGAGATCCCCGGCTGGCGGCAGCGGCCACAGCCAGAGGGTTCCCATTGCCGACATGTCATCCTCCCCGCCGTTGCCCCCTCTGGGGCGGAACTCGAACACCGGCCCGCCAGGTTCCTGGTCCCGGGGCACAGATTGCTCATACATCGCGAGGGATGATGTGCTGGCCTTGGAGCCGTCCGGGAACTGCATTCCGAACAGGAGGACGGAATCAACTGAAATGGCCGCATCACGCAAGTGCGGCGCAGGCCGGTGGAAGACACCGTTCATCTCGGACCATCTCCGGTCATCCTGGTCAGTGCGGCGCAGCATCCAGGACATTTCAAAGACGCAGCCGGTCGAGTACACCTTGGCGGCTTCAATGGCCACCACAAAGGTGGGGGATTTGTGGATGAACTGGCCCACGGGAACGACGGCGGGCAGCTCGTATCGCGGGGCAGCAACCCAAGGAGGCGGAGTGAACTGCGGCGTCCTTGGACGGGAAGGCGGTGTAGGGATCGGATAGTCCTGGAAGAATGTCACGGTCATCCTTGATTTGCTGGCGGCGACCGACCAGCGGAACAGCGGTACGAGCCGCCGTGGATCCCCCAATCCGTCCTTACCCGGCTCAGTCTAACTCCGGCTGGCCACCAGCTTGAGGACACGCCCGCGAGCTCCACGAGACTATCCGTGCCCGGAAGCACCCTGGTCCTATGACGGCTACAACTGTTGAGGCGGCGATCCATGAACTGATGATCTCGCCTGGAATGTTGTCCATGACCTGCTCGAGCAACGGGGCTGCTCGGGGACGGGTCGTTCATCGATGAATACACCGGGATCCATTCCTGGGTGGAGGACCTCGCCCGGTACACGGTGGTCCACTCCCGGACGGTTGCGGTCCTGTTCGTGGACACCCGGCCCGTGGACGCCATCGCCTTCAACCACGACCTCCTGGGCGCCGACGACCTGAAGAGCGTCTTTCGGGTTCCGGTGTAGGCGCAGGCTGCTCTAGCCATACTGACTGCCTCTTCTCCGGGTGGTTCCCGAGGGCCATGTTTAGCCTTACGGGCACATTGCACGGTCTGCCAAGAGACAGCTGAGTAAGCCCCAGAAGAGACGTCGCCATGATCCTAAAAACTGCTTTGCAGATGGGGCATCGGCCATCACTGGCTTGCCCAAATGAACGACGGATAGCTTCGTCGCCACTGCATCCACTGTGGGAAGGAAGATCCCCACAGTGCCCGATGGTCGGGGAGGCTCGCCAGCGGTGATCACCCCGAAGACCCCACACCCGCGACTACTACTAGGAGCTGGATTGTCATGCTCACGCAAATGCTGTGCAAGCTCAATCTCCATCATCATTGGCACGTCGATCACAACGATGACGGTGGCCTATACAAACGCTGCCTGCATTGCGGCAAGGACAGCGCCGACGGGGACGGGGCCGCCAACGACTGGGCGCTAAAGCGGTGGTGGTAGGTGACCACCATGGGCGGTACATAGCATCGTGATTTGAACCGGACACACCAGTGGTGGAGGCAACTTTGGTGCTTGGGCAGGCGGGTGAAACGCGGCAGCGCTGTTCAAGTCAGAGGCTGCGTCAGCGGGCCGTTGACCACCTTTAGTTGGCCGGCTTGCAGATGCGGTCCAATGTTTCGTTGAGTGTGGACTCGATCCGGTCGTTCAGGTAGTCACGCTTGTCTTGGGTGGAGGGGTCCTCGAGTTCCGTGGGCATTGGTGGTGTTGTGACTGTCATCGCGGCCTGATACCGCCCGTCCGCGCTGCTGACCGCCACGGTCTGGTAGTCCCAGAACCCGCCACGGCCCTCGTGCCGCGAGTCTTCCGAGCAACCGTCCGCATGCTCCCACACGCCCAGCCCATACGGGTGAAAGCCTGGGCTGGTCTTCATTTCCCGCAGGGACGACGCTGAAACCGCCCGCCCCTGGAAGATTCCAGCCATGAGGAGGTTCAGGTCCGCCATCGTCGATATAGCGCCCCCGGCCGGGTTGCCGGCCAGGAAGGTGTTGTCAGTGGTGTCTACTAGTTCACCGCGCAGGGTTACGTAGCCGTGCAGAATACCGGTTTCGTGCGGGTCAATACGGTCCAGGCTGGTGTTCTTCAAACCGAGAGGGCCTAAGACCTCTTCCTGCAGAACGTGGACGATGGGCTTGTCCCGCAGCGTCTGGATGAGGAGGCCGAGTGCGAGATAGTTGGTGTTCGAGTACTTGAATGCCCCGACATCATCAGATCTCCAGGGAAGGGTCCCTGCCAGTTGCAGGCCCCGCTCCATCGTCAACGTTTGTGCGAGCACAGGGCGGAAGTCAACATCCTTCGGCAGGGCATCGGTGACTTCGGGCATTCCGGAGGTATGGCTGAGCAGCTGCCTCACAGTAATCGGGGCTGGTGGCGTGAGTGAAGTCGTGAATCCGGGAATGACGTCGTTGACGGGATCGTCGAGGCCGATGAGGTTGTCGTCCACGAGCTTCAGCACGGCCACAGCCGTCACCGTCTTGGTGACGCTGGCGACAGCAGCACGGTCCGTTGGCTGCGCCGGGGTCCTGGTCTCAAGGTCACGCACACCGTAGGCCCTGGACCACTCGCCCTTGGGCCAGCGAATCTGGACGACAGCGGCCACCGCGCCCTCGTCCAGAAACAGCTGGACCTGATGCTCCAAGGAAGCGAAGGGTTTCGGTGAGCTTGCTGACGGTGCGGGCTTATCGGTGGACGAGATACAGCCAGATACAAGGAGGACGACTGCGAGGGCCGCCTGCCGCCACACGCGGTTTTTCGTGCTCATTGCCGCATCCACTCGGGACGTCGTTACAGGTTCGGGGCCGTCCGCGGCACCGGATCCGGCCAGACCTGCGGCGGCACCGTCGCCCCAGCCCCTCAATCTTATGACTGGGCTTCGTCTTGGGGAACCCTTTGCCCAGTAGCTGTCTTCTTGGGTACCAGCCGTACCCACAGAAAAGGTGCCGCACCACCGATCTGGGATACGGCACCCCTTTTCTGGACGTAGTCACCAGAAGTGGGCGACGTGCACTATCAGCCGGGAGCCGAACCCTGGCCCGTCGAGTGTGAAGACCCGGAAGGGAAGTCGGGCGCGGACGCCCAGGCCGATGCTGGTGGAGCCTTCGAAGCTTCCGGCGTAAACCACTTGCCGGAAGGTCTGTAGCCGGCCACGTTGGACAGCTCAGCCTTGGCGGCCGGGTTGTAGTTGACGTTGTCGTTCTGTTTGGTGACCCTGCGGTCCAGGATGCGGCTGCACTCATCAGGCGCGTCATCAGCAAGGCACTCAGGCGCGACTAAGCGGCCCTTTCATCGGAGCCCGGCATCTCCGCCCTCTGGGCCGTGCGTGTGGCCTGGGATGGCGGCCGGCGCCGGGCTCTGACCACCACAATCAGCATCGTCAGGACGGTGACCGTCCAGGCGATCGCGGCGAGGAACACCAAGACGATCGCCACTAAGGGGTGCATGCCGAAAGTCTAGGACCGTGCCGCTTCGATTCCCGGACGCAACTCCGCAGGATGGGAGCACGAAAAAGGTGCGCCCCTTTAGCTGAGCGCACCCTTCTCGATTCCCCTTCACGCCACCGGATCCCCATCCGATTGGATCTATCATAAGTATGCTTAGCAATAGGTGTGCAAGCCCGCGGCCCACACCGCGACAGGTGTTCCAGCCAGCACATGCTCGTGGCTGTCTCTTGGATAGCGTCCTCCATCTCGGGGACGAGCGGAGGCGCGTCTGAGTACGTGGCGGCCGACGGCGTGAGCGACGCAACAGCGAGTTCCTCGGCGGCGTCGGCCTGATCCTGACGGCCGTCTTCACAACGCTTGGCCTCATCCTCATCGTTGCCGGACTGAGGGGGAGACGACGGGACAAGGTCTGCAGCTCTAACGTGGCAGAGGTGCGGCAGAGTCGTGCGGACGAACGTCAAGGTTTCAGCGCCACACAGCCAACTGGTTTGCCAGGCCTGCACCATTCGTTTCGGACGTGGCCGACACCCAGCAACGGGTGCAGGCCTTCCTCTGTCCTGCGGACTCGCTTCTTATGAAGCCCCTCCGCAGCGCCAGTGTCCCTGGCGCTGCGGAGAAGGCCCGGCGCTACAGCCTGCCGCCAGTCAAGGACTAGGCCCAGGACTGGTCCCGGTCGAGGCATGCCCCGCCGTTGTAAGCCACATAGATTGAGCTGACCCTGTTTTTCATCGTGCCCAGGTTGAGACGGTCCCCTGGTTGGATGTACCAGGCGTAGCCTTCGCAGCCGGGGCTGTCGTAGATCGTGACGTACGCGTACGTGTTGTTGACCATGGATGCTGCGTTGTTGTTGACCTGGACGCCCCATCCGTTCCTTCCGACAGGGCCGTCGGTGAAGAGCTCATTGCCCATGGTCGCGTCGCTGTTGGCGTAATCGGCGCGTGCGCCCTGGAAGTCGGAGTTGAAGTAGAAGCACACCCGTGATGTCGGGCACGCGGTTCCTGTGCCCGAGGCATTGGCAGCAGGCGCGCCCGCCAGGAATGCGCTGGCACCCAGGGCCAGTACAGCCGCAGCAGTAGCCGCTTTACGCGTTGCGAGTTTCATCAAGTTCCCCAGTCATTTTTTGTAGGCGGACGAACCAATATCGTCCGGGTCACCCAGCAGCGGCGCCGTCATCATTCTCTGGCATCGACGTCTTGCCGGCCATGGGGACACCTGCCCCAACCCAGGGGCCGGGCCAGGCGTTCCGTCCGGAACCCTGGTGGGAAGTGAATGGGGCCTGAAGGAAGGCGGGGACCCCAGCGTCCAGTGGTGGCTAAAGCAAGCCCCGTGGCAGGTCTTTTGGCCTCGGTCTGGCCGTAACGCGGCAGTAACGCTCACGTCATTAGGGTCCGGCTATCTTTACGTTGCGTTCACTGAGGCCCGGGGAGCTGATATGGCCAATCGCACATCTTGGAAAGAGACACAGGAGCACCTGCTGGCCAGTGGACTCGATCCTTCAGCCACTGATGGCCGTTCCCGTCGAACGGTTCTGTCATGAGCCTCTGGGACGATCTCCCGTCCGACCTCCGTAACACTGGAGCGCTGGATCCGCTGGAGAATGCCCTCAAGGCGATTGACACCGCCGGCCTGACGCCGCGCGAGGTCACCGACGTGGATGGCACCTGGAGCGTCCGATCCGTCGCGGTGGACGTCCCGCAGCTCGCCGGGGTCAGCGTCGACCCCGCGACCGGGCGCTGGGGCGGCGCCGGGCCGTCCACGCCCATCGAGCTCACCGGCACCCAGGCCACCATCGCGTACGGCCGCCACCTGACCGGCCCGGGCGGCACCGAGGACGGCGGCTGGCACCTGGACCTGGACGTGCCCGGGATCCGGCTGCTCGTGCCCTACCTGCGGGGCGCGATGCTGGACACCCGCGGCCAACTGGTCTTCGACCCCGCCAACCCGCAGGTCCGGTTCATCCTGCCGCGCATCGTCATCCGGACCATGCAGCTGGCCGGGGCCACTGTCGGCACCCGGCTGCGCTCGGCGTCGACCTCGGGCAGCCCCGTTGACGACATCTACTCCCTCATCCGCATGACCCCGGGCCACGCTCTCATCGGCCCGGGCACCACGGTCGGCTTCGCGTTCCGCACCGCCGAGCTCGACCTGTCCTCACTCGCCGACCCGCCCGGCCTGCCACCCGGGGCGCGAGCCGTCCCCGGCGAGTGGCAGGGACTGCACCTGCCGGAGGTCCGGCTGTTCGTGGCACCGGACGGGCTCGAGGGCCTGGCCGTGTCGGCGGGCGTCCGGGACCTGTGGATCGGGATCGGAGTGCACGACGGCGTGACGGGCGCCTTTAGTGCCGAGGTCGTCAACCGCGGCGGCTCCCCGACAGTGCTGGCCCGGTTCATCAGCCCGGCCGGGCGGCACATCGCGGCGGTCGCCGGCGGGGCGGTCGAGGCACCGGACCAGAGCGTGTTCCTCGTCGACGCCTCGGGCGGGCTGGCCCCGCACACCATCAGGATCGAGGTCGCCGGCGGGCCGACGGTCGCGGGGGACCGCCTGCCCGTGACGGTGCCCGCGGCCGGCACTGTCGAGCTGCGGGTCACGGTCACCGACGCCGGCGGGCATTCCCACGGCCCGGTCTCCTTCCTGGCGCTGCGGCCTGCGGCTGGGGAGGGGGCCGCTCCGGCGCTGGCGAACCCCGCCGCTCTGCGGCTGCTGACGCCCGAGCGCGGGCTGATGGTTATCGTCTCCCAGACCGCCACCGACGTGACCGTGCGGCTCGACCCCGAGGTGCCTGCCGAGTGGGCGTGGCCCGGCGGCACCTCGACGGGCGCCCGGGCCACCGTCCCTGTGATGGCCGGCAGTACCGCGGCGGTTTCCGGCACCCCGACCCAGCCCGCGGACGCCCGCCCGACCACGCTGGACTGCTAGTTCCGGTTCAACCACCCCTTCCCGAGCGAAACCACCGACGCCTGGTGGCGCAACCCGGCCAACACCGGCTCGGCACCGGCGTCCGGGCGGACCACCGCCCCCGCCGGGGATGCCTTCTCCGACCTTGCGCGGTCACGGCAGGCCGACATCGGCGCCACCCCGCTCGTCGTGGACGGCTACGCCTCCTACGAGGGCAACGACACCCCCACGAAGCGGACCAACAACCTGGAGCTCAGCCAGCGCCGCCTCGACGCGGCGGTCCAAATCCTGCGCGATCTGGGCTACGCCGCAACCGCAGGCACCCCGCGCGGCCACGCTGACGCCCGCGACCACACCCCACTTGACCCGCCCACGCCGGCGCCGGCCGAGACGTCGGGGGAGTGGTGGCTCGCCCGGGCCCGGGCCGCCGCGGCCCCCGCTCCGGAGGCCGCCCGCGCCGAGCTGTCCCGCCCTCCGGCCAGCCAACCGCCGGGGCAGCGTGACCCCCAGCCCCCGGCGTCCGGCCGGCCGGACTGCTTCCGCCGCCTCGGCGTGGAGGTGGAGCTGATCCGGACGACGTTCGTCAGGCTCGAGATCTGGGGCGAGTTCGACGTCCAGACGGCCATCGAGGCCTCGCTCGACGAGGGCGGCCAGCCGCCGCTGGGCGGGCGCGGTCCCAACCCGGGCGACGGCTTGTGCGCGTTCCGGGTCCGGCTCCGGCTGGCCACCGACCGGGAATCCTGGCAGGTCTTCGGGGAGTTCCGTGCCCTCGAAGCGGACCTCGACGGGCTCTGGGAGGGCCGCCACACCGACGCCGGCATCGACGCGGGCAGCCTCAACGTGCTTGGAGCGCTGGCCGTGATGGGCCCCCTCGCCGCCGGCGCCGCCGACCTCTCCCCGGCAGCCGGGACCCTCGTCCAGCTCGGCTCGGTCGCGCTTGGCGCCAGCAGCCTCGTGCGGACCCGCATCCTGACCCTGCGCGGCGCCGAGGTCATGGTGAGCGACGGAATCATTGCGCCGGACGGATCGACCACCACCGACCGGGGCACGCAGGTCAGCGTCCTGCTGGACGTGGAGGTGCAGTTCTGGTTCGACCTGGCAGTGATCCGCGTGCCGGAGGACCGGCCGATCCGGACCCGCTACAAGGCGGTCGGCGTCCGTTCGGAGTGGGGCACCGGCACCGAGGCCGAGTACGTGCCGATCCCGGTGTTCGACCCCTCCCGGGGCTACGAACTCGACATCCAGCCCGGCTCCCTGGTCGCCACGCCTCCGCTGGACGAGATCCTGCGCGTGTTCGGCGTCCGCGTCAGCCGCGACAACCCGACCTACCTCGAGGTCGAGGCCGGCATCGACGTGCCGCTGGGTCCCGTGACAGTGGACACCATCCGCGTCCGGGCGAGGCTCGACGCCGTCGAGCTCCCGCAGCTGACCAAGCTCGGCGCTACGCTCGACATCCCCGGCACGGTCCACGGCGCGGGCTCGATTGAGCTCACCGGCGCCGGATTCAAGGCGGCGTTCGACCTGACCATCGTGCCGCTGGGAATCCGCGCCGCCGCGACCCTCGCGATCGAGACCAAGGCCGGCGTCACCGGCCTCCTGATCGGCGTTGAGGTCGAGTTCCCCGCGCCCCTCCCGCTGGGCAACTCGGGCCTGGCCCTGTACGGGCTGCTCGGCGGGGTCGGCGTCAACTACGGCCGGCTGGAGAACACCGCGGCGCGGGTCCCGGCGCTCGACTGGCTCATGGCGCAACTCGCCCCGCCCCGCAAGAGCGTGATGCATCCGGACGGCTGGACCCACAGAGCCGGCTCCTTCGCCGTCGCGGCCGGATTGCTGCTCGGGACCACCGAGGGCGGGTTCATCCTGCACCTCAAGGGCATCCTCCTGATCGAGGTCCCCGGGCCCCGGCTCCTGCTCGTGATGAAGGCGGACGTCCTGAGCCTCCCGCCCGCCCTGGGCTCCACCCAGGAGGCCACCTTCCTGGCAGTGCTGGACATAGACTTCGGTGCCGGCACGATCACCGTCGGCGTCGTTGCGGACTACTCCATCGAGCGGATCCTCCGCATCCATGTCCCGGTCACTGCATTCTTCGACGCGCGGAACCCGGAGAAGTGGCTCGTTGACCTCGGCTCCTACGACGACCGGGTGACCGTGAAGGTCCTCGACGTGTTCACCGGCACGGGCTACCTCATGGTGCACGGCGACGGCATCGCCATCCCGCCCCTGCCGGCCACGACCGGCTTGTCCGTGGCCACCGGCTTCCACATCCAGGCCGTGCTGATGGGCTCCAAGGCCGCCCGGCTGTACGTCGAGGCGGCGGCGGGGTTCGACGCCGTGCTTGGCTTCGACCCGTTCTTCCTGGCCGGCAAGGTCTACGTCCGGGGCGAGCTGCGGCTGTTCATCGTCTCCATCGGCGTGAGCGCCGAGCTCACGCTCATGGTCGGCACGCGGATCCAGGACGGCGTGCCTCGCGACGACCCGTACCTGCATGGGGAGGTCTGCGGCAGGGTCGACTTCTTCTTCTTCAGCGTCAAGGGCTGCGTCGGGATCACCATCGGGCACGAACCGGATCCGGACCCGCCCGTGCGCGACCTCGTCGCCGGCCTGTCCCTCGCCGGACGGACGCCGGCGCTGCTCGAGGGCACCGCCGGCCGGCCCGCCGACTCGACCGTCGGCCACGCCGCCGGGGTGGACGGTGCCATCGTCCACGGCGAGGTGCCGACCGTGCCGCTCGACGCCGTCCCCGTGCTCCGCTTCCAGGTCGCGCCCGACGCCGAGGGGCTGAGCGTGCTGGGCCAGGCACCGCTCGGCTCGACCGGGGCGGCGGGCGCCGGCGCCTGGCGCCGGATCGGGGAGCGCTGGTGGGCCTACAAGGTCACAGGAGTCACCCTCAGCGGCACCCTCACCGCGGGCACGACGCCGTCCGTCTGGTGGAGTGCGTCGTCGCCCGGCTCGTCCACCGCCGAACCGCCGGCGCTGGCATTGCTGCACTGGCTGCCGACGCCGTTCACGAGCACCGTCACCTACGGCGAGGTGCTGCGCGAGCAGGTCGAGCACCGCTGGGGGACCGTCTGCCGCCCTGCCGCGCCGCCGCAGCCGCAACTGTGGACCTTCCTGGGCGAACCGCTCGGGCCCAGCGCCACCGGCTGGCGGCTCGACCCGGTGCTCTGGCCGGACCCCGACGGGCTCCTGCGGACCTCCCCGGCGGGGCGCCGGCTGCGGGTCACCGAACCGTGGCGCACGGGCGACGAGGCGGCCGACCTGCTGGCCGGCGGAACCCCTGCCGAGGTGGCCGGCGACGCCGTCGCCTGCCCGGTCGGCCGCACTCCGGCCGAGGACCCGTTCAGCCGCTGGGTCCAGGACAACGGCCCCCTTGACCCGACCACCTGGGCGGGTGCCGGGGCCGCCACCTACGCCGAACTGGCCGGGCTGCTCGCCGCCGGCGCCACCGTCAACGACGTGGCCGGGCATTGGCTCGAGCGCAGCCCCGACCCCGAGGCCGGCCGGCTCAAGGGCTGCGAGGGACGCATCCTCGCCTCGCCCGTGCGCACCGACGGCGAGCCGCTGACCGGCAGCCAGGCCGACCGGGAACTCGTTGAGCGGGCCCGGCAGGAGGCCGGCTGGCGGCCCGACCCGCTGGCCGACGCCGTCGCGTTCTCGCTCGGGGAGGACCTCGCCGCGTTCGACCTGCTGCTGCTCGTTCCCCGGGAGAAGCACCGGACCCTGCTCGTCGAGGTCCGCTCGGCGGCGGGGGAGGCCCTCGACCGCCGCGAGGTGGACTGGGCGGCGATGGTCGGCCCCGCAAACCCCCTGCCAAAGCGCTGGGTCGCCCACGACGGGCCCTGGGCCGAGCCGGTCGAGCTGGCCGGGCGCATGGCTGCGAAGATTGCCGGGGCCGACCGGGACCGGCCGATGCCCGCCCTGCTCCGCTGGGAGGAGCTGCCGGAAGGCGCGGCCGCCGTCGTCGTCGGCTGGGGCGAAGAACACGGCCAGCGGATCCGCGCCCAGCGCTATTGGGTGGTCGCGGCCGCCGGCCTCACCCGGGCCGAGGTGCGCCGGCACGAGTACGACGAAACGATCGTCTCCCGCGACCGGGATGCCCTCGAGACCGGCCTGACCCAGGACCCCTCCGACCACGCCCTGCTCGAGCCGGGGCAGACCTACGACGTCACCGTGAGCTGGACATACGACGTCGAGACCGGCGACCCGGTGCCGACGCGGACACCGTCCTTCGCCGACGAGCACACGCAGACCTTCCGGTTCGCGACCGCCCCGGCGTCCGAGGTCCCCGCCGACCTGGGGCCGTGGCTGCTCGACACCAACCCGGGGATGGGCGATGCCGGCGTGTTCTGCCGGGAGCCGTTGCGGGTCACGCTCGCCACCCAGAACGTGCTCCGGCTGTTCGATGCCTACGACCACCGGCTTGAGGTGACCGTGCTCGCCGCCTCCGGCCACCACCCCGCCCCGCCCGGCGGGGGAGCCCCCGGCCAGGCGCTCGTGCTGCCGGTCGAGGCGGTGCTCGCTGCCGGTTCGGTGCTGCAGCCCAAGGCCAACGCCGTCGTGCTCACGCCGTGGGACCGGGCGGTCGGGGAGCTCGTGGACGCCCTTGAGTGCATCGGGGCCGGGCACGTCACCCGGGACGTGGAGGAGATCGTGCTGGCGTATGAGCTCGAGCCGCTCACCGACTACCTCCTCGACATCCATGCGGTGCCGACCGGCAGCGGGCCGCGGAAGCGGGTGCACCGGGCGAACTTCACGACCTCCCGCTTCGACGACCCCGATCATCTGGCCTCGTGGATCGCGCCGGCGCCGATCGACCACCGCGTGGTCCGCGACGCCGCTCCGCTGGCCGGCCTGCCGGACAGGCCGACCGGGCGGGAGTGGGACGACGCCGTGCAGCTGGCCGGGCTGCCCGTTCCGCAGACCCCGTCCGCACCCGCGGTGGAGGTCTGGTGGTCGGCCGACTCCTTGCCGCAGCCGGTCGCCGTCGTCGTCGAGTGCTCCGAGCAGCTCGTGCGGGAGCGCGTCATGCCGGTCCAGCTGAGCTCGCCGCCCGACGGCGTCGACCCTTCGCACGCGTGGTGGGCCGCCCGCCCGGCAACCTGGCTGGACGTCCGGCCCGCCGGGACGCCCCCGGATCCGGCAGCCGCCGCAAGCGTCGGGCGGGTGGTCCGCGGGCCGGGCGGCACCCGGGCGATGGTGCTGCTGGCCGCGGGGCAGCGCGGCCGGCGCCTGACCCTCGAACTGGTGCAGGCCCCCGATCCGCTCGCGGCCGATCCGGGCCGGGCCGTCACGATCGTCGACGTGACCCTGACAGGGGCCCCGTGGGAGGTGGAGTTCTGATGCGCACGCACGACGTGAGGAAGTTCCGGGCTGTGGGCGCACGGCTCGACTGGCTGGACATCGCCCGCCGCATGCTGCGGGCCGGGCACGGTGAGGGGATCGACGATGCGCTGCTCGAGCGGCTCAAGGAGCGCGGCCCGGACACCCGGCTGGCCTGGGGTTGCTCCGCAGACCTGGGCGTGCCGCGCGATGCGTTCATGGTGTGGGGGCGGCCGGTGCGGGACCGCCGGCTGCGGAACGCCGAGCTAATCGGCGTCCCCGTCGACGAGGGGGAGCTGGTCTGGTGGGGCGGTGAGGAGGCCGCGCACGTGCAGGTCCGGTGCCAGGTGCAGGACCCGGCCCGGCCAGCCGCGCTGTTCCTGCTGCGGACCGGGCTGGACCCCGCCGGCGCCGTCGGCACCGCCGCCGTGGCACCTGCCGGCAGCCCCACCGTGACGCTTACCGCCAGCGCGGGTGCGGCCACCCACGCCGTCCTGGTCAACGGGCACGCGCTCGCGGTGCGGATCCAGACCGTGCAGGAGGTGGTCGACGCCGACGACTGGCAGCCGCTCGAGCGCGTCGGACTGCCGGTCGACGGCCACGAGCTCGGTGAGTACGTTCCCGACGATCAAGGCCTCGTCGTCGCACCGGCCGCCCCGCCGAAGGCCGCCGCCCAGCGCATCGGCCGGGCCGGGGTACCGCTCGGCTGGTACCCCGTGACGGAGACCGGCCGGGCCGCCCCGCCGTGGAAGCCCTCCGACGCCGACGGGCTCGTGGAGGAGACCCGCACGTTCCTCCTGCCCGAGCTGCGTCCGCTCTACGCGTCCGGGACCGCCGAGATGGACCAGCACTCACTTGAGGACCGGCGCGCCGTCGACCCTCCCTCCCGTGCGGACGGCACCGCCGCGGACCAGCCCGCGAGCGCCCGGCTCAAGCCGCTCGCCCTCCTGCTGCTGGCCGCGGGCACCGACCCGGCGGCGAACCTCGCGACGGGCTTCGGCACCGCCTACCGGGCGGCCGACCTGGCGCAGCTTATGCCTGACCTCCGGGGCGAGCTCGAGTACCTTGTCACCGGGCACTACCGGCGCTCGGTCCTCGGCGACGGCGTCGAGGTGGCCGCGTACATCCCGCCGGTGCAGCGGCACACCGTGGTGCCGCCGGTCGTGGACCTGCGGGCCGACCGGGCGGCGCTGCTGCCGCCCGCGTTCCCCGATGGGCCGTTCCGCGAGGCGATCGAGGTCAGCTGGCGGCCGGGCCCGCGCTTGGCGACGATGACCGGGCCGGTCGCGCACGCCTTCGCCGGCTGGCGCCACGGCGCGGGGTCTGCCGAGGACCTGATGCCGGAGCGGCTGCTCGGCGGTTCCCAGCCGCGGGCCATCCCCCGCCCAGACACCGACGACACCACCCTGGCCGGCGCGGACCGGCCGATGGTCGTCCAGGGCGACCAGGAGCTGCCCGTCGACGGGTCGGTCGGCCGGGGGTACGCGGTCGCTCAGTGCGACATCTTCGGCGTCTGGTCGCGTTGGGAGGACGTGGAGCTCACCACCTCCTCGCCGGGTGTTGCGCCGCCGCGGCTCACGCATCTCACGCTCCTGGCCACGTATGCGGGCTCCCCGGTTTGTCCGTCGCTGCTGACCGTCGACCTGGCCACAGAGTGGTCGCAGCGAACGCCCGCCGCGATCGACCTGCGCGCGGTGTTCTACCCGATGCCCACCGGCTCGACACCGCCGCCGTTCGGGACGCCGCCGACGCCGCCCCCGCCGGCACCCAACCTCGGCCTGGCCAGCACCCTCACGTTCACCGGCGACGCGGCCACGGCGTCTGCGGGGACCGTGGTGCCGCTGCGCGAGGACGGCTCGGTCGCGCCGGGCTGGGGCACCCCGGAGCAGGCCGGCGAGGCGCGCTCCTACCGGCTCACGGTGCCCGGGCCCGGCCTGGACTTCGGGGCAGTCTCGCGCTGGGGAGTCCAGGTCTGGGCCAGGCAGGCCGCGCCCGGCATCGCCGCCCCCAGCGTCTGGGTGCCCGTACCCGCACAACCTGCAACGGCGGTCGCGGCCAGCCCCGTCCCCGCCGTGCCGACGCCGCCACCGCTGCCCCCGGGAGTACCGCTGGGCAGCACCCCGGACGCGCAGGGTGTGTCCCACGCGAAGGTCGGCTGGTCGGGCCTGGCCGGACCGCACGTGGACCGGGTCGTCGTCTGGGAGGCCTCGGAGACCACGCTGCGCCAGCGGCTGGCGCCAGGCAGCCCGCCGGACCGGACGCTCCCGCTCGGCGTCCGGCTCCAGCAGCTGTGGGACCTATACGACGCCGCGCCCGCCGCCCAGCGCCCCCTCGGCTTCCGCCGGGCCGCCGAGGTGCCGGCCGTCCCTGCCGCCGCCGATCTGACCCTGGCCCGGGGGAGCGAGGACATCCACCTGTTCCTCGTCACGGCCGTCACCACCACAGGGGTCGAGTCGCCCTGGCCGGCCGGGGGCGGCGGCCTGCCCGCACACACCCACCTCCAGGCGGTGGCCGCGCCCCGGCTGCGGCGGCCCGCCACGCCGCTCGTCCGGCCCGCCATCCAGCCCGACGGCAGCCTCACCGTGGCTTTCGAGGCGGCCTCGCCGATCCCAGTCACCGCCTTCGAGGTGTTCGCGACGCGGTCCGGGCTCGCGGCCCGCGACCACCTGACGATGGGGCCGCCCCTGGCCCAGGTTCCGGCGGGCGCCGCGTTCGACCCTGCGACGGCGGATCCGCGGCTGGACCCGATCACCCGCCAGCGGGTCTGGACCGCAGACTGGTCCGGCGCCCTGCCGCCCTCGTGGGAGCCGTGGCACCTGCGGGCCGTCGCCGTGCCGGAGCACACGGTGCCCGTCTCCGCCGAGCGCGGCGTGGTGTCACCGGCCTCGGACGTGGTCACCGCCGTCGTCCTGCCCTCTGCGGCGCCGCAACTCGACGCGCTCGTCGCGGAGGTGGTCGGGGCCGACAACACGGGGCTCCTGGTCCGGACGGCGACCACCGCCGCTGACCGGGTGGTGCCCGCGGGGTCGCATGCGGTCCAGGTGACGCTGGGCGCGGTCACCGGTCCCGTCCTGCCGCTCGAGGCGACCGCACGGGTGGCGGATGAGTCCACCCCGCCCGACACCACCGCCGGCCCGGTGGTTCAGCGGCTGCCGCGCACGGCCGGGCGCACGCCGCTGCTGGTCTGGGGCCGCCGCGACGACCCGTCCGTGCCGGTCCAGGTGACCGTGCGCGTGGCGGACCCGCTCGGCCGGGTCGCGGAGCAGACCCTGCTCATGCCCGGCTGGGTCGAGCCGCGGCCCGATCTGACCCTGAAGATCATCGACGTGGTACGGATTGCCGGGCGCGGCTACGTGGCGAGCCTGCTGACCAGCGCTGATCCAGCGACCGAACCGCCCCATGTCCTCACCGTCGTCGCTACACTGCCTGGCACCTTTCCGCCGGACCCCATCAGGCGCCGTCCCTTGCGCGGCTCCTGGAAGCTCCCGGACATCCCCACACGGCGGTCCCCGGTGCCACCACGGGGCGCAGAGATCATGGCCGTGCGGTCGAGGGGCCCACAGGGAACAGAGATCGGCCTCTGGATACCCGCCCAACGGATCGTCGCACTGACCGCGGCCATCACCCACCCCATCGAAGGCGAAGTAAACGACAGCTGGCATCCGGTCTGACACTACGGTTCCTCCGCATATGCTCTTCGTATGCCACGAACGATTGGATGCTCATGAGCCGCAGCTATGTCATCGATGCGATCCCCGGCGACGGCATCGGCGTGGATGTCACCGACGTCGCGATGCAGTGCGTTGACGCCGTCGCCGGAATCTACGGCTTCGGCGTCCAGTGGCGGGTCCGCGACTGGAACAGCGACCTCTACCGCAAGGCGGGCCGCATGATGCCCGTCGACGGCATCGAGCAGCTCAGCAGCGGTGACGGCATCTACCTCGGGGCCGTCGGGACGCCGGATGTGCCCGACGACGTCACGCTCTGGGGGCTCCTTATCCCGATCCGCCGCGAGTTCGACCAGTACATCAACCTCCGGCCCATGCGGTTGCTGCCCGGCGTTGTTGGTGCCATGCCCGGCATCGAGGACCTGGACATCGTGGTGGTGCGGGAGAACGTCGAAGGCGAGTACTCCCAGATTGGAGGAAGGTTCGGAGCCGGAACCGACGGCGAGTTCGCGGTCCAGGAGAGCGTCTTCACCAGGCGCGGTATCGCCCGGGCGGCGCGCTATGCCGCCAATGCTGCCACCGAACGCGGCGGCCGGCTCGTCTCCGCCACAAAGTCGAACGGCATCATCCACACCATGCCGTTCTGGGATGAAGTGGTGGCGGAGACAGTCAAGGAATTCCCCGGAGTCGTCGTCGAAAAGGTGCTCATTGACGCGCTGGCGGCACGGTTGGTGATGAAACCGACAAGCATCCGGACCATCGTCGCGTCGAACCTGTTCGGGGACATCCTTTCGGACCTCGTAGCTGGTGTTGCCGGGTCCATCGGCATCGCGCCCAGCGCCAACCTCAACCCCGAGCGGCGGCACCCGTCGATGTTCGAACCTGTGCACGGCTCTGCTCCGGATATTGCGGGCAAGGGTATCGCCAACCCGGTCGGCGCCCTGTGGGCCGCGGCAATGATGCTCGACCACCTCGGCGAGGCGGAGGCCGCCCGGTCCCTGACCTCGGCCTTCGAGGGCACGCTCGCGGACGGCACCGCGACGCCGGACCTGAAGGGCACCGCCACCACAGCAGAGTTCGCTGCCGCAGTGCTGTCACGCCTGTCCTAAACGACCGGCCCGCCGCGCAAACGCTTTTCCAAACGGAACGCAACCAGCGAGGCTCCCGCCCCGGCTGCTGCCACCACCGCTGCAAGCGTCCACCCTATGGCCGGGCTGAACCGGGAGAACACGATCCCGAACAGCAGCGGCCCCAGTGTTCCGCCAATGTAGGTTCCGCTTTGAGTGATCCCCGTTGCCTGGATGGTAAACGGATGGGCCGTGCGTGAGACCACGTAGTGGGCCAGGCCGTTCCAGCCCCAGCCAAGACCGAACGCGACGACGGCTCCGGCTGCATAGGCGACCGGAAAGCCGGACGCCATGCCGAGCAGTCCCAAGCTCCCCGCCCCCATCATCAGCGCCACGGTGGCCATCGAGCCGCCAATCCCCCGGTCCGCGGCAATACCTACCAGCGGGCGTGCCAGAATCCCGGCCACGCTGGCGCCGCCCAACAACAGACCTGCGCCTGCCGCGCTGAACCCCGCCTCCACAGCCATGGCGACAGTGAATGCGCCCACCACGTTGGCCTGCCCGGCCCCAAGGGCACTGGCAGCGGCGGTAGCAAAAAGGAACGGTTTCAGTCTCCGGGGAAGCGGCTCCCTGGCAGCTTTACCTGAGCGCCGTCGGACGGGGGCACTGCGGGGGAGACTGCGGAGAAGCACCGGGACCAGGGACGCCGCCAGCAGTGCTGCCAGGGCGAAGGTCCAGTTCCACCCGACGGTGAGGGCGAACACCGGAACGGACAGGCCCGCCGTAAGTGTCGCCGCCGGAATGGCTGCCTGTTTGAGTCCGAACGAGAAGGCGCGGTTACGTACCGCCACCTGATCCACGATCATGCCATTGGAGAGCGGATGGATCAGCGCGTTCGCGGCCCCGGCGAAACTGAGCCAGACGATCAGCCACGCCCAGTGCGGAGTGATAAAAGCGATCCCGGCCAGCGCCACAAAGCCCAGTCCGACGGCGAGCGGAACCCCGCGGCGGAGCCCCAGCCCGCTTGCCACATACCCCGCGGGGGCAGACAGCAACGCTGACACAGCCCAGAACGTGGCCACCGCGACACCGAGCACGGACGCCGTCATGCCCAGGTCCTGCTCGAGCTGGACAGCCAGCCCGCCGACAAGGAAGACCGGCAGCACCGCCACCACCGTTGTCAGCGCAGCGATGGCGGTGGCACGCTGTCCCGGACGACGCGCTGGTTTTCGCACCGGTTCGGCGGCTGCAGGCCTCACCGTGAGGATCGGCTCTGTGCGGATCGGCTCTGCGAAACGACCGCAACGTCATCCTGGACGACGGCGTCGCCGGCCAAGACAGAGCGCCCGCCGGCCCGCACCTGGGCGAGCAAGCCGCCGGCAAGGAGGACAGCACGCTCGGCCGGCGAGAAATCGAGCCCGAGCTCCAGATCCACGTCACCGTCCACCCGGGCGGTAACGGAGCGGGCCCCACTCGCCAGGGCATCGGCCAGTCCGTCGATCACCCAGCGCTGCCCCGTTGAGCTGTGCGCGTCGGAGGGAAGGATCAGCGGCACAATCCCGGCAGCGATCAGGTTCCGGCGGTGGATCCGGGCGTAGCTCCGGGCGGCGACCACCCGGACCCCGAGGTACAGCGGGATCAGGGCGGCATGTTCCCGCGACGAACCCTGCCCGTAGTTTTCCCCGCCCACAATGATCCCGCCGCCCCACTCCAGGGCCCGGTCGTGGAAACCAGGGTCCAGGCGGCGGAACATGAAGCGCGCGCACACGGCGATGTTGGACCACACCGACATGGCGATGGCGCCGTCGGGAGCCATGTCACCGGTGGAGATGTCATCACCGACGACGATCAGCACCCGGGCGTCCACGTCAGCCGGCAGGGGGGTTGGCTGTGGGGGCGGGACCAGGTTGCTGCCCCGCTCGATCTCGATGCTGCGACGGGCCTCCAGCGGCAGGACTCCGGCGATATGCAGGTCGTGGACCTCCGGGCGCGGCGGCGCAGCGGGGCGGAGCCCGCCGCGGCTGACGGTGGAGGCGTCGACGATGGCGCCTTCCAGCGCGCTCGCAGCAGCGGTCGACGGCGAACACAGGTATACGGAGTCCTCGGCTGTACCGCTTCGGCCCGGGAAGTTGCGGTTGAACGTGCGCAGCGACGGTGCACCCTCCGTGGGTGCCTGCCCGATGCCGACGCAGGGGCCGCATACCGGCTCGAGCATCCGCGCCCCTGCCTCCATGAGGTCCTCATAGACACCGGAGGCGATGATCGTCTGCAGGATCTGCCGTGATCCCGGCGTCACCGTGAGCTGGACGGACGGATGGACGGTGTGGCCCTTGAGGATGGCCGCCACAGTGGCCAGGTCCTCGTAGGAACTGTTCACAGAGGAACCGACGCAGACCTGGACCACCTCGGTGCGCGGCAGCTCGGACACGGGACGGACGTTCCCCGGCGAGTGCGGCAGCGCCACGAGCGGAACGAGACCCGAAAGATCAAGCCGCTCGTCGTCGTCGTACGCGGCGCCCGCGTCCGCTGCCAGGGGAACGAACTGGTCCTCGCGGCGCTGTGCCCGCAGCCAGGCGAGGGTCTGCTCATCGGAGGGGAAGACGGCGGTGGCAGCCCCTGTTTCGATGATCATGTTGCAGATGGTGGCGCGCGCCGAAACGGACAGGGACGCCACCCCGTCGCCATGGAACTCGAAGACTTTCCCGCGGCCGCCGCGCACGCCGTGGCGCCGCAGGAGCTCCAGCACCACGTCCTTCGCTTCGGCGTCCGCACCGAGCGTGCCCGTCAGTTCCACGCCCACGACGGCGGGGCACACGAAGTCGAACCCGTAGCCTGCCATCGCCACGGCCACCTCCAGCCCGCCGGCGCCAAGGGCGAACATGCCCAGGGCGCCCGCCGTGGAGGTGTGGGAGTCCGCGCCCACCAGGACACCACCGGGACGGGAGAAGTGCTCCAGGTGGATGTAGTGGGAGATGCCGTGTCCTGCGGGAGAGTAGCGCAGCCCGTAGCGGGCGGAGAGGGTGCGCAGGTAGTGGTGGTCCTGCATGTTTTTGTCGTCGATCTGCAGGACGTTGTGATCGACGTACATGACCGCCAGCGGCACCGCGATGGAATCCACGCCGAGCATTTCGAACTGCATGGCCGTCATGGTCCCGGTCGCGTCCTCAATGAGGATCTGGTCGACGGCGATGGTGATGTCGCTGCCGGGAGTCAGCTCGCCGGACGCGAGGTGGCTGGCGAGGAGCTTCTGGGTCAGGTTCTGGGCCACTGGGATTCCTTAGCGCTGTGCGTACAGACAACTGCGGCCCGCCGGGGGGATCGGCGGGCCGCAGGGGAGCAGGATTACTTGACGAATTCGTTGGTGTAGGTTTCCTCGAGCTTGATCTCGGCGTCGCCGACCTCCGGGTTGGCTACCCGCTGGGTCTCAAGGACGGCTTGTACGCCCTCCTCGGTGAAGGCGCCGTCCTTGCTCAGCGCCACCTTCATCTCTTCGATGACCTTGGCATACTGCTCGGGATCGCCGCCGGCGAACGCCTCGGGCATCTCGGCCGCGATTTCCTCACCGGAGTGGTCGGCGATGAACTGCAGGGTCTTCTTGATGGCGCTGGCCAGCTTCTTGGCCGACTCCGGGTTCTTTTCCAGCCAGCCGGAGGTGGCGTACAGGCTTGATGACGGCCACGCATCGGTGCCGAAGACCTCCTTAAGGCCCTCCGGCGTGCGGACGTCCTGGATGATGGTCGGCTCGGTTCCGAGCCGTTTGGCCAGGACGGTGACGTCCGGCTCGAGCATGACGGCGGCGTCCACCTGGCCCTGCTCGACGGCGGCAACGGCGGAGGACCCTGCACCGATCGCCGATATCGCAGCGTCGTCCAGCTTCATGCCGTTCTTGGAGAGCAGGTACTTCACGAACATGTCGGTGGAGGACCCCGGCGAGGTGACGCCCACGTTCTTGCCCTTCAGGTCGGCGACGGATTTGATGGAGTCCTTGTTCTTCTCCGCCACCACCAGCGCAAGTCCCGAGGACAGGTTCATGTTCACGAACGCCTTGACGGGCTGCTTCTTGGCCTGCATCTGGATTGTGTGCTCGTAGTAGCCGCTGGTGACGTCGGTGCTGCCGCCGATCATCGCCGTCAGCGCCTTCGAGCCACCCTGGAGGTCCTGCAGATCGACCTTGACGCCCTCTTCCTCGTAGTAGCCGAGTTCCTGGGCAAGGGTGGTGGGCAAGTACGTCAGCAGCGTCTGGCCGCCAATCCCGATGGTGACGGTCTCACCGCTGGCACCCGCGCCGCCGGCGGTCCCTTCCTGTCCGGGAGGCGCTGACTGCGGGGCGCCGCAGGCGGACAGGGCAAGGGCGAGGCCGGCGACGACGGCGAGGGGCTTGGCGAGGAAAACGCGGCGTCCTTGCCGGTTTGCGGAGCTGAACATGGGGTCCCTTTCGGACGGAGGGGCTGGGATTGGTTAGGAAGACTGCTGTGGCGGGCGCCAGCGCAGGAGATGGCGTTCCACGCGGTTGACCCCGAGGTCGATGATGAGCACCACGACCATCAGGATGAACATGCCGGCGAACACGCCCTCGGTGTCGAACACACCCTGGGCCTGGGCGATGGCGTAACCAACACCTGCCGAGGCACCCAGGTATTCACCGACCACCGCACCGGTAATGGCGAAGCCGACGCTGATGTGGAGGCTGGAGAAGATCCAGGTCAGGGCGCTGGGAATGAACACGTGGCGGAGGAGCTGCTTTTCGCTGGCACCCAGCATCTTGGCGTTGTCTACGAGGACACGGTCGACGCTCTTGACGCCTTCGAGGGTATTGAAGAAAACGATGAAGAACACCAGGGTGAAGCCGAAAGCCACCTTGGACCAGATTCCCAGGCCGAACCAGAGCAGGAAGATCGGGGCGAGGACAACGCGCGGGAGCGCGTTGAACATTTGCAGGAACGGGTCGAAGAGCCGTTCCAGGATGCGCACGCGGGCCAGGAGGAAACCGAGGACCAGGCCGGCCGCCGCACCAGTCATAAAGGCGAGGACCGCTTCCTGCAGCGTGATCCACAGATGCGGGAAGACGAAGCCTGTGGAGATCCAGACCCACACGGTCATCAGGATGTCGGAGGGCAGGGGGAAGAAGAACGGGTCGATGATGCCGACGCGTCCCAGCAATTCCCAGGCGCCGAGGACGGCGACGGCGAGGCCCAGTTGCCCCATCCGGATGGCGAAGTTCGACGTTTCGGGCCGCTTGCGCTTGGAACGCTGGACCGCCGCCGGACTCTGCTCCTTCCGGAGGGGAAAGCGTTGTGTTTTCTTGGAAGCTGGTGCCACGGTCATGCTGCGCTCTCTTCTTCCCGTGCCGATTCGTAGGTCTTGGAGACTTCCACCTTGAGGCGGCCCCAGATTTCCCTGTGGAGGTCGACGAACTTGGGATCGTCGCGAATGTCGAGAAGGTCCCGGGGACGTGGAATATCGATCTCGTAGCTGCCGACGACGGTGCTGCCCGGTCCCGCGCCGAGGATGACCACCTCGTCGGACAGGGCAATGGCCTCGTCCAGGTCGTGGGTAATGAACACAACGGCCTTGTTCGATTCCTGCCAGAGCTGGAGGAGTTCGTTTTCCATGATCTGGCGGGTCTGTACGTCGAGCGCGGAGAAGGGCTCGTCCATCAGCAGAATGTCCGGATTGACGATCCATGCCTGGGCGACTGCCGTGCGCTTGCGCATCCCGCCGGAAAGCTGGTGGGGGTACCGGTCAGCGAAGTTCTTCAATCCCACCTTCTCGAGCCAGCGGCGGGACTCGTCATAGGCGTCGGCCTTGGAGACCCCGGCCATGGTGAGCCCGAGGCTGACGTTGTCGATGACCGATTTCCAAGGCAGCAGGGCGTCCTGCTGGAACATGTACGAGGCGCGGCGGTTCACCCCGTGGACGGGCTCACCGAAGCTGTGGACGGTGCCGGACGACGGATTCAAGAGCCCCGCCGCCATGTTGAGGATGGTGGACTTACCAGACCCCGTCGGGCCAACAATGGAAACGAACCGTCCGGGCTCAACCTTGAGGTCGATGTCCCGGACAGCGAAGTACGATCCACCGCCGGGAGTTGCAAACTCCTTGGTGCACGCGTTGAGTTCAACCGCATAGTTTGAAGATTCAGGCTGTGAGGGCTGCGTCATTGCTATTCTCCCGCTAACCACATTGTGAGTTGATGGCCATATAGTGGGCACTAGGCTAACAGTAACGTCTGTCACACTACAAGGGGGCCTGTACGTGGCCGCTGCCCCGCCCCGCGAGAAGAAGGAATCCGGAACCAAGCCATGAGCGCAACCGAAAATGCCGCCGCCCCGCTGCTGGTGCTGAAGAAGATCACGGCCATCCTGGATGCTTTCTCGCTGGTGCGGCCTGAACTGAGCCTCGCCGACATACGCGCCGAGACCGGTCTGCCGCACTCCACTGTGCAGCGCCTGGTCGCCAATATGGTGCATGAGGGAATGCTTGACCGGCGGGGTGACCAGTTCCGCGTCGGGCTGCGCATGACCCACTGGGCGGCGCCCGCCCGGCAGGGCCTGGACTTCCTGGAACTGCTGACACCCGTGATTCGGCGGTTGCGGGACGAGCTGGGCGAAACGGTCTGCATCTTCCGGGAATCGCAGGGGAGCCGGGTGTGCGTCGCGCTGGCCGAGACCCGGCGGGTGCTGCGAAGGGCGGTCGACGTCGGCGACATCATGCCGCTCCATGCCGGTTCGGCGGGCCGTGTGCTGCTGGCCTGGAATCCCGACCTTGCAGAGAGGGTCTACGGGTCGGGACTCCGTTCCATCACCGACCAGACCATCACGGACGCAGCAAGCCTTGATGCCGCCGTCGCGAAGACCCGTGCGGATGGTTTTGCCATCACCACCGGGGAGCGCGTTTCGGGGGCCAGCGGGTTGTCTGTCCCGATTTTCGGCCCGCAGGCTGAGCTCTACGGTGCGCTTACCGTCATGGGGCCCACCATGAGAATGCCCTACGACGTGTGCGCTTCCTGGATCGAGCCGGTCATCGCCGCGGCCGCTGAAGGCACCCGGCTGATCGGCGGGAGCCTCCCCTCAGAAGTGGAACCCATATTGTGATTTGATGTTCACAATATGGTGACATGAGTGCATACTGGTTTCTGGACGGCCGGGTATGCACGGACCTCCGTCCGTGCGTACGGCGCCCACTGGGTCCGCATCAGGAATCAGGAGTTGAGATTTGATGAAGGTTTTCGAAACCGGCACAGCGAAGCGCGGCAAGGACGCCGCGGACGAGGGCGGCCACAGGATCGCTGAAGAAGAGCCAACGGCCACCGCCAGCAGCATAAAAGTTTCGGCTAGTGCTGCCGGTCCGCTGTCCGGAGTGCGCGTGCTCGAGCTGGGGTCCCTTATCGCCGGCCCTTTCGCGGGACGGCAGATGGCAGACTTCGGTGCCGAAGTCATCAAGGTCGAATCCCCCAACAGGCCCGATCCCATGCGCGAATGGGGCCGCGCGCGGGTCAAGGACCACACCCTGTGGTGGTCGGTGCAGTCCCGCGGCAAGAAGTGCGTCACCATGGACCTGAAAGTCCCGCGCGGCCGGGAGCTGTTTCTTGAGCTCTGCAAGGAGGCCGACGTCATCCTGGAGAACTTCCGCCCGGGCACCATGGAAAAGCTTGGCCTCGGCCCTGAAGAACTGTGGAAGATCAATCCGGGCCTCATCATCGCCCGGGTCTCCGGCTATGGCCAGACTGGTCCGGAAGCGTCAAAGCCGGGGTATGCCTCCGTCGCCGAGGCGCGGAGTGGACTGCGGCACCTGAATGGCTACCCGGACCAGCCGCCGCCCCGCACAGGCATCTCCCTGGGGGACAGCCTCGGCTCCCTCTATGCCCTGCAGGGGATCCTGCTGGCGCTGTACTGGCGGGATGCGCGCGGGGGGACCGGCCAGGTGGTCGATGTGTCGCTTGTTGAGGCTTGCTTCTCATTGCTGGAGAGCGCTGTGCCGGACTACGCCGCCTCGGGCATTGTTCCCGGACCCAGCGGCTCGGGACTCAAGGGGATAGCGCCGTCGAACATCTTCCAGTCCAGCGATGGCAAGTGGGTGGTCATCGCGGCCAACCAGGACTCGGTCTTCGTGCGCCTGGCCACAGCGATGGGCATGCCCGGCCTCGCCGAGGACCCGAGATACCGGGACCATGCGCAGCGTGGCCGCAACCAGGAAGAGCTTGAAGGCCTCATCGCCGACTGGGCGGCCCACTACTCCGCGGGCGAGCTGGTCAGCCTGCTCGATGGCCATGGTGTTCCGAACAGCACCGTGAGCACCGTTGAAGACATCTTCGAGGACCCGCAGCTCAGGGCCCGGGACATGCTCTTGGAAGTGGCGGACGACGAACTGGGCGCCGTGGTCCAGCCGGGAATCGTCCCCAAGCTCACGCGCTCGGCCGGCCGGATTGGCTGGAATGGGCCCTTGGTGCACGGTTCCCACAATGCCGACGTGTACCAGGGCGTCCTGAACCTGACCGAAGAAGAGTTGCAGGACGCGCGCAGCGAAGGAGCAATCTGATGGCTTTTGCCCAGGTAACCAAGCCGGTGTCAATCGTGGACGTCAGCCCGCGCGACGGTCTGCAGAATGAGAAGACCCCCGTAAGTACAGAAGACAAGGTCCGGCTCATCGAAGGGCTGATCCGGTTGGGTGCGCAGCGGATCGAAGCCGTCAGCTTTGTGAATCCCAAAGCGGTTCCGCAGATGGCCGATGCCGACGCCGTGATGGCGGCCGTCCCGCGCACCGACGCCGTGAGCTATATCGGCCTGGTGCTGAACACCAGGGGTGCCCTCCGCGCCGTTGATGCCGGCGTGGATGAGATGAACTATGTGCTCCCGGTGACCGACGCGTTCGCGGCAGCCAACCAGAACACCACTGTTGCTGCGGCGCTCACGGCCCTGGGGGAAGTTTCGGACGTCGCTGCCTCGGCATCCATCCCTCTCAGTGTCACAGCGGCTGTCGCTTTTGGCTGCCCTTACCAGGGTGACGTTCCCATCGAACAGACCCTTGAGGTGGTCCGCAGTGCAATGGGCCGCGCGGACCTTGCGGAGGTGGCATTGGCGGATACGATCGGTTGCGCCGTGCCGTGGCAGGTGGGCGCGGCGTTCGCGAGGCTGCGCGAGGAAACCGACCTGCAGTTGAGGGCGCACCTTCACGAGACCCGCCACACCGCGCTGGCCAACACTTATGCGGCAATGGCATCGGGCGTAGACGTGTTCGACAGCAGCGTCGGAGGGCTCGGGGGATGCCCTTTCGCCCCCGGAGCAGCGGGAAACATTTCAACTGAGGACCTTGCCTGGATGCTAGGGCGTGCCGGGTTCCACACGGGCATCGACGTGCAGAAGGCAACGGAACTGGGCCGCTGGATTTGCGGCCTGGTCGGTACGAAGCCTCGTTCCGGCCTGGCGGGGGCAGGCGTGTTCCCCGCGGCAGCGTAGGGCGCAGAGAGCAGGTGGGTACGTGGAGCGGAAGGATTTTGATCCGGCACAGATGTCGTCGAAAGATTTTTATCAGTTGCTGACGGCGGTGGTTGTTCCGAGACCAATCGCTTGGGTGTCCACTACATCGGTGGACGGCGTGGACAATCTTGCGCCGCATTCGTTCTACACCGTAGCGTCCGTGGATCCGCCCATTGTTCAATTCACCTCAGTGGGTGAGAAGGATTCGTTGCGCAACATCCAGGCGCGGGGTGAGTTCGTCGTGAATCTCACCCCGGCTTCGCTGTTTGAAGAGGTCAATGCCACAGGGACGGACTTTCCGGCGGCTGTGAGCGAGTTTGATGCAGTGGGGCTGTCCCGGGAATCGAGCACCGTGGTAGGTCCCCCACGGGTGAAGGATTCGCCGGTGGCACTGGAGTGCCAATTGCACAGCTTCCTGGAGTTGGGTAACTGCACGCTGGTGTTTGGCAGGGTGGTCTACGCGGTCGTGTCTGCAAGTGTGCTCGACGGTGACCATCCGCAGATCGACCTGTTGGAACCCCTGTCCCGGCTCGGGCGTAATGAGTGGGGGACGCTCGGTCCGATTCAGGAACTCCGCCGCATCCGGGCGAAGGACTGGCCCGGGCACTTCGGCGCCGCCGGCCACGGCGACATATAGGCTGGCAGCATGACGTTGGGGGACGCGGCCGGGGAGCCGCTTGTGCACATTCGAAATTTGCGGACAAACTCAGGGGAGACCACGGTCACCAAAGACCTGTCCTTTTCCTTCGCGTTGATGTGCGGCAACAGGTCAGGAACGACGACGACGCTGCGGGCCCTCCTGGTCCAGCGCCCGGACGTGCGCCTCTTCCGGCGCCGGCCCACCGAGTACGGCAGGAAGCTCTCCGTCGCGGGGACCTTCCGCCGCAAAGACGCCGCCGCGAAGTGAGCTGGGGGATGAGCGGACAGCAGCGGGTTATCCTCGACGCCTCCTCGTTCATCAAGGGCTGGCTGATCGCCACCACGCTCTGGGTGGGCGTCATGCTCATCGTTGCCCTCTTCGTTTTTGGTGCACCAACGGTGCGGCAGGGGTCGGATGCCGGGTATCTGTGGGGTGCAGGGCTGTCTCTTGCTTTCTATGGCTACGGGATTGCACTGGTGTTCGCGGCGCCCCTGGGGTGGGTGCTGGCTTACCTGCTGCGCCCGGTCCGGCAGCAGTGGATCCACATTGCGGCGTTCTTCGTGGTGCCGACCCTGGCCTTCTGGGCCGTGGCCGGACTGGTCGGCTTCGGCTGGCACCCCGGGTGGCTGGGGATATGGGCGACCGTCGGTGCGGCCGCGGCGATCGGGCGTTGGTCCATCCGCAAAGATGCGCACGCGTCCGAGGCGGAAGTCCTCTATCCATGAAGCGCCGAGAAATCGGGGGGACCGGCCTCATCATCGCGGCGGCCCTCTGTGCTTGGGCGTACCAGGCCATTTATGGCGCATACCGGGCAGCCGCCCGGGGGAGGCTCCTCCTCTACATCGGGAGTCCTGCGGATTCCATCGCCTCCTGGTTTCTGGTCATGGCGATCCTGACCGGCGCTGTTGGGCTGTTGCTCCTGCTCCCGGCACTGATAGGCCGCATTCCGAAGAGGGTCCCACGACGCACCGTCGGGTGGACCCTTGGGGTAGCCGCGGCGGCCGCCGTGCCGTACTTCGGCCTCATGCTTCTCTTCGCAGGCCTCGGAGCGTTCGGGACCGGTGACACCATGAAGATCGTGGCCGCGGACGGAACCTCCGTGCTCGTGACCCAGGACGGCTTCGACGGCGATGGCGTCGTCTTGTACACGCAGCACGACGAGTACCACTACAAGCGGGTCCGCGACGCCCCCGAAATCTCCGGCTGGCCCCGGCTCAAAGACCAGGAGTGCCGGTTGGAGAGTGCTGGCGGCGGAGAGCTCCAACTAACTTGCGGAGAGCAAACCGTGATGGTCGTCCCGGAAGAAGCAGGCGAGTGAGGGCGACGCCTGAAGGAAGCCGCCGGTGGGCTTGAACCATCGCGTGGAACCTGCTCGTCCTCGCCTCGATGGCGCTGGTCTGCACGGCTACGGGTTCGTACGCGGCGAGGTGACAGGTGCGGGTCTCCCGCTGTTGGCCCGCCAGGCTGCCGTACACATAAAATTCGAATTCCACCACCGATAGAAAGACCGTCGTGAAGCAGAGTATTTTCGCCCGCGTTGCCCAACTCGCCAAGGCCAACATCAACGCCCTCCTGGACTCCGCGGAAGACCCGCAGAAGATGCTGGACCAGATGGTCCGGGACTACTCGGCCAACATCCGCGAAGCCGAAGCCGCCGTCGCGCAGACCATCGGCAATGTCCGCATGGCCGAAGAGGACTACAGGCGGGCCGTGAACGACGCCAACACCTGGGGCAACAAGGCCATCGCCGCGTCCCGCAAAGCTGATGAGTTCCGGGCCGCCGGGAACGGTGTGGACGCCGACAAGTTTGATGCCCTTGCCAGGCTCGCTCTTCAGCGGCAGATGACCGCCGAGTCGACGGCCAAGGGCCAGGAGCCGGGCCTGGCCGCGCAGAACGAGATTGTCGACAAGCTCAAGGGCGGGCTCGACCAGATGAAGGGCAAGCTGCACGAGCTGACCGCCAAGCGCAATGAACTGGTGGCCCGGTCCCGGACGGCGGCCGCACAGTCCCAGGTCCATGATGCGCTCAAGTCCCTGGACGCTGGCGACCCGACGTCGGCCATTGGCCGGTACGAGGAGCGCATCCGCCGCCAGGAAGCCACGGTCCGCGGCCAGCAGGAACTCGCCGCCTCATCCCTGGATGCCCAGTTCGCCTCCCTGGAAGACCTCGGTGAGCAGACCGAAGTGGAAGCACGGCTCGCCGCGCTGAAGTCCATCGACCGGAAAGCCATCGACGACTAGGAACGGAAGGCTGGACGCCTGCTTTGCAGTCTGGTGACGCTTGCGCAGGGTGGGACTGTACCTGTCCGGGTCAGTACCGAGTGGAGCGTCTGAGTGGTAGTCCAAGGATGTATGGACGGGCGGCGGTCATGCTGCGCTCCCGCGACGACTGGCGGCGAGGGCGGCAAGGTCGCGAATGAGCCGTTGCACCTCGTGTTCCCGGCCCTTGCAGGTGGAAGCCTGCTGCACTGCGCGCGGTGCGACCAAGGGTTTGATGGGCGGAGCTGGCACGGGAGCCTGCGTGGCTCGTGCGTCCTCCATAGACGGAATATTGCTCGAGCTCATACGTCCCCCAGACGTAGTCGTTGTGCCTTGGGAACACTCTAGGAAGCCAGGAGGAAGCGGGGGAAGCGATTCGACCAATCCTCGGCATCTCTTGTGTCGATCTTGAGCTGGCACTTCGTGGGGTTCAGCGCGTAACCGATCAGGCCAGCGAGATCGCCATGAGAATGGCGCCTGTAGGCAGGCGTAAAACCGAGCGTACAAAGGATGGGAGCTGTGGTTGCCGGGCTGCCAGGCGCGTAAAATCACGGGTGGAGGCTTCGGTCCGCGTGAAGCCTCCGAGTCCGCAAAAGGATCGCATCATGTTCAGAACACTGTTTTGCAGATTGAACCTGGGACATCACTGGTCAGCCGAAGTTGGGCGCGACGGGATGTTCCACCGGCACTGTATAAGATGCGGAAAAGTCGACCAACGCCAAGCTTCCTGGTCTGGGCATCTTGCTGCCGGGGACCATCCCCATAACCCTGAGGGTCGGACTTACCCGCGATAAGCCCCGTCGAGGGGAACCCCGCCCGTGGGTGCCGGCGACTCCCACCACTGCCTGCTGGGCGCGGGGACGCGTGCTGGCCCGATGGACCGTACCAGATCCTTTCGATGCAGTCGGCTCCGTTCTGGGCGCGGAGGCGCCCTTCATTCGGCGGGTGGTTGAGCAGACAGCCACCGGTCTTGATCAGCGCCCTGACGCAGCCGCACTCCAAGGGGTGGTCGTCCGCGAGCGCCGTACCCAGGCTCATGAACCATTATGGCCGCGTCATCTCCGGGCTGAGAGAAACTTGTCCCCTTCAAAGGATCGATGGCGCCGCGAGCCACGAGGAGGAGTGAACGGGTCCCGGCGAAGCCCGGTGTCAAAGATGGACGGCTTTGGATGGTTTGATTAGTCGGTGCTCGGTCTCAGACGCCTCGTGGTCCTTATCCTGTTTGCGGTTTGTGTCTCCACCGCGTCCTTGTTCTGGGTTCTTGGGCAACCCGCCGCGGACGCCCGCCGTGCCTTTTCTCCGCCGCCGCGAGCGGAGGCCGAGCTCGACATGCTGTCCTCCGGTATGACCGCGGCAGTGAACGTCACCAGAAACCCGGACGCCGACTGGGTGGCCTGGGCTGCCGGGCAGACCGGGATCCCGGAACGTGCGCTGCGGGCGTATGTTGCGGCGGCTGTCACCGTGAATGCCACCGTGCCGGCCTGCGGGATCGGATGGAACACCCTGGCGGGCGTTGGCTCCGTCGAAACAGCCCACGGAACATACGGCGGCGGAAGACTCACCGAGGCAGGTCGAGGGAGCCGCCCTGTTGTGGGCCCGGCTCTCAACGGTGCCGGATTCGCCGCCATCGCCGACACGGACGGAGGTGCCCTGGACGGGGATCCCCGCTGGGACCGTGCGGTGGGACCGATGCAGTTCATTCCGTCCACCTGGCAGCTCGTCGGGCGGGACGGGAACGCCGATGGAACGGCGGATCCATTCAACATCGACGATGCCGCCCTCAGCGCGGCGTCCTATCTGTGCGCCGGCGGACGCGACCTCACGACGGCGGCCGGATGGACCAGCGCCATTTACGCCTACAACCAATCCGACGCCTACATCCGGAAAGTGCGTGACCAGGCCGCTGCATACGCCGCCAGCACTGGCGCCGCAGGATGACTTCCAGTTTCGTGGGCGCAGAGGGATTCCGCTGTCCCCTGTGAGGGGGAATACCCGGTGCGGGTGCAGCACCCGTCCGTCTCCGAGGAACATCTCCACGCTCGTGAGGTCCACGAGGACGTGGAGGGTGAGCCGTCCTGCCGAGGGACCGATCGGGGATTGGTTCCGCCTCCGGTGGTGTTGATCTGCTGCTCCCTGTTCAGGGAAAGAGGCTCCGGGTACTGTCAAAAATATCGGCCATGGTCCATGCGTCGAGGGACAGCACCTTTGCCGTGCCTTCGGCAGCCAGGCTGACGTTTTCCCCGCCGAGGGTGGGGTAGATGCGGGCGGTGAGCGCTATACCGTTCGCAAAAATTTCGACGGCGGACCGGTCCAGGATGACGCGCAGGTGCACCCGTCCCTCGGGCATGGGGACGGGCCCTGACTTGTAATCCACATCAACGGTTGGATCAAGGCTGCTCTGGGTGCGGTCCAGGCGGAGCGTGCCATTGTTGCCGCCGTCATCCGCCCTTCGCAGCTCGATGACCGTTTCCTCGGCGGGTCCGTCCGAGGTGCTCCCGCCACTAGAGCCCAGGACACCGAGCCGCAGCAGGGCGCCCGGTGCCAGCTCGAGGTCCAGCTCGAGGTCGAGTTGCTGGCCTGACACGCCGGTTTCCTGGGGCACCAGGGCACCGCCTAACACAAGCCCGGACAAAGCTAGGTGCTCACGGCGCAGCTTTTTGATTTCCGGTACGGGCGCGAAGCGGAGGGTACCGTCCTCCGACGCCGTGACGGTTCGCGGCAGGCTCATTACCCCTGACCAGCCGGCCTCCACCATCGCGGCATCGCTTCGGCCCTCCTGCATCCAGCCGAACATGACGCGCCGGCCGGACTCGTCCTCGAATGATTGCGGTGCGTAGAAGAAGCGGCCTCCGTAGTCGAGCCGGTGCAGGGCCACGGGCGCGAAGCTGTCCCCGGCGTATCGGCCGGTCCAGTACAGCGGGTGGTGGGTGTCGCCGTCGTTCCAGGCGGAGAAGACCAGCACATCCGGTGAGGCGTTAGAAGGTGCAGACCCCAGCGAACCGTGGCCCGCCCGGAAAAGGTCCACGCATTCCCACATAGTCCCCGTCCAGTCAGTGTCCGCAGGGTCGCCCTGCGAGGCATCGCCGATGAACAGCGGCCCGATGTAGTCCCATCGCCGCAGGTCCGCTGACTCGTAAAGGAACGCCGTACCGCCGCGCTGGCGGATGCCCGAACCCACCAACTGCCGCCACTTCGTTCCTTCACGCCAGACGCAGTGATCACGGTACGCCGTGACGTCTACACCAGCCGGCGGCGCTGCGATCACGGGATTGGCGGGGTCCTTGGTCCAGTTCAGAAGGTCCGGCGATCCTACGGCGATACAGGGCAGCTCCCTGTCCTCGAAGCGCCCCGAATACACCAAGGTAGGCGTGCCGCCGTCGTTCACCAGGACCCCCGACCAGCAGCCGTCGGCGTCCGGTCCTGCAGAAGGTTCCAAGGCAACGGGCTGGTCCGTCCAGGTGACGAGGTCCGTGCTGGTGGCGTGGCCCCACTGGATGCGGTGGTGGAAGGCGCCCTCCGGGTTGTACTGGTAGAAGAGGTGGTACGTGCCGTTCCATTGGCTGACACCGTTGGGATCGTTGAGCCAACCGGCCGGTGAGACGAAATGGAACCGTGGCCGGAGCGCGTCGGCTTCGGCCCGTGCAACCAATTCGTCCTGTGGCACGGTTGCGAGCGGGTGGGTCAGTTCAGTCATGCGGAAGCCTCTTCTTGAGCGTTCGACGCCGGGCGGCTGGGTTGGGTTGGGTCGCCCGCCAGGGCGTGGCCGGCGGCGCCGGCCCACGGCCGGTAGAGGTGGCAGCGCACCCAGTGCCGGTTTTCGGGGTCTCCCACCTGGTGGCGCACGGGTTCATCGGCCGAACAGGCCTGGTTCGCGTCGCCGTCGAAAGCGCACGTGGTCGAAGCCATGACGGCCTGCCGCAGTTCGGCCCGGCGGACGGGATCGTACGAGCCTGCCCGTGCGGGGTCCGGGACAGCGGAAACCAGGAGTTGCGTGTAGGGGTGTGCCGGACGGGACAGCAGGTCCAGGGACTCGCCTTCCTCGACGAGTTCACCGGCGAACATGACTGCCGTGCGGTCCGCCAGGTAGCGTGCGGACGCGAGGTCGTGGGTGATGTAGAGCATGGAGATGCCCTGCTCGTCCCGGAGCTTGCGCATCAGGTTCAGCACACCGATCCGGACCGAAACATCAAGCATGGAGGTGGGCTCGTCGGCCAGGATAACCTGTGGTTCAACGGCGAGGGCCCGGGCAATAGCAACGCGCTGGCGCTGACCGCCCGAGAGCTCGTGCGGATACGAGTTCAGCATGTCAGCCTGGAGGCCAACAGTGGTCATGAGCTCTTCGAGCCGCTGCACGGTCTCCTCCGCAGAACCGCCGCCCTTTCCGTGGATCGCCAGCGAACGCCGCAGGAAATGCTCGATCCTGTGGGCCGGGTTCAGTGAACCGAAGGGGTCCTGGAAGACCATCTGCAGCTGGGACCGGAACGCACGCGACGCCTGGAACCGATCGCGCTTGAGGATGTCGACGCCGTCGATCCGGATCGCGCCGCAGGTCGGCTTCTCGAGCCGGGCAACGCAGCGGGCCAAGGTGCTTTTGCCGGAACCGGACTCTCCCACGAGCGCGACAATTTCGCCGCGGTTGATTGTCAGGTCCACACCGTGCAGGGCGCGGACCGACTCCCGGGAGAACAGCCCTCCAATGGGGAACGACTTGCCCAGGCCACGAATTTCAAGGGCCGGAGTGCGTGTGGCGGACGCAGCCACCGTGGATGTCAGGGAATGGCTCATCGTGCGGCTCCTGCCAGGTCTTCGGAATCAATCACTGCAGCGTCGGCACCCAGCGGAGCCACGAAGTGGCCCGGTGCCGCCTCGGTGAGGTCCGGGATGTTCCGGAACTTCACGCCGTCGGGCAGTCCCGTCAGCGGAACCCGCGGGCCGGTGAGCGGCGGGAACGCGCCCATCAGCGCCTGGGTATAGGGGTGGCGGGGGTTGGTGTAGACGTCTTGGGCCCTGGCGGTCTCCACGATCCGGCCGCCGTACATGACAGCCATGCGGTGCGAGAGTTCCACCATGAGTGACATGTCGTGGGTGATAAAGAGGACAGAGAAGCCGAGCTCGCGCTGGAGGTCTTTGATCTGGGCCATGATCTCCTGCTGCACCACCACGTCCAGCGCGGTGGTGGGTTCGTCCAGGATCAGGAGGGATGGCTTGAGCGCCACGGCCATCGCTATCACGGCCCGCTGCCGCATGCCGCCGGAGAGCTGGTGCGGGTAGGACTTGAGGCGTGCGGGGTCTATCCTCACCAGTTCCAGCAGTTCACCGGCCCGCCGGAGGGACTCCTTGCGGGAGTAGCCGGCGTGGGTGGTGAAGATGTCCACGATCTGTTCGCCGATGGTCAGCACGGGGTTGAGTGAGTTCATGGCTGACTGGAACACCATGGCCACGTCCTGCCAGCGGAAGCGCCGCAGCTCCTCCGGGCTCATGGCCAGGACGTCCTTGCCGCCAAAGGAAATGCTGCCGCCTGCGATCTTCGCGGGATCCTTGAGCAGCCGCATGATCGAGTTGGCAATGGTCGATTTTCCGCAGCCGGATTCCCCTGCGAGACCGAACACCTCACCGGTGCCGATGCTGAACGACACGCGGTCGACGGCGGTGGTGGAGCGGGTGTCGCCGATGTACTTGACGGTGAGGTCCTTGACGTCCAGGACGGGTTCGTGGGAGCCGAAGGACACTTGGGAGATGGTCATTTGGAGGCGCTCCTTTCGGTATCTTTCGGGGTTTTGATCTTCCGCAGCCGCGGGTTGGTGACCTCGTCCACGGCGTAGTTGATGAGGGCCAGGGCGAAGGCGACCAATGCGATGCAGACGCCCGAGGGAACGAACACCCACCAGCTGCCGGTCAGCAGGGCGCCTTCATTGCCTGCCCAGAAGAGGTTGTTGCCCCACGAGACCGTGCCGGCGTCGCCCAGGCCCAGGAACTCCAGGCCTGCTTGGGCACCGATGCCGTAGATGACGCAGGCCAGCAGGGTGCCCATCACGATCGAGGCCATGTTGGGCAGGATTTCGCGGAACATGATCCGGCCGGCCCGTTCGCCGGATACCACGGCCGCGGCCACAAAGTCCTTCGAGCGGATGGACAGGGCCTGTGAGCGCAGGACGCGTGCTGAGCCTGCCCAGCCGGTGACCACGAGGACAAGAATCACAGTGCCCAGCCCCGGAGGGAGGAACGCGGCCAGGATGACCAGCAGCGGCAGGCCGGGAAGGAGCAGGAAGACGTTGGTTGCCAGGGACAGCGCTTCGTCGATGAACTTGCCGAAGTACGCCGAGGCAAGTCCCACCAGGATGCCGACGAAGGTGGACGCGAAGCCCACGGTGAGCCCCACGAAGAGGGAACTCCGGGAGCCGTGGACGGTCAGGGCGAGCACGTCCTGTCCCTTGGCTGTAGTTCCCAGCCAGTGCTCGGCTGACGGTTCCAGCGACGCCATGGCGGTGATCCGTGACGGGTCGCCGGGGAAAAGCACCGGTGCCAGCAGGGCCAGTGCGATGAAGACGAGCATCACGGCCATGCCTGCCAGGGCCTTCTTGTTGGTGAGGATGCCGTGGACGAAGCTGCGGTTGGGCTTGCGGGCCGCCGGGGTTTTGGCGGCCGTTGTGCCGGTTTGCTTCAGGATTGCGGTTGTCATGATCGCTCCCTCTAGTTACTGCGCACGCGCGGGTCGAGGCGGACGTAGAGGATGTCCACCAGGAAGTTGGCCAGCAGCACGGCGGCGGTGATGGTCAGGAACAGGCCCTGCATGAGCGGGTAGTCGAGGCCCTGGACGGCGTTGAGGAGCTGGTATCCGACGCCGGGGTAGGCGAAGACGACCTCGGTGAGCAGCGCACCGCCCACCACGAACCCCAGTCCCATGCCGAAGCTTGTGACCGACGGGAGCATGGCGTTGCGGGCTGCGTAGCGGAGCATGATGCGGCTTGGGCGGAGCCCCTTGGCTTCGGCCATGGTGATGTAGTCCTCGGAGTTGGTGGCGATCATGGTGTTCCGCATGCCCAGCATCCAGCCGCCGATGGAGACCAGCACGATGGTCAGTGCCGGAAGCACCAGGTGCGCGCCGACGTCGCCGATGAACTCCCAGGTGAACCCGGGCTCCAGGCCGGCGGTGAAGGCGTGGCGGATGGGGAACCAATTCAGTACTACGCCGAAAAGGTACAGGGCGCCCATTGCGAGCCAGAAGTACGGGAACGAGCCGATGAATACGAGCAGCGGCGGAAGCGCGGAGTCGACCGCGCCGCCGCGCCGCCAGGCGGCGAGGACGCCCAGCAGGTTACCCACGACGGCGGCAATCACCAGTGCGGTTCCGCCGAGCAGGAGGGTCCAGCCGATCTGGGACGAGATGACCTCGGTGACCGGGGTGGGGAACCGGGAAATGGAGACGCCCATCTGCCCGGTGAAGATGTTGGTCATGTAGCCGATGTACTGCTCCCAGAGGGGCCGGTCATCAACACCCAGCAGCTTGCGCAGGGCCTCGATCTGTTCAGGCTGCATTCTGTCCTGGGAGCGCGCGAACATGCGGGAGACGGGGTCCCCGGGCATGAAGCGGGGGAGCAGGAAATTCAGGGTGATGGATGCCCAGAAGGCGATCAGGTAGAAACCCAGGCGGCGCAGGATGAAGCGCACGGTTTCCCTCCATTCGGGAATTACGGAAAGTTTGGGGGCTGGCCGCCGGATGATCCGGCGGCCAGCAGTGGTGCGTGATGGGCCCACGCCGCCCGGGTTCCCTGGTCGAAGCGGAGCGAGGCCAGGGAGGCGGTGGGTGGGCCCACGCCGCCCGGGTTCCCTGGTCGAAGCGAAGCGAGGCCAGGGAAGCGGCGGGGACTACTTGCGCGGTTCCAGCGTGGTCAGCACAAGCACCGTAGAAGGTGAGCGGACCGAAAGGGTTGCGTAAGGGTTGTCCTCGGTGGGCCAGCCGGTGAAGCGGGTGTCATTGAAGGCGCCCCACTCCGGACCGGAGAACAGCGGCACCAGCGGTGCGGCGTCGTCGTATTCTTCCTGCAGCTTGTTGGCGATGTCCTTCTGCTTGGACTCGTCGGACTCTGCAGCGAACTCTGCCAGCAGGGCGTCAGCCTCGGCGTCGCCGAAGCGGTGGTAGTTGTCGAACGTCTTGGTACCCACAGGCTTGACGGTCGACGTGCCCATTGCGGCGTTGAAATACTTGTACGGGCTGGGGTCGTTGGCGCTCCAGACGATGCCGGAGTCGAAGTCGCCCGTTTCGTAGCCGGCAACCACGGCAGCCCAGTCCGGGGACTCCACCTTTGCCGTGACGCCGACTTCTGCCAGGTTCTGTGCGATCACGTTGGCCACGGACAGCCAGTCGGAAGAGGATGCGCCCACGGAGATCTTGAACTCGAACGGCTTGCCGTCCTTGAGCGTGCGCTTGCCGTCGGCACCCTTCGGGTAGCCCGCCTTGTCCAGCAGCTCATTGGCCTTCTGGACGTCCAGCTTGGTCCAGGTGCAGTTCTCCTTGACGTCGTTGTTCTTCCAGGTCTCGTAGTTGCCGGAGAGCCCTGTGCAGTCCGCGGGCTTGGCGTAGCCGCTCATGCCGATCGTGGTGACCTGTTCCCGGTCAACGGCCATGCTCAGGGCCTTGCGGACGTCAACGTCGTTGAAGGGGGCCTTGGTGGTGTTGAGCTGCCAGTTGATCATGGCGCCTGTGGCCGGGAACCAGTAGTGGCGGTGTTCCTTGTCCTTGGAGACGAAGGTTTTTTCGATGTTCGGGATGTACTGCGGAGCCCAGTCCACGTCGCCGTTCGCGGCGGCGAGGTTGGCGCCGTCGTTTCCTGCAAAGGCAAGCATCTTGATACCGGCGATCTTTTGCTTTTCCGGCTGCCAGTAGTTGGGGTTTTTCTTCAGCACGAACGACTGGGCCTGGAAACTGTCAACCTCGGTGTAAGGGCCTGTGCCGACGGGCTTGGCATTGGCCTCCTTCTCCGGATCGGCGAGGGCGGACCAGATGTGCTTGGGCAGGATGGTGAGGTGCCCGACGTCGTACAGGGCCGGCGACCACGGCTTGTTGAAGGTGAAGGTCACTTTGTTGGTGCCTTCGGCGCTCACGGTGTCCAGGTACTCGAAGCCACCCTTGATCTTCTTCTGGAGCTCGAAGGTGTAGGCGACGTCCTCGGCCACGAAGGGCTGGCCGTCGGACCACTTAACGCCGTCGCGCAGGGTGAAGATGATGGACTTGCCGTCGTCGGCGGCCTTCCATTCAGTGGCCAGCCACGGCACGGTGTCACCCTTGGCCGGGTTGAAGATCAGCAGCGACTCGTAGATGGACTGCTGGACCATCGGGTTGACGGTGGGGGCGAACGGGTTGAAGTTCTGCACGAACGTGCCCATGTCCTCACGCGGAATGGTGAGGAAGGCGCTGGCGTTGGCAGCGGCGTCGGTGCCGGCAGCCTTGTTGCCGTTGGCCGCACAGCCGGTCAGCAGCAGTGCGCCTACCGCCAGCCCGGCCGCCGTGGTGCGGGCAGCCCTCAGGAATCGGGGTTGTGTCATGATGGTTATCTCTTTCCTATCTTCATCAGCAAGGTGAAGGGGTGGGGGAGGGGTTGCTCTTCGAAAGTGATTTCGCGGTCAGACCGAAGAGCGTTCTAGCAGCGGACAGCCGACTAATTGCTGGTCGGCAATAATCGGCTGTCCTGCTGTCAGAGCTGCGAGCGTCTGGACTCCCAGGGCGCCCATTTTTTCAAACGGCAACGCAACCGTGGTCAGTTTGGGCCTGAGGTAGGCCGCAATCAGTTCCTGGTTGTCGAAGCCGATCACGGCGATGTCTCCGGGGATGGTCAGGCCCCGTTCCTTGATGGCGTCGTAAGCGCCCATCGCCATGCGGTCGTTGAGGCAGAACAGCGCGGTTGGCCTGTCCTCCTGTGGGTAGCGGTCCAGGATGCGGCACGCGGCCTCATACCCGCCGTCGGCCGTTGCATATCCAGGCACCACGAGTTCGGGGTCCAGCTCGAGTCCGGCGTCGGCGAGTGCTTCGCGTGCACCCTCCAAGCGCCCGATTGCTGCCGGAATGGCCGGGTCGAGGTTGATGACACCGATCCTGCGGTGGCCGGCCTGGAGCAAACGTTCGACGGCGATGCGGCCCCCGGCGCGTTCGTCCGGGACGATCGATGGCAGCTTCCCGTCGGCGTCGAAGCAGTTGATCAGTACGGTGGGCACTTCCTTGGCGCTTTCGGGCACGTGCACGCCACGGTGGAAGGTGGCTGCGTACAGCAGTCCTTCCACGCGCTGCTCCAGAAGCTTTTCGGTTGCGGCGTCTTCCAGGCCCTGGTTGGGTCCTACGGCATCGGCCTGGTCGGAGGGTGCGATGAGCAGGAACTTGCGGTCGAGCCAGGCTTGGTCTTGTGCACCCTTGATGATGTCGACGGCGAACGGTGCCGTGACGATCTCGGTGACAATCCCGTACCAGTCACTGCGCTGGGATGCCAGTGCACGTGCTCCGGCGTTCGGGCGGTAGCCCAAGGCCTGGACAGCTTCGTTGATCCGGGTGCGGGTCTCTTCGGAGATGCTGGCATTTTCGCGGTTGCTCAGCACGAACGAGACTGCGGTCCGGGAAACGCCCGCGTGCTTGGCAACATCGTTCATGGTGACACCCCGCTGCCGCGCAGCCCCGGCTTGGTTCGGGGTGGTGGTCTTCGCCATTGAATGCTCCGGTGGTAATCGGTGATGGTTGCCAGATAAGTAACGCGCGTTACTTGCCCATATAGAGAGGTTACGCGCGTTACTAGAACTGTGTCAAGGGTTACATTTCCGGGTGTGAAGTCGCGTGCGCAGCGGCGCCGCGTGAAGGGTACGTGTTACGCGTGCGAATTCAGCTGGGGCTGATACTGAAGCTGTGTGCGGAGTTCGTCTTCGGTCGGGGGCCGGGCGCCGGCCCGGGATACGGTGATTGCGGCCGCGGCGGCCGCCGTGCATCCCAGCTGGTCGAGGACCGAAGGGGCCAGGCCGCCGGTTCCGCGGGTGAGGAGCCCGAGGATCAGGGCGGACATGTAGGAGTCGCCGGCGCCGATGGTGTCAACCACGCGGGTCTTCACGGCTGGAATGCTGAGGGTGGTGGCGGATGAGGCGAGCAACGAGCCAGCTGAGCCCCTGGTGATGACAGCCAGCTCCGCTCCCAGATCCAGGATGTGTGTTGCGGTTTCCTCCAAGGCCTTTCTTGGGTAAAGCCATTCGGCGTCCTCATCACTGAGTTTGACGACGCTGGTGAGCTGCACCAGCTCCTCGAAAGTGTGCAGTGCTTCGGCATGGGTTCCGAGCAGGGCTGGCCTGATGTTGGGATCGTAGGTGATGATGCACTCGCTGCGAAGTTCCTCGAGCATAGCTTTGACTCCGACGGCGCCCGGTGACAGAAAACTGGCAATCGAACCCGTGTGGACGATCCTGGGCGGAGTATGTGCAAGATCCGGTGGTTCCACATCCCAGGCGATGTCGAAGGCGTAGCTCGCCGAGCCATCGCTCGCGATGGTGGCGGTCGCCGTCGACGTTCTCTCCTGCGACCGGGAGCCGGGCAGGATCGCCACGCCGGCGCCCGTGAGGTGCTCCTCAAGTGCTTCACCACGGCGGTCAGCTCCGATTGAAGTAAGCAGCCCGGTGCCCACTCCCAGGCGGGCCAGGCCGTACGCCACGTTGGCCGGTGACCCGCCAGGGTGTTCTGTGGTGCCGTCGGGGGTGGTGACGACGTCGATCAGGGCTTCCCCGATAACGACGACGTCCGGCACCTGCCCGGGAGGGTGGGGCTTGCCGTTGTTGTGCATGTCTTGTTCCTTGCTTTGGGTGCTGCCTTACGCGAGCTGCGTGACCTGAAGGCTGTTGATGGTTGCCGCGCCGCCGACGGCGTAAACGGCGAGGTCGGTACTGGTCTCCGCCGGGAAGATCAGTTCGGTCATGGTGACCTGGCCGTCCTGGGCGAAGACTTCAACGGAGCAGCGGTCCACGTAAATGGTGAGGTCGTAGGTACCCTGCTTTGCCAGGATGGGAGCGGTGTCGATGGAGCTGAAGGATGCGTGGAAGTCTGTTCTGCCGGATTCGCGACGGTCCACGAGCAGTGTGTCCTGCCCGGGCCGGAGGCCCACACGGGTTCCCCTCGCGCCGTCTCCGCGCAGGATGAGGCCGAATTCTTCCGCGCTTCCGGGAGTGAAGCTGACGTCTATGCGCTGGACCGTGCCTGCCGCGCCCGCCAGGACCTGCACGCCGTCCTGGATGGTGGTTCCGGAAAGGCTGAACGGCTCCGTGCCGGCCAGGGCATGCCAATCGCCCGCGGGCTGCTGGACCAGGTGCAGTTTTCCTTTGTTGGCCTGCAGTGAAACTTCGCGGGCGAGGCTCATGGGGCTGCGCCAGGGTGCGGTGGGGATGTGGTTGGCGTATTCCCAGTTGTTCATCCAGCCGATCATCAGGCGGCGGTTGTCCGGGGCGTCGCTGAAGGAGACGGCGGCGTAGTAGTCCCGGCCCCAGTCCAGCCACTGGTACTCGCCGAGCCGGGCAGGTTCCAGGGTGCCTTCGGTGACCGTGCTGGCGGAGGTGAACGTGGTTCCGTCGAAGTCGCCGATGAAGTATTGGCCGGCTGAGCCGTTGTTGGGACCGCCGGGGTTGAGGTTGACGGTGAGGACCCATTTGAGGTTGTCCGGGTCGCCGTCCACGGGCAGGGGAAACAGGTCGGGGCATTCCCAGACCCCGCCGGTGGCGTTCGCGGGGCCGAAGGTGCTCAGCAGTTCCCAGGTCTTCAGGTCGTGGGATTTGTAGAGCACCACCTGGAAGTCTGTGGCTTCGACGGCGACCATCACCCAGTAACTGTCCGCGCCGCCGTCGTACCAAATGACTTTGGGGTCCCGGAAGTCGCCGGACCCGCGGCTTAGGACGGGGTTGCCTCCGTGTTTTGTCCAGCTGTAGCCTCCGTCGAGGCTGTAGGCCAGGGACTGGGCCTGGACGCCCTCATGCGATGAGCCCGGTTTGAAGGCGCTGGTGTAGATCGCCACCAGTGGGGCCACCGACGGGGTGCCGAAGCCGCTGGTGTTGTCACGGTCATGGACGATGCTGCCGGAGAAGATGTCTTCGTTCTCGTCGCAGGCGATGGCGACGGGGTGCTCGGTCCACGTCAGCAAGTCGGTGGACGTGGCATGGCCCCAGGACATGTTGCCCCAAACGTTTCCCAGCGGGTTGTTCTGGTAGTAGAGGTGGTAGACGCCGCCGTGGAAAATCAGGCCGTTGGGATCGTTGAGCCAGGTGTCCTTGGCGGTGTAGTGCAGGGCGGGGCGGTAGCTGTCTGTTGTGGCTGCCGGACTGGCCGGGGTGAGTGTATCCATGGGGTTCCTTCTGGAAGTACGAGTTATTTGCTCGCGCCGGCTGTGAGGCCTTCGCGCAGGGTGCGTTGTCCGAAGATAAAGACCACCAGGGCGGGCAGCATGGACAGGATCACGCCGGCGAGGACCACCGATATACTCCCGGTGCCGAGGTTGCCTTGGAGCGTGACCAGGCCGAGGGGGAGGGTGAAGTTCTGTTCGCTGATGGTGAGGATCAGTGGCCGGAAAAACTCGTTCCAGTGGAAGTTGAAGGCAAGGATCCCGACGATGGCCATGCCCGGAACGGCCAGCGGCACGTAGACGGAACGGAAGATCCGCCACGGCCCGGCACCATCCAGGGCAGCCGCTTCCGCAAAATCATTTGGCAGGCCAAGGAAATACTGACGCATCAGGAACGTGCCGAAGGCGGTGGGAATGGCCGGCAGGATCAGTGCCAGCAAGGTATCGGACAGACCCATCCCACGGATGAGCATGAAGACGGGGACGATGGTGACCTGCACTGGAACCATCATCGTGGCCAGCACCAGCGAGAAGATGGCGTTCTTGCCCCGGAAGTCCAGGCGGGCGAAGGCGTAGCCGGCCAGAGTGGCGGAGGCCATCTGGCCAAGCGCGATCAGCCCGGTCACCAGTGCGCTGTTCAGGACCAGGAGGCCGACATTGATCTGCTTGAACACCTCCCGGTAGGCGGTGAAGTCAGGGTTGATGGGCAGGAAGGACGGGGGCAGGTTGAACGACTCCGACGGCGTTCGCAGCGAGGTGGACAGGGTCCACAGGACGGGGCCGAGCGTCAGCGCCGCAGCCACCGCTAACGCGGCGTATCTGCCGACGGTTCCTGCGGCGGGCAGGCGGCGGTTGCGGTAGGGCCGTGGGGTGGCCGGTGTGCCGGCGGTGGAACCCGGATGCTCGTTGGTCCCTGTGTTCAGGGTCTGGCTGGACATAAGGAACCTCACTGGTAGAAGACGAAGCGGCGGCTGAGGCGGAATTGCAGAGCGGTGACGGCCAGGATCAGCACCGTCAGTACCAGGCCGATGGCCGAGGCTTCGCCGAATTCCAGTTGCTGGAAGGCGGATTCAAAGATCACCATGACGGCGGTGCGGGTGGAATCCCCTGGACCGCCGTTGGTCAGTACGTAGGGCTGGTCGAAGACCTGCAGGGCACTGATGATCGCCATCACGGAGGCGACGAGCACGGTGGGGCTGATCAGCGGAAGGGTGACATTGCTGAACTGTTTCCAGCCTGTGGCGCCGTCCAGGTTTGCTGCCTCGTGCAGTTCTTTCGGAATGTTGCTCAGGGCTCCGAGGAAGAGGAGGAAGGAGAACCCGAAGTTCTGCCAGACGTACACCAGGACGACGACGGCGGCGGAGGCCACGGGACTGGTCAGCCACGGGACTGCGGGAATGCCGATGAGGGACAGGAGCCAGTTCACCACGCCAAATTGAGCGTTGAACATGTACCGCATGAAGATGGACACCGACGCGGCGGACAGCACCAGGGGGAAGAAGAAGGTGGAACGGAGGAATACCCTGAGCCAGGACGGCATCCTGGCCTGGAGCATGGAAGCCAGGCTGAGTGCAATGCCGAGTTGAAGGATTACCGCGACCACCACGAACACGATGGTGTTCAGGAAGGACACGCGGACGGTGGGGTCCTGGGCCAGGGAGGCGAAGTTGGCGAAACCGACGAACTCGGGTGCTGAGATGATGTCCCAGCGGAAGAAGGCCAGGACCAGCGAGCCGATGATCGGCAGGAAGGTGAACAGGGCCATCCCCAGCAGCGTGGGGGCAAGGAAGATCATCGCGAGCCATCGCTCGACGAACGAGCGGCGCGCGGCCTGTGGTTTTACGGTGTGGCGTGGCGGAGTGGAAGTGGTGGTCATGCGTTCCTCCTGAGGGCCAGTTCGAGATCCCGCTGCAGGGTTCCCATCGCTGTCCGTACGCCGGCGGAGCTGCCGCTGACAGCGGTGGAAACGTTTTTCATCAGGGCAGTTTCGACGGCGGCCTGCTGCGGCGGCGCGGGGATCGGACCGGAGGTGGGGAACCTGTCGAGGGTGTCGTAGAAGACCTTCCAGTGCCGGGGTCCGGTGGCGGCGTAAAACGACTCGTTGACCATCGAACGGCGGGTGGGAGTGGTGTTCGGCTTGGGAATGGCCAGCTGCATCGCTTCGCGGCTGGAGCAGAACTTCACCCATTCCCAGGCTGCGTCCTTATCCTTCGCCGTGCGCATGATCGCGTAGCCGGCAGCGCCGAACTGGTGCCGCTGCGTCCGCCAGCGGGGGAAGAACTGCACATCGAACTGATCGGCCGTCATTCCGGCGTCATGCAGGCCCTGCGCCCAGTAGCCGCCCGCCGGCGTGGTGCCGATGCGGTTGTTCCCGAACAAGCCAACGAGGGCGTTGCCGCCCCCGGACTCAGGCCGTACGCCCAGTCCTTCGGACACGAGCTCGCGCAGGTAGTCGAAGGTCTCGATGACCCGCCCGTCCTCGGCGTTCGGAGCCAGCCACTGATATCCGCCACCGCGGGTGGCCCGGGCAGGGTCCTTGGGATAGAAGCGGTCCCACAGCCAGTCCCCGCCGGAGGCCTTGCTCTCGGTGAGGAAGCTGGTGTCGTTGGCGTATAGCCATGGCACTACTCCGCCAAAAAGCCGGTTGGTCCAGTAGTACGGGGTGAAGTCGGCCGGGCGCGCTTTCCGAAGGGCGCGGAGGGTGGCGCTGAAGTCATCCTGCGTCCAGTCGTCCTTCGGCCGGTCAAGGCCGGCCTGGGCGAAGGTGGTGGTATTCAGGTACATGTTCGCCGCGTTCCAGTCCAGCGGAAGCTGGTACAGGCTTCCCTGGTACATGAAGGCTTCCAGCAGGCTCGGATGAACGTCATCAAAGTAGTCGCTCATGTCGGCTGCGTCCCGGCGGACATAATCATCCAGCGGCTCGGCGAGCTTGTCGGCGAACAGTTGGGCACCCTCCGTGGCCACGTAGACGACGTCCGGCGGCGTGCCGGCCGCCACCATGGTGAGGATCTTGGAAAAGAAATCCTTCCAGTCCGCGCCCTGGATGGCTTGCACCTGGACCGGGATATCCGGGTGGGCAGCGGTAAAGGCCTGAACCAGCCCCTGGCGGGCCGCGGCGTCCGCAGCGGTTCCAAGGATGGCGATGTTCAGGGCATTGCTGCCACGGCCCGGGATGTCAGTCCCGGTAAGTCGGGGCCAGGCCCCCACGGTAGCTCCCGCGACGGCTAGTCCCGTGAGGCCCAGCATGGAACGCCGCGTGAATTGTGAAATCCCGTTGCCTGACCGCGGCGCAAACGAGGGGTCGGGTTGCCCCGGTGTCTTCTCAGACGTCATTGTCAGCTCCTCCTAACACGTGTTAAGTAGGGTAGATATTCGACCTAACACGTGTCAAGTGATTTCGGTCCCAAGTCTATGGCGCGATGATGAACCTGCAGCAAGGACAGGCCCTTTGCGGAAAGGGGTGGACAGGCCTGGGCTGCGATTGGCCGTTCCTGCCGGGTTCAGCAGCACAGCGGGTGTGGAAGCGCCGGGTTAGCCGGCCGGGACGGCAGCGGTGGAAGCCCGAGGGATGATCCGGCAGGGCACATGGACGGTTCCCTCTTCCGGATCCTCCCTCGCCGTGGTTTTTCCTTCGACCGCATCCAACAGCATGGACATGGCCAGTGCTCCGATTTCAGCGTGCGGAAGTGCCACGGTGGTCAGGGCGGGAACCAGGTTCGCGGCGAGGTTCTGCTGGTCGTCATAGCCGACCACCGAGAGATCCTGCGGTACGCGCAGTCCTGCGGCAGCGGCGTACAGCAGTACCCCGGTGGCCACCCTGTCGTTCGAGCAAATGATCGCCGTCGGCCGGTCCCGGCCGCCCAGCACGGAAGAGGCTGCCCGGTAGCCCTCGTCGATGTCCCATCCGGTCGCGTGGACGTGCTGCTGTTCACGGCCCATCCCCGCCTCTTCCATGGCCTCGCGGTAACCCTGTTCGCGCTGTGGGGCGGCAGGGGAGCTAAGGGTTCCGGTCAACAGCGTGATACGGCGGTGGCCGAGGTCAAGCAGCAGTTGTGCCGCAGCCCGGCCACCTTCAACCTCTGCCGGTATAACCGACTGGAGCTGGGAGGCGTCATCCGTGCAATTGGCCAGAATGGCCGGCAAGGTAAGCATCGCCGGCGGAGCGGTGATTTCGCGCAGGCTGCCGGTGGCGTACATGATTCCGTCTACCTGCCGGTGGACGAGCTGTTGTGCCGCGGCGCTTTCGCGGGCCCTGTCATGTTCCGTGTCCACCACCAGGACCATGTATCCGCGGGCCAAGGCCGTGCGTGATGCGCCGCTGATCAGCCGTCCGGCGAAGGGGCTGGTGACGATGTCATCCGTAATGATGCCGATCGTTGATGTTTGCTGGTTGCGCAGGCTGAGGGCAACCGAGTTGGGCGTGTAGTCCAGCTCTGCCGCGGCGCGGAGCACGCGCTCCTGTCGTTCTGCGGTGACGTTGCCGGTTGCCCTGCCGTTGAGCACCAGTGATACCGCACTGCGGGACACGCCCGCCCGCCGTGCCACGTCCAGTGCCGTGGCTTTACGTTTGACCATGCCGGGCCCCCTTGCTGTTGGGCCTAGCATACCTAACTCGTGTGAGGCAGGCAGGTGACCCGACCGTCCGCCCGCTGCCGCTGGCGATCAGCATCTTCCAGAACCAGCAGCCTCCCGAATGGGGACAGGTGCTTGCCTTCGGCACGATGTTCATCGTCCCGGTCCTGGCGGTCTTCCTGGTCTTCCAGCGCTGGTTCGTCGCCAGTATCAGCAGCTCCGCCATCAAGGGCTGACGCTCCGCCTCGACCCAACCGGCCCACCTCAACGAAAAGACAGGTGCATTACTTTGGCTTTCAGCCTCAGAGACTCATGGGTGTGGGACTTCTGGATCGCCGACGACGGCGACACGTTCCACATGTACTACCTCCACGCCCCCAAGAGCCTGGGAGACCCGGCCCTGCGGCACCGCAATGCCCGGATCGGGCACGCCACCTCACAGGACCTGATCACGTGGGAACCCCACGGCGTGGTCCTGCAGCCAGATGATCCGGAGGCGTTCGACGCAACCTCCACCTGGACGGGCAGCGTGGTCCAGGGCCCGGACGGGATATGGCGGATGTTCTACACCGGCGCGCGCTTTTATGACACCCACAACATCGAGGCCATCGGTGTTGCAACGTCCCCGGACCTTTACACCTGGACCAAGCAACCCGCCGTCGTGCTGAAACCTGACCGCCGCTGGTACGAACGCTACGGTGACAGCAGCTGGCCGGAAGAAGCATGGCGGGACCCCTGGGTCTTCGCCGACCCGGACGGCGATGGCTGGCACATGCTCATCACCGCCCGCGCGAATGAGGGTGAGGACGATGACCGCGGCGTCGTCGGCCACGCAGTATCACCGGACCTCTCGTCCTGGGAAGTCAGGCCACCCCTCAGCCGGCCGGGCTCCGGATTCGGGCACCTTGAGGTCCCCCAGACCGTCGAGATGGACGGCAGGACCCTCCTGATGTTCTCGTGCGGCGTAGATACGCTTTCCGCCGGAAAAGCCGCAAGGTTCGACGGCGGCGGCATCTGGAGCCTCGAAACCCGCCATCTCAGTGGTCCCTTCGACGTCGCATCCGCTGCGGTAGTCACCACGGCACCGCTCTATAGCGGAAGACTCGTCCAGGACAGGTCCGGCCAATGGCTCATGATGGCCTGCCATGACGCCAACAGCGATGGCACCTTCGACGGCGTGGTGTCCGACCCCGTGCCGGTCCACTGGGATCCCGCACGCGGAAGCCTGACCGCCGCCCCATCACCCAAGGACTTGTGAGGACCTCCATGCCCAGCCAGAACCCGGGTGCGATCCTGCACCTGACAGCAGGTGGAGTGTCGGTGGTACTCGACGCCACGAACGGGCAATTACCGGCAATTGTGCACTGGGGAGGGCAACTGCCCGTGCTGACTGCCGAAGAAGCAAGAACAATGGTGGGAGCCTGTACTCCCGTCACGGGTTCCAGCACCATCGGCGTGCCACCCCGGCCTGGCCTCATGCCCGGACAGGACTCAGGCTGGTTGGGGCGTCCAGGACTGCGTGGCTCCTTCGACGGCATTGGGTGGTCGCCGAAATTCCGGGTCCACACTGTGGACCTCAATGGCGTACCAGTGACCGGGTTCGCATCGGCCGGAGCAGGTCGGGTGCTGGTCAGCGCAACCGACGACGCACAGCGGCTGCGCCTTGACCTGACCTTGGACCTGCTTCCCGGCGCGCTGATGCGCAGCCGGGCGAAGCTGACCAACCTGCACGAAAAGACGTACGCGCTCGACGATGTCTCCCTGGCCTTCCCGATTCCTGCTGAAGCAACGGAATTGCTCGATTTCGCGGGAAGCCACAACCTTGAACGGGTTCCGCAGCGCGGAACCCTGCGCACAGGGACGCACCTCCGTGAGAACCGAAAGGGCCGGACCGGCTCGGACAGCGCCTTTATACTGCACGCCGGAACTCCTGGATTCGGCTTCGGCAACGGTGAAGTCTGGGCCGTCCACACGGCATGGAGCGGAAACCACCACCATTTCGCCGAACGCTTCTTCGGCGACCAGCTGCTCGGCGGCGGCGAACTGCTTCTTCCCGGCGAAGTCCGGCTGGGCCCCGGTGACACCTATCGGAGCCCTTGGGTTTACGCCTCGTACGGGACAGGCCTTGACGCCGTTGCCAGCCGTTTCCATGCCCATGTGCGGAGCCGCACTTCTCCGGTATCCGCAGATCGCCCCGTGACCCTGAACGTGTGGGAAGCCGTCTACTTCGACCACGACGAACAAAAACTCATGGACCTGGCAGAACGTGCCGCTGCCGCCGGCGTTGAGCGCTACGTGCTCGACGACGGCTGGTTCCGTTCGCGCCGCGACGACACCTCAGGATTGGGGGACTGGGTTGTCTCTCCGGATGTATGGCCTGCCTGGCTGCACCCGCTGGTGGACCGCGTCCACGACCTCGGGATGCAGTTCGGGCTATGGTTCGAACCCGAGATGGTCAACCCGGACAGCGATGTGGCTCGCGCCCATCCGGAGTGGATCATGGCGGCCCGTTCCGACTGGCCTGTTGAATCGCGCAGCCAGCAGGTCCTGAACCTTGGCATCCCCGAGGCCTACGAGCACGTCAAGAAGCAAATCCTCGCCCTCCTGGCCGAGCACAAGCTGGACTACATCAAATGGGACCACAACCGGGACCTCATTGAGGCGGGAAACCAGCTGGAGGGCGGGCGTCCCGGTGTCCACCGGCAGACGCTGGCGTTCTACGCGCTGCTTGAGGAGATCCGTTCGGAACATCCCGGACTGGAGATTGAGTCATGCTCTTCAGGCGGAGCCCGCGTAGACCTCGGCGTTCTGGAGCACACAGACCGGGTTTGGGTGTCGGACAACATCGACCCCCACGACCGGCAAACAATGCTCCGCTGGACCACGCAGCTGCTTCCACCCGAATACCTGGGATCACACATCGCATCAGGCCGTTCCCACACCACCGGCCGCCAACACGACCTGTCGTTCCGCGCGGGTACCGCCGTCTTCGGATACCTCGGTGTCGAATGGGACCTTGCCACCGCCACCGAGAAGGAACTCGACAGCCTGCGCCGGTGGATCTCCTTCTACAAACAGGAACGCGGGCTGCTGCTCAGCGGGGACGTGATCCGCATGGACGGTCCCGATGCCCAAGTACTCGTACACGGCGTCGTCAGCCCGGATCGCTCCGAAGCGATCTTCGCGCAAGCGGCACTGGACAGCCTTTACCCGGACCCGACCGGGCGCCTCCGCTTGCGAGGACTCGACCCCGAGGTGCGATACCACGTGGCGCCGGTCTTCACCGGATCCACACCATCCGGACTGGTCCCGCCGGAATGGTGGGGCCAGCCGAAGGCCTCCGAAATACACATTGAACGGACGTCGCTGCGGGCAGCCGTTCGGACGACATAAGCTTCCCGGGGGCCGTGTTCGCTGGCGGTCTGCTGGAAAAGGTTGGTGTCGCGTCGCCCAGACTTCACCCCGACCAGGTGGTTCTGTACCGGCTGATCAAACTCCCCTAAGCCAGCCGTACATTAAAATTTGACGGCGGCACTCACCTGAGTGCCGCCGTCGAAGCGGCTTTCTGGGGGGACCAAAGAACTCGGCGTGTGGCTGGCACCACGGACCCGCCTCCCGGCCGCAGTCGAAGCTAGCGTGGAACAGCCCGCTGCAACAGAAGGACCGTTCACATCATCCGCTCCGCCGCCCAGACCCTGACCCTGGCAGCCTCCCTCCTGCTGGCCGGCTCCCTCGCCAGTTGTGACGCTGCAGCCAGCGCCCTTGAGGTTCTTGAATCCGCTCAAGGCAGCGCAGCCGAGGCCCCGGCCGCTGCCGACCCGTCCCTTGCCGTTGATGTTGCCCAGGCCCTTGAGCTGCTGCAGGGCATCCCGGTGAAGGGCCGCGCCCCTAAGACGGGCTATAGCCGGGACGAGTTCGGACCAGCCTGGGCTGACGTCGACCGCAACGGCTGCGACACCCGCAATGACATCCTCGCCCGGGACCTGACCGGCGAAACGTTCAAGGCCGGCACCAACAACTGCGTTGTCACCGCCGGTACCCTGGCCGATAAGTACACCGGCGCGACCATCAATTTCACCCGCGGTCAGGACACCAGCTCCGACGTGCAGATCGATCACATCGTGCCACTCAGCGACGCCTGGCAGAAGGGCGCGCAGCAACTCAGCGCCAACCAGCGCAAAGAACTCGCCAACGACCCGCTGAACCTCATGGCTGCAGACGGGCCAACCAACAGCGCCAAGGGCGACAGGGACGCCGCCACGTGGCTGCCTCCGAACAAGGCCTTCCGATGCGAATACGTGGCACGCCAAACGGCCGTCAAGGCCACGTACAAACTCTGGGTCACACAAGCCGAACACGACGCGGTTGCCAGCATTCTTGAAGGCTGCCGGTAGATCCACCCCGGCTTCCCGGCATTAGGGCAACCGGCTACAACTGCACGTCCTCCAACGTACGGAGCTCACGGGCGGGAGTTGGTGTGGCCAGCGCTTCCTGGGCCCGGGGGAGGGGTTCGAATTCGTCGTTCATCGGGTCCCAGCCGAAGAGGTGGCCGAAGTCCAGTCCGGTGAGTTCACTGATCCTGCGGATGGGTACCTGGAAGGTGACCGGTGTGAAGGCCTCCCTGAGAATGCCCTCCACCAGTTCATGCTGGCTGATCATGTACGCGCTGGCGGAATGGCTGCCGTCCGGACGCTGGAACACGAGCATCTTCCAGAACGACAGCGGGATGCGGGCGGCCTGGAACTCCGGATCATTGGCTGTGAAGACAGGGCCGGTAAACACACTGAGCCGCAGCTTTTCAGCCTTCGCCGTGTCCAGCACGTAGTCTTCCAGGCCGGCCCACAAAGACGCACCCTGGTTGAAGTTCTTGTGCTGCGGGGAGCAATTGGTGAAGTGGAACGTATCGTCGTTCGCAGCCTTTGCAGCGGCGTCGGGACCCCAGGCCGGATCCAGGCGGCGGACGAGGTGGCCGCGGTCAAAGTCGTTGCCGGCATAGAGGTCCCCGCCAATCTGCTCCGACCGGTCCAGCCGGGGGTCGAAGTACCACTTGTCGCGGTCCCGCTTGGGGGACTGGCTGAGCCGGCCATCGACGTTCACGGCTGTGTAGAGGGCCAGCCGCCTGCTGCGGTGCATGACGAGGCTGAAGTGATGGTAGTTCAGCGCTGTCGGGTCCTGCCCCTGGGCCGGGCGACGGTTCTGCGCCGCCTCCGCACGCTGTTCCGCCGTGAGCACCGGCAGCGGTACAGGCACATCCAGGAAGTCGGGGTCGTAGCCCTTTCTTCCCTCGTAGTCGGGGTCTATCGCCACGGCTTCCTCGGCCAGCGCACTTCCCGTGCCGATGGCGTCCCCGCTGCCCGGACCAACGGCGTCCCCGCTGCCAGGGCCCGCGGTCCGGCCTGCGGACGAGGGGGCCGGTTCGTGTGCCGCCTGCACTGCACCGAGCCGGACCGTGATGTGCAGGGGGATGGTGAGGGACACGGCCCCCTCCGCCGTGGCGACTGGCTGCTCCACCGGTTGAGGCAGTTGGACCTCCACCGGGCCCTGCCGTTCCACCACCGGGTCCAGTTCTACCGGGTCCAGAAGTTCTGCCGGGTGGGGCGGGTCGGCCGGCAGGGGAGGCGGGTTCAGTGCTTCCTCCAGCAGGGCCCGTTCTTCGTTGGTCATGCCGTCGGCGTTCGCTCCCAGCCAGGCCAGGATGCTGCTGATCCGGATTCCCTCATTGGCCACCCACTGGATCCGCAGCTCATCCTGCGTGCTGTCCCACACGGTGCCGTCCACCGTCAGGATGTCGCCTGCCGCATTGCGGGCAGGGACGCCGGAATGGTGCAGGCCCAGGACTTCCCACTGGTTGTTGAAGAGCGGTGAACCGGAGGAGCCTGGAGAGGTGTCCGTGTGGTAGTGCAGGAACTGGTCAAAGCGGTCGATGAGTTCGTTCTGCTGCAGCGCGAGCTGCTTCTCCTGGCCTTCCGGGTGCTGGATGATGTTGATGGACTCTCCCAGCAGGATCTTGCCCTGCTCCTTCGATGTGCGGTTGAAGCCGAAGCCGGCCAGCGGAACCGAGGCACCCGCCCCGTCCGGACGTGAGGCCGCTGCCACCGCCACCACGGTGACATCCAGTCCGGAGTCCGTCCGGAAGAAGGTGTCCGGCTCGAGGTCAAACTGCGATGCAGCCAGCGGAAGGCCGCTGACGCCGTTCTGGAAGTTGAATTCCAGCCGGGAAAAGCGGGCAGACTGGGCGTCTGCCAACACGTGGTTGTTCGTCAGGGCCAGGCGCGGCGAGATCATGAACCCCGTGCCGAAGGAGCGGATCTGGAACCGGTCACGGACAATGACCCTCCCCACACTGCGTGCCACCGCCGTGCCCAACTCCAGGAAAGCGATGCCCAGCAGGTTGTTCCCGCCGATAATCCGCTCCAGCACCAGCTCATCCCGCACCTGGCCACGGGCTGCCGGCGAGGTTTCCGCCGTCGCCTTGAGCGCGTCCCTTACAACCGGCTGGCGCATGACGCGACGGCTGCGCAGTTCCACCCGTTCCGGCGCGTCCACGTTGAGGATGCTTCCCTGCGGGGTGTGTGCCTCCGCGATCTTTTCCTCCGTCCCCGCGCGTGGACCTTTGCGTGCCTGGAAGCGCGCCTGGGTGGCGGTGAGCACGTCGTCCGGTATGACCATGGGTATGCTCCTTGGACTACTACTTCAGGCCGGCGACTGACAGCGTCGGATGGAACGCCTGGCCGCGCTAGTTTGCATTTGTTGGCGCCTGGACCAGGCCCGCCCCAACGTCCACGGGGTCCGTGCCGGCCTTGAGGGGCTTGAACGTTCCGGAAGCGATGAGTTTGGCCTGGAGGAGGACGGGGCTGAGGGGTCCCTGCGCCAGGAGCCGTTCAGCCCACAGGGCCGCCACGCCGGCCACGTGCGGGGTGGCCATGCTCGTCCCGCTGATCGTCTTGGTTCCGCCGTTGAGCCAGGCGCTGAAGACCCCGACGCCGGGACCGGCCACCGTGGCCATCGTGTTCGAGAAGGGGGCCACGGTAAGTCCGCCGCCGCCGTCGGCCAGGGCGGCCACGGACGTAATACCGAAGGCCGCGGCCGGTGGGGCCACATTGATCTCATATGCGGGGTTGCCGGTGCGTTCGCTCTCATTGCCGGCGGCTGCGACCACGATCGTCGTCTGGGCGACGGAGGCCCGCGCGTTGAGAAGGTTGGCGAGCTGTTCGAACAGCCGCACGTTGGCACGGTAGCCTTCAAGCGCTATGGAGGTGGCGGCGGGAATGGACAGGCCGTGCACCTTCACCAGCTCGTCCACCCAGCCCGGGAAGTCGATGCCCAGCGACATGGAGATGACGTGGGCGCCGTTGTCGGCGGCCCAGAGCATGGCGGAGGCCAAGATGTCGCTGCTGCCGCCGTTGGGGCCTCCGAGAACTTTGCCGATCACCGCTTTCTGGACGCCCGTTGCGACGCCGATCCTCTGCCCTGAGATGTCGCGGCCAAAGATCGTGCCGGCGCAGTGGGTGCCATGGCCGTTGTCGTCTTCGGCGCTGCCGGCGCCGGTGAAGTCTTTTGTGACCAGGTTGACGCCGGCGAAGGCCGGGTGGTTGGCGGCGATGCCGGTGTCCAGGACCGCGACCGTCACCCCGGCACCGGAGAACGGCGAGGTGTGTGCGCCCACGGCCTTGACGCCCCACGTTGCCGCCGCGGACGGTGCAGTATCGGCGTCGAAGGGTTCGATGAGTTTCATGGGCATGGCGGGAGCGAAGCCGAGGACCGTGGGGTCGTTCCGCAGGGCGTTGAGAGTTGAGCCGGAGGGGTTCTCGTCACTTTCCACCGTCATGCTGACAGCGCGTTCGGCGATGTTCTGGGCGGTGCTTTCGAGCCCCGGCGACGCCCCCGGTCCATCGAACGGGTCACGGGTTGCGCCGAGGGAAGGCGCGCGCAGAATCATGATTTTCTGGTTGAACAGGTTGGACATCCTGGGCTCCTTGGCCTCTACACGGAACGGTCTGCGCCAGTGGCGCAGCTGCGGCAGTGAACGTATCAGCGGCGTGGTGGTCCCACACGTCGCCAGTTTTACGCCCGGAAGCGTTACATCAGCGTTACTGCGTGCAGCGCATGGACCGAAAATCGTCCACCCCGCGCTATCGTTTTCCGTAATGCGCGGGCCGGGCGGCGCGCCAGGCATTGGGCACTGCAACGGCTCCACAACCTGCATCGTGAAGGGACTCTGGTGGGCGTACTGACGGAAGGCAAGCTGAAGTGCCTGTCCACGGGCTCGGTGTGGGCGGAGGGGCCCGTGTGGGTTCCGTCCTCGCAGACCGTGCGGTGGAGCGATATTCCCAACAACCGCATCCTTGAGTTCGAGGCGGCCACGGGTACCACCCGTGAATACGCCACCGGAGCCGGGTTCACCAACGGCCGGACCCTCGACGCCGACGGCAGCGTTGTGCAGTGCAGCCACGGAAGCCGCCGCGTCGAGCGGGACGTCGGGGGGACAGTGACAGGACTGGTTGACTCCTTCCAGGGCAGGCGGCTGAACTCACCCAACGACGTCGTGGTTGCCCGCGACTCCAGCGTCTGGTTCACCGACCCGCCCTACGGGATCCTTCCGGGAACCAGGGAAGGGCACGAGGGGGAGCAGGAGTACGGGGGCTGCTACGTGTTCCGGTTCGAGCCTGGCCCCGGGTCCCTCACTGCTGTGGTGACGGACCTCGTGTATCCGAACGGGCTGGCGTTCTCGCCTGATGAGGCGGTCCTTTACGTGACGGACACGGCCGGTCCGGACCACGGAGTGCCGCTGCGGATCGCCTCCTACGACGTGCGGGGCGGCGCGTGCACACGCCGTGCTCCCGCCGTCGAACTTGACGAAGACCATGCTGCCGACGGCTTGCGCGTGGACGTCCAGGGGCGGATCTGGACCTCAGCCGGGCCGGAAGTGCGTGTCTATTCACCGTCATTCGAACTCCTGGACACGGTACGCGTGCCTGAAAAGGTATCGAACGTGTGCTTCGGAGGCCCGGACGGCCAGGACCTCTACATCACCGCAACCACCAGCCTTTACCGGATCCGCACCACTACCCGGGACTCAGCTGCCCGGTCCACCAACTGACACAAAAGAGGCCAACCATGCACTACAGAACCCTGGGAAACAGCGGCACGGTCGTGTCCACCCTCGCGCTGGGAACCATGACGTTCGGGGCGGAGGCCACAGAGGAATCATCACACGCCATCTTGGACAGCTATTTCGACGCCGGCGGCAACTTCATCGACACGGCTGACGTCTACAGCACGGGAGTTTCGGAAGAGATCATCGGACGCTGGCTGGGCAGGCGTCCGGACCTCAAGGACACTGCGGTGATAGCCACCAAAGGCCGTTTCCCGATGGGGACGGGACCGAACGACGTCGGAACGTCCCGCCGGAGGTTGATCCGCGCCCTGGACGACTCGCTGCGGCGCCTCGGCGTGGAACAGATCGACCTGTACCAGCTGCACGCCTGGGACCCGATCACCCCGCTCGAGGAGACGCTGCGCTTCCTTGACGACTCGGTCAGCCGCGGAAAGATCGCCTATTACGGCTTCTCCAACTTCCTGGGGTGGCAGCTGACCAAGGCCGTCCACCTTGCCCGCGCCCACGGCTGGACTCCGGCGGTGACCCTGCAGCCCCAGTACAGCCTGCTGGTGCGGGACATTGAATCCGAAATCGTCCCCGCCGCGCTCGACGCCGGTATCGGGCTGCTGCCATGGTCACCTTTGGGAGGCGGCTGGTTGTCCGGCAAGTACAAGCGGGACCAGGCCCCCAAGGGTGCAACACGGCTCGGCGAGAACCCCGAACGCGGCATGGAGGCCTGGAAGGCACGCAACAGCAATCCCGGCACCTGGGAGGTCATCGGTGCCGTGGAAGACATTGCGGCCGCCCGCGGAGTGAGTCCTTCCCAAGTGGCGCTGGCGTGGCTCCTGGACAGGCCTGCTGTGACCTCGGTGATCCTGGGTGCCCGCACCACGGAGCAGCTCGCCGACAACCTTGCCGCAGCGGGCCTGCAGCTCAGCACGGAAGAGGCCGGCCATTTAACCCGGGTCAGCCAGCCCCGGACAGGGGTCTATCCGTACGGCCCGATGGCGGACGAGCAGCGCAGCCGCAGGATCGAGGGTGGACGGTAGCACCCGGCGGACCACCTTGTAGCGCACGTGTGTCACCAACCGCGTGCCTTGAAGGTCCTGCCGGCACGGGGCTACGATTGCCGGCACCTGCCACCAAAGGAGACGGCCATGGGTGCGGCATCTGAACGGGAACCATCCCCGGTTGAGCTGATGGTTGACCTCATCATTTCGCTTGACGGCTGTGCCTCGGCGGAGGGATGGCCCGGCTGGTGGGGCCTTGAAGGGCCGGAGTACCTGGCCTGGCTCGAGCAGGAGGGCCACAAGGAGTGCACGTACCTTCTGGGTGCGAACACCTACCGGCTGATGTCCGGCATGTCGGAGGAAGCCGCGGCAGGAGGCACGGGGTTTTCCGACGAAGAAGGGGCGAGCCTTACCGGCCTTGCAGCCGTGCCCAAGGTCGTCTTTTCCTCCACGCTGCAGGGGCCGCTGCCCTGGCCGAACTCGACGCTGGTCAGCGGGGACGCCGTGGGGGCCGTGAAGGACATGAAACGGAACGGCACCGGTCGCCTGAGCACCCTCGGCAGCCTGAGCCTGTGCCGGTCGCTGCTGAACGCCGGCCTGGTGGACAGGTTCCGGCTGGTGGTCTTTCCTGTCATCACGGGCCGCACCGGCAGGGAACGGATCTTCGACGGCTATCCGGACGTTGCGCTCGAGATGGTGGACAGCCGGACCTTCGACGGGAGGCTGCAGCTGCTCGACTACATCCCCACGGTCCTGGACGGTCCGGGACAGTCTGGCGGGGGCAGCGACTGACCCGCGGAGCGCCCCGGCGGCGGATGCCCCGCCACATGAACCACGATGACGGGCCGGCACCGGGCACACTTGATGGCATGACTGATACCGATGCCGTAACCACCCAGCGCTCAACAGTGGAGGAATGGACGCGTGCCCTGGCGGAGTCCAAAGGTTCACCGGGCGGAGGTGCCGGGACCGGGGTGATGCTTGCCATTGCCGCATCACTGGCATCAATGGTTGCCGGCTACACGGAACCGCAGGAGGACCAGCGGGCAGAACTCGCCTCCCTGCATGCCCGCGCCCATGCTCTTCGGGAGGCCGCCCTTAAATTGGCCGACGACGACGCTGCCGCCTCCGAAGCGTTCGGCGCCGCCTTTCGGCTCGAAAAGGGCCCGGAACGGGATCAGGCGATCCACCGCGCCTCCGTCGATGCAGCCAGGGCATCGGCCTTCCTGGGGGAGCGGGCTGTCGCTGCCATTGACGACCTTGGCTGGCTTGCCGCCAACGGCAACCCGGCGCTCATCGCCGATGTCGTCGTCGGATTCGGCGCCCTGAGGGCGGCGGTAGCGGGGGCGCGTACGAACGTCAGCTTCGACCTTGCCACCCTCCGGTCTGCCGGGGCCACGCTGGAGCAGATCAGGGAACAGCACCCGGGCCTGTGGTCGGCCGTTGAGCAGTTGACCGCAGCCCTCGAGCGCATTGACCATCTCACCGCAGCCGTGGATGACCGGGCAGCGCCCACCGACCTGGACTGACCTCCCGCACCACTGCCAGGCCGCTTGTGAAGGGTCCCGCCCGGTACCATTAAGGGATGACCAGGGCGGTCCGGGATCCACGCAGCACCTTTTCGCCGGCACGGAAAGTGCGGGGCTTGTTGCGCCGGGTACCGGTGTGGAGCTGGCGGCTCCTGATGGCGGGCGTGAGCTCCCGCGAACGGGCCAGGTTCAACACGGATCCCCGCACCGACGTCGATTACGTCCATGACATCCCCTACGCAGACGACGGGGCTGCCGGGCACCGGCTCGACGTGCTCACGCCCCGGAACACCGTGCTTCACGGGGCCAGGGCCCTTCCCGTCTACGTGTATTTCCACGGCGGAGGGTGGACCTCCGGGGACAAATCGGCCGTCACCAAGTACTGCGCCAACCAGGCGTCGGGCGGGATGGTGGTAGTCAACGTCAACTACCGCAGGCCGCCCCGCTTCCACATGGGCCATGTGCTCCATGACGCCAACGCCGCGGTAGCGTGGGTCCGCAGCAACATTGGGCGTTACGGGGGTGATCCCGAATGCGTGGTCCTGGGTGGCGACTCCGCCGGGGGACAGATCGCCGCTTTGCTCACGGCTGCCACGGTGCGGCCCGAGCTCGCAGCACACTACTCCCTCCGCCCTGCCGTGGCCGGGCATCACCTGAGGGGCCTTGTGCAGCACTGCAGCGTGGTTGATTTTTCCGTGTTCTTCAAGAGCGGCTTCATCATGAGCCTGAACTTTGTCCGCATGCTGCTGCCCCCGGCAGGCCCGGCACGGAGCCGGATCCGAAACCCCTTCACCACGCCGGAATCCATCGAACGGCTGAAGACCCAGGCCGGCTTCATGTCCCCCATCGAGTGGCTCGACGAGCGGTTCCCGCCGGTATTCGTCACTACCTCGGAACGTGACTTCCTGTACGAGGCCAACATCAATTTCATCAGCAGGCTCACATTCCACGGCGTTCCGGTGGACACCCTGATCTACCAGTGGTCCAACGCCAATACGGAACACACGTGGCAGCAGGACTACCGTTATCCGGAATCCCAGGAGGTGTACCTCCGGCTGCACGACTTCGTCCGTAAGGTCACGCAGCGCCCCGCGGCCCACGCCTCTGACGAAACGCGGGCATCGGGGCTATCTTGGGACGATGGGAGCCCAGGACCAGCCGCCGTTGGGGGTCAGCCCTGACGAGTTCGGTTCGGCCCGCGTGGACGAGGCTGCCCTCCTCGATGCAGGGCTGGGCGACGTCGACTGGGCCAGCCCGCCGCCGGGATCGCGGTCCTTGCGGATCCCGGCACCCAGCGGGCAGCTCGCGGCACGGGCCATGGGCAGCCCCCTTGACCCCTGGATCATCCTGGTTCCGGGCGCCACGGGCTCCAAAGAGGACTTTTCGCTGATGATGCCGGACCTGGCCGCGGCCGGCTACTTCGTGCTGAGCTACGACATGGCCGGCCAGTACGAATCGGCGGCGGCGGGACCCGAAAACCTGGTGCCGCCACGGCTGCACTACGACTACGGACTCTTCGTGGGCGACTTCCTTGCCGTCCTTGAAAGTGCCGGGAAACCGGCCCACGTGGTGGGCTATTCATTCGCCGCGATCGTTGTCCAGATTGCCTACTCGCAGCGGCCGGACCTGTTCCGGACGCTCACGCTCCTGAGCTGTCCGCCGGAGCCCGGGCAGAGCTTCCGGAGCGTGAGCCGGATTGGCAGGTTCAGCAGCTGGGCCAATGGACGGATCGGTGCGGCCCTGCTCATCTGGGGCATCCGACGGAGCTTCGTCCGCGTGCCCAGGAGCCGGCAGAAGTTCGTCAACTACCGGTTCCGCTTCACCCGGCGCGCTGCGGTCCGTGACATCTACGTGCTGATGAAGAACGTCCCGGACCTGCGCGGCCTCCTGGCCGCCGCGGACCTCCCGAAATTCGTGGCGGTGGGCGAACACGATCTCTGGCCCTTGCAGCTGCACCGGCTGTTCGCGCAGGCCATTGGTGGCAGGATCGCCGTTTACCGGGGCGGGCACAGTCCGTGCGAGACGTCCCCTCACCAGTTCAGCCGCGATCTTCTTGCCCTGTACGCGAAGGACAGCGGGCCTGCGTGAGCGCTATCCGCCGTCGCCTGTTCCTGCCCGCCTGCGCCGGGCCTCCCGCCCCCGCCGTGCCCGTACCCGCTTCCGGCGGCGCCGGAGCGGAGGTTCCTCCCCGAACTCCACCCGGAAGGTGGTCAGCGACATGCGGATATGGCGGCGGAAGGACGGCCAGCTGGTAAGCGGCCGGGAGGAGATGCCCATCGCCAGGGTGGGGTCATAGATAACCGTCATCTCCGGGCGGAGGTGGTACGAGATGTCAAGGTCGTCGTGGACATCGGCGTTGTCCCTCACCACGCTTCCGCCGATCTCCTGCCACACCGCCCGCCGCAGCGCGAAGTTCGACCCGTAAACGGGCGTATGGCCCAGGAGGAATCCCACCACCGAGAAGTAACCGCCCAGGAAGACATGCCTTCCGGCCCACCGGACCCAGCGGCGCCCGCCGTAGAACTCGCCGGGTCCAGTCACCAGGGACAGCGGGCCCGCGGCGCCAAGGACGGTTTCCACCCGTTCCAGCCAGTCCGCCGGGGGCCTGGAGTCCGTGTCCAGCCGGGCAATGATGTCTCCCGCCGCCGCATCGAAGCCGGCAGCCGTGGTTGCCGGAATGCCCGCCACATCGACGGGAATCCGCCGTACCCCGGCTGCGCTGCAAACGGCGGCGGTATCGTCGCTGCTGGCATTGTCCACCACGATGATCTCGTCCGCGGGCCGGGTTTGCCGGGACAGCAGGTGCAGGCACGCCCTGAGCATTGCGGCGTCATTGCGGGTGGGAATGACCACCGAGACTGTTAGCGCGTTCCCTGCGGGCTCCCTGGACACGCCATCACCTCCATGTTCCACGCGGCAACCTCTGCACCAATGCTGGGGGATGGAAGCGCGCACCGGCAGGGGCTTTTGTCACCCATAGTGCGGGGCTACGGTGGAGGGGTGACTGATCGTCCCGATATCTTCACCGCTGGTGAATTGCGTGCCTCCGGCCACGTCCTCAAGGACCTGCGCCAGGAAATCCGCGGAAACCTGCTCGCCGCGCTCGCGGCCGGCAAGGATCCGTGGCCGGGGATCTACGGCTTCGGCCGGACGGTGCTTCCCCAGCTCGAGCGTGCCCTGCTTGCCGGGCATGACGTGGTCCTGCTCGGCGAGCGGGGGCAGGGCAAGACGCGGCTCCTGCGCACCCTGGCCGGGCTCCTGGATGAATGGTCACCCATCATCGAGGGGTCCGAACTGAATGAACACCCGTTCGATCCGATTACCGAGCATTCCCGCGCCCTTGCCCTGACCGAGGGCGACCGGCTGCGGGTAGCCTGGCGCCACCGGTCGGAACGCTACGTGGAGAAACTCGCGACGCCGGACACCTCCGTTGCGGACCTCATTGGCGACGTCGACCCGATGCGGGTGGCCGAGGGGCGGCGCCTCGGGGACCCGGAAACCATCCACTACGGCCTTGTCCCGCGCTCTAACCGCGGCATCATCGCCATCAACGAACTGCCGGACCTTGCCGAACGGATCCAGGTGTCCATGCTCAACGTGATGGAGGAGCGGGACATCCAGATCCGTGGCTACGTGCTCCGGCTTCCGCTGGACGTGCTGGTGGTCGCGTCCGCCAACCCGGAGGACTACACCAACCGCGGCAGGATCATCACGCCGCTGAAGGACCGCTTCGGCGCGGAGATCAGGACGCATTACCCCATAGAGCTCGACGACGAGGTGTCCGTGATCCGGCAGGAGGGGCACCTGGTGGCCGACGTCCCGCCGGTGATCCTCGAAATCCTGGCCCGCTACGCCCGTGCGCTGAGGCAGTCCCCGGCGATCAACCAGACCTCCGGGGTGTCGGCGCGGTTCGCCATTGCCGGCGCCGAAACAGTGGCCGCCGCGGCCCTCCGCCGAGCCAGCATGCGCGGCGAAGCCGAGGCCGTCGCGCGGATCGTGGACCTGGACACCGCCGTTGAAGTCCTCAGCGGCAAGATCGAATTCGAATCCGGTGAGGAAGGGCGTGAACAGGCCGTCCTTGACCACCTCCTGCGCACGGCCACGGCCGAAGCTGTGCGGGCGCATTTCCAGGGCCTTGACCTGGGCCCGCTGGTGGCAGCGCTGGACGGGCACACCACCGTGACCACCGGGGAGCACGTGACAGCACGTGAATTCCTCGGGAACCTGCCGTCCTTGAACGGGTCCGGGCTTTACGACGAGATCGGCAGCCGCCTCGGCGCCGGGAACGAGGGCCAGCGGGCCGCCGCCATCGAACTGGCGCTGGAAGGGCTCTACCTGGCCCGGCGGATCTCCAAGGAGTCCGACGACGAAGAAACGGTGTACGGCTAGGGCGCCACCGTGCGTGGCAGGGCAGATGGCTGAAGCGAGGGACGGGCGGCACCATGAACATCCATAACCATTCCGCCAGGTACGGCCGGTACACGGGCGGTCCGGATCCGCTCGCGCCCCCTGTTGACCTCGCCGAGGCGCTGGACGCCGTCGCCGAGGACGTCATGGCGGGGTACTCGCCCCGCCACGCCCTGCAGGAGTTCCTCCGGCGCGGCGGGCGGAACCGGGAAGGACTGGATGACCTCGCCAGGCGCGTCCAGCAGCACCGCAATGACCTGCTGGCCCGCCACAACCTGGACGGCACCCTCAACGAGGTCAAGAAACTCCTGGACACTGCCGTCCTGGAGGAACGCAAGCAGCTGGCCCGCGATGCCATGATGGACAATACGGAGCGCGCCTTCCGGGAGCTGCAGCTGCAGAACCTGCCCGCATCCACAGCCGCGGCGGTGAACGACCTGGCCTCTTACGACTGGCAGTCCGGCGCTGCACGGGAAGCCTACGAACGGATCAAGGACCTGCTGGGCCGCGAGGCCCTGGACCAGCGGTTCGCCGGCATGAAGCAGGCGCTGGAGGGTGCCACGGAGCAGGACCGGGAAGCTGTCAGCGCCATGCTGCGCGACCTGAACACGCTGCTGGACAAACACCGGCGCGGCGAGGATACGGATGAAGACTTCCAGGAGTTCATGGCCAGCCACGGCGGCTTCTTCCCTGAAAACCCCCAGTCGGTTAAGGAGCTGATTGACGCCCTTGCCACGCGGGCCGCTGCTGCCCAGCGGCTCCTGCAGTCCATGTCCCGGGAGCAGCGGGAGGAGCTGATGAACCTCTCGGCCCAGGCGTTCGGCTCGCCGGAACTCATGGCCCAGCTCGGCCAACTCGACGACAACCTGCGCGCCCTCCGCCCCGGCGAAGACTGGACAGGCTCGGAACGCTTCGAGGGCCAGGAAGGGCTGGGCCTCGGCGACGGCACCGGTGTGCTCCAGGACATCGCCGAACTGGACGGGCTGGCCGAACAGCTCTCCCAGTCCTACAACGGCTCCACCCTCGGCGACCTGGACCTGGATGCCCTGGCGCGCCAGGTCGGGCAGGACGCCGCCGTCACCGCCCGCACGCTGGCCGACATCGAACGGGCCATGCAGGACGGCGGGTACCTGAGGCGGGGCGCGGACGGGGACCTGCGGCTCTCACCGCAGGCCATGCGGCGGCTGGGGAAGTCCCTGCTGCGGGATACGGCCAAGCAGCTGTCAGGGCGGCAGGGGCGCCGGGATACCCGGGTTGCCGGCGCGGCCGGGGAGCAGACCGGATCCAGCCGTCAGTGGGAGTTCGGGGACGCAGAGCCCTGGGACGTCACCCGCACGCTGACCAACGCGATCAGCCGCACCGCTGCCGGCGGCGGAACCCCTGGCAGCGGCCTCCGCCTCACCCCGGCGGACATCGAAGTGAGCGAAACTGAAGCGCGGACGCAGGCCGCCGTCGTCCTCCTTGTGGATGTGTCCTTTTCGATGGCGGCCGAGGGGAGATGGGTTCCGATGAAACGCACCGCGCTGGCGCTGCACCACCTGGTCTCCACCCGTTTCCGCGGCGACAGGCTGGAACTGATCACGTTCGGCCGCCATGCCCAGGCAATGGACATCGAGGGACTCACCGCCCTCCCGCCGCTGCGGGAGCAGGGAACCAACCTGCATCACGGATTGCTGCTTGCAGGCCGTTTCTTCCGCAGACACCCGTCCATGCAGCCTGTCCTCCTGGTGGTGACCGACGGCGAACCTACAGCCCATCTGCTGCCGGAGGGCGAGGCGTGGTTCTGCTGGCCCTCCGACCCGGAAACCATCCGAGTCACGGTCGCGGAGCTCGACCGGCTGGGCAGGGCCGGCACGCAGGCCACATTCTTCCGGCTGGGGGCCGACCCCAGCCTGGAACGGTTCGTCCAGCGCATGGTGCGCAGGGTGGGCGGCCGGGTTGTCGCTCCCGAGGCAGGGAATCTTGGCGCCGCGGTGGTGGGGGAGTACCTGCGGGCACACTTCCGGGGACAGGCCTTCGGGGACTCCGACTGGGCGTCCTAGCCGGGGCAGCCGGCAAAGTGCCGGAGCCGTTGCCCCCTTCCCGGGCTGATTCATGTGAGGATCGAAGCATGCCTGACCGCCTCATGCTGCTGGACACCGCATCGCTGTACTTCCGCGCCTTCTACGGACTGCCGGACACGATCCGCCGCGCGGACGGCACACCGGTCAACGCCGTCCGCGGACTGTTGGACATGATCGCCCGGCTCACCACGGACTATGGGGCAACGCACCTCATTGCCTGCTGGGACGACGACTGGCGGCCGCAGTGGCGGGTGGATCTCCTGCCCACCTACAAGGCCCACCGGGTGGCGGAAGCCGTCACTGGTGCCCCGGACGTCGAAGTTGTTCCGGACGCGCTGGAGGCGCAGCTTCCCATGATCCGCCGGGTTCTTGAGCTCGCCGGCATTGCCATTGTGGGTGCCCCCGACCATGAGGCCGACGATGTCGTGGGCACCTATGCGAGCCATGCGGACCTTCCCGTCGACGTGGTCACCGGCGACCGCGACCTCTTCCAGGTCTGCGACGACGAACGGCAGGTCCGCGTGATCTACACCGCCCGCGGCATGAAGAACCTCGAGGTCATTACCGAAGAAGTGGTGGTGGCCAAGTACCGGGTACTGCCCCAGCAGTACGCCGACTACGCAACACTGCGTGGTGACGCCTCCGATGGCCTGCCCGGGGTTGCAGGAATCGGCGAAAAAACCGCGGCCTCGCTGCTGCTGAAATACGGAACCCTGGAGGGCCTGCTGGAGGCGGCCGGGCATCCCGGCAGCGGCATGGCTGGCCCCGTGAAGGCCAAGCTGGCCGCCGCCGCGGACTACCTCTCGGTGGCCCCCGCCGTGGTGAGGCTGGTGCGGGACCTGGACCTGCCGAGTCCCGAACAGGCGGGTGCGGAACTGAACCCCGTGCCGGATCAACCACGGGCCGAACTCGAACGGCTCGCCACTGAGTGGAACCTGGGCGGCTCGGTCAGGCGGCTCCTGGCGGCGCTTGACCTGCGGCAATAGGCCCGGCGGGTTACGGCGGATGTAGCCGCATGACCCCTGGTTTCGGTTCGCGTCGGCCCGTGTCAGCGTGCTTGAAGAGCCGGGTTAGGCGATGGTTTGGTGGGGTAACGATCCACACGAGAGGCCAACTTCATGACAGCCACATCAGATCTTGCACCCCGCCGACTCCGGGACATCTTGGGGACCTTTGCTACCGGGCTGACCGTCATCACCAGCTCAACGGACCAGGGGCCGGCCGGTTTCACCTGCCAGTCGTTCGCATCGTTGTCCCTGGAACCTGCGCTCGTCACGTTCAGCCCTGCCCGCACCTCCAGCACCTGGCCCCTGCTGCGGAGAGCCGGGTCCTTTACCGTCAACGTCCTTCCGGCCGGCCACCAGCACCTTGCAGGACAGTTCGCGCGGTCCGGTGCGGACAAGTTTGCCGGCGTCAGCCACACTGCCTCCCCTCTGGGGAATCCCATCCTGGACGACGCCCTGGCCTGGATCGACTGCGAACTCCATGCCGAGTACGACGGCGGCGACCACACCATCGTGGTGGCGGCTGTCCGGCACCTGAGCGCCCGCCAGGACGCAGAACCGCTGGTCTTCTTCAAGGGCCGGTACGCCGGGCTGGCCACCGCGGAGCGGCTGCTCGAAGCTGCCGGCTGATCCATCCGGCGGCGGGCACAGGGGGCCGCAGCGGCTGTTTTCCCGCCGCGCCACGCTTGCATCATCCATTTCAGGTAGTAAGCTTGCTGACCATTAGTACTAAGCTTGCTGATTAATTGGAGTGGCGGGAGCGGGTCGAATGAGTGCAGTTGTTGTTGCCATCTGGTCCCTGGTGGCCGCAGCCGGAGCAGGCCTGGCCGCCAGCGCTCCGTACGGCGCCGTGGGCCACGGGGGACAGTACCTCGCCGGCCATGTGCTGCTCGGACTCGGCCTCGGCCAGTTGTTGGCGGCCGTGGTCCGGTATGCCATTCGGCGGATGGTTGCCGGAACGGCAGCCCGGACGTCACCCGCGGCCCTTTCCGGGGTTCCGGCACTGCAAGCCGCTGCCGTACCTGCAGGGGACAGGGCTGCGGGGGACAGCGCAGCCGTGACCGTCCTCTACCCCCGGCCTGCCGCCGTCGTTCCCTTGCGGGGCAGGCATGCCGCCTGACCATCTGCTGCCGGGTGGGGCGCAGGGCTCCCCGCCAAGGCGCCCACACCGAAGGTCATGGACCGGGCTGGCCGCCGCAGTGGCCGCGGTCGCCCTTGTTGCAGGCGCCGTCAGTGTTTCTCCGGGTATGGCCGGTGCGGGGTCGGATGGGGCCACCCTCCGCGGTTTCCAGATCCGCGTTCTCAACGTTACCCAGGCCGCTGCGGAGAACAGGCTGGACGGGGTTCTCGATGCCCTTGAGGCGCTGGAGCGGGACCTCGACCTGGCGGCCGGCCAGGGTTCAATCTCCGCGGCCCGGTACCGGGGCATCGATGCTGCACTGGAGGCTGTCCGGGCTGATGTCACCCGCACCCTCACCGCGCAGTCAGCCTCTGCCGCAGATGCCGCAGCAGCTGTCGCGGCGGCGGAGACGCCAACGGTGAACGTCGCCGCGCCTGAGCCGGCGCCGGCACCGGAAACCCAGCCTGTCCAGCCCCGGCCGGTCCCGCTCCAGCCGGAAGCGCCCGCCGCCGCTGCGGGGCCGGCACCCGAACCCGCGCCGCAGGAACAGAACCTTCCGGAGGCCGCCAAGGAGGCCAGGGAAAAGGGCAAGGGCGCCGGAAAGCCCTGAAACATCCGCTGTGATGGGCCCGGTGCCAGGGAACCCTGCGCCCGGAACCCCGTGCCTGGCGGGGCTCGTTGTCCGCAACGGACTGACGGGCCGGGCAAAATGGAGGCATGACTTCCCCCAGCGGCCCGCCGGTGCCCCAACCCGGCCGGGCCTTCGACCTCCCGGCCATCGGCGCCGGCCTGCCCTTTGCCGGCTCGCTCGCGGCTTTGGCCGAAGCGCTGGGCGATGGCGCGGCGGGAGGAACGGCGGTAGTCCAGGCGCCGCCGGGAACGGGCAAGACCACACTGGTTCCACCACTTCTCGCCAACCTCGTGGCACGCCCTCCGGCCGGCGCCCCCGCAGCGCCCCGCAGGATTGTTGTCACCCAGCCGCGGCGGGTCGCCGCCCGCGCCGCAGCCCGCCGGCTCGCTGACCTTGACGGCAGCCCGCTAGGCAGCCGTGTGGGTTACACGGTGCGGGGAGAGCGCCGGACTGGACCCGAGACCCTTATCGAATTCGTCACGCCCGGCATCCTGCTGCGACGCCTGCTGGCCGATCCGGACCTGACGGCGGCCGGCGCAGTGGTTCTGGACGAGGTGCACGAACGCGGCCTGGAAACGGATCTACTGTTTGGCATGCTCACCGAAGTCCGCCAGCTGCGCGGCGACCTCACCGTCGTCGCCATGTCCGCCACCCTGGACGCCCCCAGGTTCGCTGCCCTGCTGGGAGACCACGACGGCGGCGGGCCGGCTCCCGTTGTTGGCTGCCCCTCGGCCCTCCATCCGCTGGAGACGGAGTGGTGTCCTGCGCCCGGCCCGCGGTTGGACGGCAGGGGAGTGACGCGTGCTTTCCTGGATTTCATCGCAGACACCGCCGCCGGGGCCCACCGGCAAGCGCTGGCAATGGACCGCGCTGCCGACGCGCTTGTCTTCGTCCCGGGGGCCTGGGAAGTGTCCCGGGTTGCGGCGGGGCTCCGAAGCCGGGTGGGCCCGGGGACTGACGTGCTGGAACTCCACGGCAGGGTGGGCCCGGCCGAGCAGGACCGGGCGGTGTCCGGCCGCCGGCCGGGGGAGAACCCGAGGATCATCGTTTCCACGGACCTGGCCGAGTCGTCGCTGACCGTGCCGGGGGTCCGGCTGGTCATCGATTCGGGGCTGTCCCGTGAACCGCGGCGCGACGCCGCCCGGGGAATGAACGGGCTGGTGACGGTTTCCTGCTCCCGCGCTTCTGCCGACCAGCGTGCGGGACGCGCGGCCCGCCAGGGACCCGGGACCGTGGTCCGCTGCTACAGCCAGCAGGCGTTCGGCGCCGCCCCGGCCCACGTGACCCCGGAAATCACCGTGGCGGACCTTGCCGGAGTCGCCCTGATGATGGCGTGCTGGGGGTCACCGCGCGGGAAGGGCCTCGCACTGCCGGACTCCCCGCCGGAGCAGGCCATGGAAGATGCCATGGAAATCCTGCTCGAACTTGGTGCCGTGTCCGGGGATGGCCACGCGACCGCGGCCGGCAGGACCCTGGCGGGCCTTCCGGTTGATCCGCGGCTCGGCCGCGCATTGCTCGACGGCGCCGCTGCCGCCGGTCCCGGGGCGGCAGCCGAGGTGGTGGCCGCCGTGGCTAGTGACGCGCGCGCTCCCGGTGCGGACCTGCCGCGCCTCCTGTCCGACCTCCGAAGCGATAAGGGACCGGCCGGCCGGCGCTGGGCAGACGAAAGCCGCCGCCTCCAGGTCCTGGCGCAGCAAGGAGGGCTGCTGGCTGACATTCCCGGCCTCCCGCCTCTCGCCGGCGGGACCGCACTGGTGGGCGCCGTCGTCGCCCTCGCCTTCCCGGACCGCGTGGCACGCAGGGTTCCCGGCGACGGTCCCGAGCGGTACCTGCTGTCCTCCGGCACCCGGGCCGGACTCCCTGCTGGAAGCAGCCTTGCCGGGCACGAATGGCTGGCAGTGGCTGAGGTGTCCCGAGGCGAAGGCAGGGACTCGGCCGGTACCGGTGCCGTGATCCGCGCCGCAGCCCCGCTCTCCGCCGACCTCGCCGAATCAGCCGCATCCCACCTCCTGGTCGAGAACGTGGAGGCGGCCTTGACGCAGGGCCGGGTCACCGCGCGCAAAGTCCGGCGGCTGGGCGCTATTGTCCTCGCGTCCACCCCCGTGCGGCCGTCGCCTGCCGAGGGCCGCGCCGCGGTGGCAGCAGCGCTGCGGAAGGAAGGACTCGCCGCCCTCGCATGGTCGACGACGGCGGACGCCTTGCGCAGGCGGCTCGCCTTCCTGCATCGCGAGCTGGGGGAGCCGTGGCCGGACGTGTCGGAGGCCGGACTCCTCCGCAGGCTGCAGGACTGGCTGGGACCCGAGCTTGAGTCGTTTGCGGCCGGCGCGGACGTCAACATGATTAACCTTGCCGAGACCCTGCGGCGGCTGCTTCCGTGGCCGGAGGCAGCCAGGATGGAGGAGCTCGCGCCTGAATCACTGGAAGTTCCCAGCGGCTCCAGGGTGCGGATTGACTACCCCGAGTGGTCTGATGTGACGGCGCCGCCGGTGGTGGCCGTCAAACTCCAGGAGTGTTTTGGCCTGGCCGCGACGCCCCGCCTGGTCAATGGCCGGGTGCCGGTGCTGTTCCACTTGCTCTCACCGGCCCGGCGGCCGCTGGCTGTCACCGGGGACCTGGCGTCCTTCTGGTCCGGACCCTACGCCCAGGTCCGGGCCGAAATGCGGGGCCGCTACCCCAGGCATCCCTGGCCCGAAGATCCCTGGTCCGCGCCCGCCACTGCACGGACCAAGCAGCGAAAGTAGCGTCCCGCCGGGACGGCCTCCCCGGCCCGTGAACCGTGCGTGAGATGTCCGATACACGCTTGTTACTTCGCGTCGACGTGCTGAAACATGCGCCGCGTAGGCTCGTTTCCACCTGGACAGAGTGGTCCACACGCAGACATGGAAGGACCTACAGATGTTTCTCCTCAACAACCTCAATCTCCTGCTCGACGGCCGCCGGAGCGATGACAGCCGGTTCCCCACGGGCGGAACCGGAAGCACGGAATTCCCCGAAGGACAGCTCACTTCGTCAGCCTGGGAAGGATGGTGGCACGAAGAAGCCGCCTGACAGCCGGTCTTCGGCCGGCCCGGCCCCTGGAACGCCTCCGGCCTCAGCCGGAGGCGCGGACAAAGCGGGCCACCGGCTCCGCCAGGGAGGCGCCCACCTCTGCCGCGGAACGCTTGAGGCCTGCCACCGCAAAGGAATGGTCACCGCCGTCCACCCACTGCAGGACGGCTGAGGGTCCGATCCTGCCCACCACATCCTCCAGGAGTCCGGGGGTAGCGAACGTGTCCCGGCTGCCCTGCAGAAAAAGCATGGGCGCAGTGATGCCGTACAGGTGTTCGTCCCGGAGCTTGTCGGGCTTCCCCGGAGCATGCAGGGGGTAACCCAGGTACACCAGCCCGGCGGCTTCCATCCCCTCCGCGACGGCCATGGAGGCCATCCGTCCGCCGAACGATTTACCGGCCGCCCAGAGCGGGCCGGTGTCGCCGTGGTCCGCCGCCCGCTCCGCCGCCGCCGCCATAGCGGCCCGCCAGGCGGTGATGGCGGCAGGCGGACGGTCCGGAAATTTCCGCCCCGCCTCCCGGTAGGGGAAGTTGAAGCGCAGGGTGGCAATGCCCAGGGAGTTCAACCCATCGGTGAACCCGCGCAGGAAGGGGTGCTCCATGCCTGCGCCGGCACCATGGGCCACCACCACGGTGGCGGACGGACTGTCGGGGCGGGCGTACGCGGCAGACACCGTGCCCTCGCCCACAGCGATGGAAAAGTCTGATTCTGTAACGGACATGCCTCCATCTTGCCGGACCGGCTGCGCAAATCTGCCGGGCCTCCGATGCAGGGGTGTACGTTGTCCCCATGGCGAGTGAACAGACCACCCTGACAGTCCCGGGCCCGCACGGCGAGCGCGAAATGCGCATCTCGAGCCCCAGCAGGGTGATCTGGCCCGAACCCGGAATCACCAAACTCGACCTGGCCCGGTACATCACTGACGTCGGGGACGCGTTCATCGCTGCCAATGGCGGCAGGCCAGTGGCGCTGCAGAGGTTCTCGGGCACCATCGAGGGGGAAATGTTCTTCTCCAAGAACCCGCCGAAGGGCGCCCCTGAGTTCATCCGGTCCACGCCCGTGGTGTTCCCGAGCGCCCGCTCACATCCCATGCTGATACTTGACGAGCCCGCCGCCGCGGTGTGGGCAGTGCAGATGAACACCATCGTGTTCCACCCCTGGCCGTCACGCGCGGACAACACGGACAACCCCGACCAGCTCCGCATCGATCTTGACCCCCAGCCTGGAACGGATTTCGACGACGCCGTCCCGGCTGCCGTGGCGCTGAAGGAGGTGCTGGCAGAGGCAGGCCTGGAATGCTTCATCAAGACCTCCGGAAACCGGGGCCTGCACGTGTACGCGCCCGTCGAACCCACCAGGGAATTCCTTGACGTCCGGCATGCCGTGATCGCCGCGGCCCGGGAGCTGGAACGCCGCATGCCGGACAAGGTCACCACGGCCTGGTGGAAGGAAGAGCGCGGCCAGCGGGTGTTCGTGGACTTCAACCAGGCGAACCGGGACCGGACCATCGCAGGCGCCTACAGCCCGCGGCCGCTGGCCCATGCGCCAGTGTCCTGCCCCATCACCTGGGACGAGTTGGGACACGTGGACCCGAAGGACTTCACCATCCTGACCGTGCCGGACCGGCTTAAAACGGTCGGTGACCCTTGGGCCAAAATGCACAGCAAGCCGGGGACCATCGATACCCTGCTCGAATGGTGGGACCGCGACCTCAAGTCCGGGCTGGGCGAACTCCCCTTCCCGCCGGACTACCCCAAAATGCCGGGCGAGCCGCCCCGGGTGCAGCCCAGCAGGGCGCGGAAGCAGGACTAGCCCGCCCGGAAGGGGCTGGCCGCCGCCAGTAACTGCGGCCGGGGCGGAGAACCGGGCCGTCTATTCGAAGCGGGACGGGTCGCCGGTTCCGCGCCGGACCACTTCTGCCACCCCGGAGGAGTAGTCGATCACGGTGGTGGGTTCGGAACCGCAATCGCCGGCGTCGATCACGGCGTCCACCTGGTGGTCCAGGCGTTCCTTGATTTCCCACCCCTGGGTCAGCGGATCCTCCTCGTCGGGCAGCAGCAGGGTGCTTGAGAGCAGCGGCTCGCCCAGTTCTGCCAGCAGCGCCTGGACCACGCGGTTGTCCGGGATCCTCACACCCACGGTCTTCTTCTTGGGATGCAGCAGGCGCTTGGGAACTTCCTTCGTTGCCGGAAGGATGAAGGTGTAGCCGCCCGGGGTGACTGCCTTGATGCTGCGGAAGACATCGTTCCCGATGTTCACGAACTGTCCCAGCTGGGCAAAGTCCCGGCAGACCAGCGTGAAGTGGTGCTTGTCGTCCAGCCGGCGGATGCTCCTGATCCGGTCGAGGGCGTCCCGGTTGCCCACCTGGGCGCCCAGCGCATAGCAGGAATCCGTGGGGTAGGCGATCAGGCCGCCGTCGAGCACTATCTTGACCGCCTGGGTGATGGCGCGCGGCTGGGGGTCCTGGGGGTGAACGTCAAAGTATCTGGCCATGCCCCAGAGCCTACGGCCCAGCCGGACTCTTGTGCACCACCCGTCCCTTTTCCCCTACCACCGGCACCTGCTTTGAGGCAGGATGGTGACTGGTTCCACCATGTCCCGTCCCCACGCCAAGGAGATCCATCATGCCGACCACCCTCAATCCCTACCTCAGCTTCCGCGACAACGCCCGCGAAGCGATGAACTTCTACCAGTCCGTCTTCGGCGGGGAGTTGACCCTGAGCACCTTCGGGGAGTTCCAGGCCAGCGACGATCCTGCGGAGTCGGAGAAGATCATGCACGGCATGCTCACCACCAGCAAAGGGATGGTGCTGATGGGCGCCGACACGCCGAACAGCATGGGGTATACGCCCGGGGCGTCCATTTCCATCTCCCTCAGCGGAGACGATGAAGCAGAACTCCGCGGCTACTACGAGAAGCTCAGCGGCGACGGCGGAACGGTGACCGTGCCCATGGAGCAGTCGCCGTGGGGTGACATTTTCGGCATGTGCACGGACCGCTTTGGCGTGGCCTGGCTGGTCAACGTCAACAGCGCCCAGGGCGCCGCGGGAACTCCCCAGGGCTGATCCGCCGTCCGGCGTGTGCCGTTTCCTGGGGTGGAGGCGGGTTCTTGAGGAGGGTGCCGGGCGGTGCGAGGATTGACGCGTGGAATCCCTCTTTGAGTTCCTTGACGATAAATGGTGGCTGGTCTTCCCCGCGATGGCCTTTGCCGGGCATTGGACCAACTCGCTGCGCAAGGCCGGCGAACGGCGGCACCGGCGAAAAGTGGAGCTGTACAAGCTCAGGAACCAGTCCCGCGAACTCGAAAGGGCCTCGGCAGCGGACGTTGAAGCGCTTGTTGCCACCCACGACGCCATCAATAAGCGCTGGCTGGATTATGAGCTGGACGTGGGGAAGCTCATCGATTTTCCGCTCATGACCGATGTCCGCGAACCGCTCACTGTCGCCTTCCTCCGGGCGAAGAGGGAGGCGGACGGCCAGCGCCCGGATTCCCCGGAGGACATGACCTCGCCCTCGCGGCTGGAAGCCTACCGGAAGGCGGTCAACAGCTTCGCGGTGGCGCTGGACGTGGCCGAACGTGAAGCCCTCCGGATCAGGGACAGCAAGTTCACCGGCCCGGAACGCGAACGCCTTGCCACTGCCCGGCAGTTGCTGAGGATCGCCGGGGACCATGCCGCAACGCCAGCCGAGCGGCAGGCAGCCTATAAGCGCGCCCGCCGCGAACTCGATGGCCTCATCGTCCTGCCCGATGCCACCCTTGCCGCCCTGGAACGGCAGGCAGCGCCAGGGCTTGACGCCGGCCGGGAACCGTCCGATTTCCGCCACCGCTAGGTTCCCTGGACCACCGGCCGTGACCCGCACGCTCTATATCGACGTCGACGGCGTTATCTGTCCTTTCGGACCGGAAGGCGCCAGCGGCTGGGGAACCGGCTGGAAAAATTCCACCGCGGGGCTCCTGCCCGTGGCCTACGCGCCGGAACTGGTGGACGCGTTCAACAGGATCGCCGCCACGCCAGGGGTGCGGTGCGTCTGGCTCACCAGCTGGGAAGAACTCGCCCCGCAGTACCTGTGCCCGGCCATCGGCCTGGACGGGGCACGGTGGCCCTACCTGACGGCGGATGGAGCGGGTACGGGCGACGGCTGGTGGAAGCTTGCGGCCATTCAGGACGATGTGGAGGAGACCGGCCCGGAAGCCGTGGCGTGGATTGACGACCAGCTCGCATTCGAGGCAGAAGCGCAGTCCTGGGCCAGGCTCCTGGGCCGCCGGATCCTGGCCCTGTCCCCGGACCCGCGGCGCGGAATCTCGCCCGCCGAACTGCAGCGGGTGCAGTCATTTCTGGTGCGGCCGTTGTTTTGACCTGATGCCGGGGACGCGTACGATCGATAAGGTTTCACGCCGGTTGTGTTAACGCCACAGGTCATTCCAAGCGAACAGCTGGTGAATTATGCTGTGCAAGGCAGCCGGGGGAGATGAAACTGCTGAACGTCGACTCTGCAGATTGGGCAACAGGTGGATATCACCTTCATGGTGGCGCTGGTCATCGCACTGGCACTATTTTTCGACTTCACGAACGGCTTCCATGACACCGCGAATGCCATGGCCACGCCCATTGCGACCGGTGCCATCAAGCCGAAGACCGCGGTGACCCTGGCGGCCATCCTGAACCTCGTGGGCGCGTTCCTGTCCACCGAGGTGGCCAAGACGGTCTCCGGCGGAATCATCCGGGAAGGGTCGGACGGGATCCAGATCACCCCGGACATCATTTTCGCCGGCCTCATGGGCGCCATCCTCTGGAACATGATCACGTGGCTCAAGGGCCTGCCGTCGAGTTCCTCGCACGCGCTGTTCGGCGGTCTGATCGGCGCCGCGATCGCCGGCATCGGCTTCAACTCGATCAACCTCGAGGGCCTGATGCAAAAGGTCATCCTCCCCGCCATCTTCGCTCCGCTGATCGCCGGCATTGTCGCCTACATCTGCACGCGGCTGGCATACGCCCTGACGTCCCGGCATGATCCGGAGACCGGCAGCAAGCTCACCCAGAAGCGCGGCGGTTTCCGTACGGGACAGATCTTCACCTCAAGCCTGGTAGCCCTGGCCCACGGCACCAACGATGCCCAGAAGACCATGGGCATCATCACCCTGGTGCTGATCGCCGCCGGCACCCAGGAACCCGGATCCGGTCCCCAGTTCTGGGTGATTGCCGCGTGCGCCCTCGCCATCGCCGTGGGCACCTACGCCGGCGGATGGCGCATCATCCGCACCATGGGTGCCGGCCTCACCGAAGTGAAGCCCGCCCAGGGTTTCGCGGCCGAGACCAGCACCGCGTCCGCGATCCTTGCGTCCTCGCACCTCGGCTTTGCGCTCTCCACTACCCAGGTGGCGTCCGGTTCCGTGATCGGATCCGGCATGGGCCGGAAGGGAACCAGCGTCCGCTGGAGCATGGTGGGCAAGATCGCCCTTGGCTGGCTGTTCACTCTTCCTGCCGCAGGCATTGTGGGGGCCCTGACCGCCCTGCTGGTCAAGACCGGTGTGATCGGCGTCCTGATCGCCGCCGTTGCCGGCACGGCAGCTGTCCTCTTTATGTTCTTTTACTCTCGCAAGTCCGCAGTCGGCCACCACAACGCCATCGAGGTGGAGGAAGCCGGCCAGGCCGTGCGCTTCGCCAAAAAGAAGGCCATGGCGCGTGCGCGCGCCCACGCCAAAGCCAAGGCCCAGGCAAAGGCTGACGCTGACGCCAACAACCAGAAGGAGACTCAGCGATGAAGTGGTTGGAACTCCTGACCGTTGCCGGCGCCACCCTGGCCGCCGCGGTTACAGTTGTGGTCCTCTACTCGCTCGGCGTTCGGCTCACCGCCATCGCCGCTGACGTCCAGCAGACGTCCCCGGGTATCAAGCGGTCGCTTGCCTACATTTGCTTCGGCCTGTGCAGCCTGGCGGTTCTTTTCGGCCTGTACCTGATCATTCCGTACTTCTCCGGCTGACCAGGCCCCTTTCCTTCCCCAGGTCGACGCCGGCAGTGCCGTAATCGGTCTGGCGTGAGCCGGTTTCTGCCCACCCGTTTCTGGTCCAGCCAGTCTCTGGCAGGCTCTGGCGTGGTTGGCTAGGCTTGGCCCATGCCTCGCATCCAGTACTACGTCGCCGCCTCCCTGGACGGCTTCATTGCCACCCCCACTGATGACCTGGACTGGCTCCTGCAGTTCGACGGGTTCGAAGGCGGCAAGGAAAGCTACGAGTCGTTCATGGCGGATGTGGGCTGCATCGTCATGGGCGGAGAAACCTACTCCTGGCTTTTGGAGCACGAACCGGACAACTGGCCTTACCCCGGCACGCCGTCCTACGTGTTCACCCATCATGAGTACCCGGTCCCGGCAGGCGCTGACATCACGTTCGTCCGCGGGGATGTCACCGAGTTCGCAGCGGACTTCGAACGGGACGCGGGCGGCAGGAACATCTGGGTGGTGGGCGGCGGCAACCTGGCCGCGCAGTTCGCCGCCGCCGGCCTGCTCCACGAAATTATCCTGTCCGTGATACCCGTCGTATTGGGAAGCGGCAAGCGGCTGCTCCCTTTGGAAGGGCCGACGCCGCCGCTCGAGCTGGTTGCCTCCCGCACCATGGGCAGGGGCATCGTTGAGCTGCGGTACCTTTTGGATGGCAGCGTGGCCAGCGGCACATAGGTCAACGGAGTAAAACGGTCGGCATGCAGATCAATGACCGCGCAGCCGCCCGGTCAGCCGCTGCCATAGAAGAACTCCTCCAGCTCGACTTCTGCCTGGGATAGCCCGCGATGAAGCAGATCCGCGGGGCGGTGTGCCTGCCCTCTGTGACGTTCCCGGCGCTGCTCACCGGGTTTCAGGTGCGCGGGCATGGCGGACAGGGCAGACTCCGGCCAGTGGGGTGGTTCCCAGTCCTGGTGTTCGCTTTTGTACTGGCGGCCGGTGGGTGATGTCCAGCCGGGAGGTTGGTTTTTGGTGGCTGGTGTTGGGGTCCAGCCGCTGGTGTGCCGGAGTTTGTGGTGTTTTGGGCAGGGTTGTCCGAGGTTGCTGATTCCGGTGGTGTCGCCGTCGTGCCAGGCGAGGAGGTGATCTGCCTCGTTATCCAAAGAGCTGTTGCTGCAGCCGGGGAAGGGGCATTTGCCGTCGCGCAGCCGGAGCCAGTTCCGCATGGCTTTGGTGACCCGGTAGCTGGTGCGCCCGATTTCCAGCGGGGCGCCGTCCCGCGGGTCAATCAGGACGCGGTGGAACGAATCGGCGCCGTTGGCGACCAGGTCCCTCGCCATGGAGGCTGGGATGTGTCCGTACCCGTCGAGCATTGCTGGTTCGTCGGTCAGGCCCATGAGGGCGAAGACCGGGACGGTGACGAGGACCTGGGCCCGGATCGACGACGACGGGGCGGGATCCGTTCCTGCATCTGCCCCGCTGCTGGTATCTGCCGCGGCGCTGGTGCCTGCCGCGGCGCTGGTGTCTGCCGCGACGCTGGTATCTGCAGGAATGCCGGGACTGTCGGCTCTCCCGTGGTTGCTGCCACTGTTGGTGCCGCTGGTGAGGATGGCTTCGGCGAAGGTATCGGCGCGGAGTTGGGTGAGGGTGCGGGGTTCGGTGGGTCCTTGTGCGGCGCGGGAGAGGGCGTTGAGCCGGTTCCAGCCTGCCATGGCCTGGTCGGCGGGGAGGCAGGCCGAGAGCCAGGCCATCCCGTCCTGGTCAGGCCGGTATTCGACCCGCCGGTCCGCCGCGGCCTTGGTATGGCGCTTCTCCAGCGATTCGGGATGGTGGCGTTCGCGCCAGGTGCGGGCTTTGTGTTTGAACCGGTGAGCGGGCATCTCCCCGATCGTTGCTGCGGTGGCTGGTCGTGGTGTGTCCGGGTCCAGGAAGTGGGCTTCCAGGGCGGTGGCGCCGGCGGGGTCGAGGGTGGCTGCCTCGTCCGCCATGGCCCGGGCGTGTTGCCACGAGATCGTGCCGGTGTGGAGGGCCGCGAGGGTCAGGGGCAGGGTGGTGGTCAGTGCGTGGGATGCGGACAGGAACGTGCTGGCGGCCCGTGGCCCGAGGGCCAGCACGCACCCGATTTCGGCGGCCACGGCCATTTCCTGTGCCGGCACCGGCATTCCGGGAGGGGCCAGGGCGTGGGCGGTGTCGGCGTATTTCATGGCAGCGCGGGCCTTCAGCCCCGCCACGCCGGCTTCCACCGCCGCCGCACCGGCGAGGATGTCCAGGCTCCCGTCTGCCAGCCCGGCCAACGGATCGGCAGCGGAGAACGGCTCCGAACCGCGCCCGTCCACCTCCGCATCGAGCACGGCAAGGGCGGCCCTGATCTCCGCAAACGCCCTCGCCACCGCTTCCCTGCCCATAAACCCATCCTGCCAAGGGGGTCCGACAATGAGGCGGACAGCCCACGGCGGAGATTTCCTCAGCGGCTTTGCCACCGGAAATCGCCAATCCTGCCCCGCCTGCTGGCGCCCAGGTGACCCTGGCGGACCCTGATTGAGCCGGGAGCCGGGAGCCAGGGGTCGGGAGCCGGTGGGCTCTATAGCGGCGGCAGCGCCACGGTAGTTTCGCCAAACAGGAGTGTTACCTGACCCGAACTGTCTATCCCGGTTGGAGTCCTGATGATGTAGGTGCGCGGCGCCATGTCGGCTATGCAGTTGGGTCCGCCGCGGGTGTCGAGGCCCAGTTTAATGGTGTGAGGATCGGCAACGTCGATGGAGGACGGAAACGCAGGGCAGCTCGAACTGCCGGCCAGCACAATGGCGAACCTGGCGCCGTCGTCCAGCCAGCCTGCCGTCGGAAAAGGGTATGCAAGATCCCGGCCGGAGGAGTCTGGCTTGGCAGTGATTGCTTGAGCTGGGAGCCCGCCCGCGTGCTCAGATTCAGCAACTGACGCAGGTGCAGCGGAACACGCGGTCAGCAGCAACGAGACACCGGCAATCCAGGTTCCGCTGATCCTGCGCATGCGTTCGGGTTAAGGGGCCGCCTTGTGCATCGTCACTGTCAGCCGTCGTTAGTCGTCCCCTGCAACGGACTGACCCGCCGCTTTTGGACGGGGCTCGGGGATGTTGTCCCGGATCATATTGGTGATGCGTGCCGTGGACAGCCGCCTGCCCTGCTCGTCGGTCATCACGATCTCATGGGTGGCCAGGGTCCGGCCCAGATGGATGGCTGTGCACGTTCCCGTCACGGTTCCGGTGGAGATGGAGCGGTGATGGGTGGCGTTGACCTCGATGCCCACCGCATGGCGGCCCGGCCCGGCATGCATCCCGGCGGCGAAGGATCCCAGTGTTTCGGCGAGCACCACGTGCGCCCCGCCGTGCAGGATTCCCGCGACCTGCGTGTTGCCCTCCACCGGCATGGTGGCAACGCTGCGCCCGGGGCTCATCTCCTGGAACCGGATCCCCATTTTTACCACCAGGGCGCCGATCCCGAACTGCCCAAGCCAGGCATGCAGGTGCTCAGGGATGCCGGCGGCGGAAAGCTCTTCGGCGAAGGGGCCGGGCGTGAAATTGTCCATCATGGCAACTAGGCTGGCACCTGTGAGTGAAACAACCAAACCGGCCCCTTTCCCGTCCCAAACCCTGCAGGAGGACAACGCCCCGCAGGGCTCAATCGCCCTCCAGGACGCTGCAGTCGGGGAAGGTGCAGGTCAGGACAACGTTGGGGTCCCGGCCGGCGGGTCCGTTTCAGCGACCGCCGCCCCCGTAGTCCCCATGACCGGCCAGCCGCGGCTGCTCGTCCTGGACGGCCACTCCATGGCCTTCCGCGCTTTTTTCGCGCTGCCTGCGGACAAGTTCTCAACCACCAACGGGCAGCACACTAACGCCATCCACGGATTCACCTCCATGCTGATCAACCTCATCAAGGAGCAGCAGCCAACCCACATCGCCGTGGCCTTCGACGTCTCCGACGAGTCCACCCACCGCAAGACCGAGTACAGCGAATACAAGGGTGGCCGGAACGAAACCCCCCGGGAGATGAACAACCAGATTGACCTCATTGGGCAGGTCATGGAGGCCTGGGGCATCAAGACCATCAAAATGCCCGGTTATGAGGCTGATGACATCCTGGCCACCCTCGCCGCCATGGGTGAAAAGGCCGGGTACGAGGTACTGCTGGTGTCGGGGGACCGGGACGCATTCCAGCTCATCACGGACAACGTCTTTGTGCTGTACCCCAAAAAGGGCGTCAGCGATATTCCGCGGATGGATGCCGCCGCCATCGAGGCAAAGTACTTCGTCAGCCCCGGCAGGTACTCCGACCTCGCCGCACTGGTGGGCGAAACCGCGGACAACCTCCCGGGCGTGCCCGGCGTCGGACCGAAGACCGCAGCCAAGTGGATCAACCTCTACGGGGGACTCGAGGGCGTCCTGGAACACCTGGATTCCATTGGCGGCAAGGTGGGCGACGCGCTGCGCGAGAACGTCGACGCCGTGAAGCGGAACCGCCGGCTGAACCAGCTCCACACGGACCTTGAACTCCCCGTCACACTCGATGACCTGTACCAGCCGCGCCCTGACCAGGCAGCACTCGAGGACCTCTTCGACAAACTTGAATTCAAGACCATCCGCAACAGGCTCTTCGCGCTGTACGGCGATGAGGACAAGCCGGCCGCCGAGCGGGAGAGCATCGACACTCCCGAGTACGTCACCCCGGGTGACGCCGCGGAACTGTCCGCGTTCCTGGCCGCGGGCGCCGGACAACGCTCCGCCCTCGCGGTAGACCTCATCCCCGGCCGCATCGGCGAGGACGCCGCAGCGCTGGCCATCGTACGGAACGGCGCCGCCGCCTACATTGACCTGACCGGACAGGATGCCGAGACGGAGAACGTCCTGGCTGCCTGGCTGCGCGACCCCGGCGCTCCGAAGGTCATGCACGGCTTCAAGGCCGCTCTCAAAGCCCTGAGTTCCCGTGGGCTGGAGCTGGACGGCGTCGTGGACGATACCTCCATCTCCGGCTACCTCATCCAGCCCGACCGGCGCACCTATGAACTCGCCGAGCTGGCCCAGCACCACCTGAACGTGGGTATCCCTGGCGCAACAGCCAAGGCAGGGCAGCTGGAGCTCTCCTTCGACGGCGAGGACGATGCCGCCGCCGACGCGCTGGTCCAGGCCGCCGCCGTCGTCCTTGCCCTCAGCAGCTACTTCGAATCGGAACTGAAGGAGCGCCGGGCCGAGGAACTCCTGTCCACGCTGGAGCTGCCCGTCAGCCGGGTCCTTGCGGACATGGAACTCGCCGGCATCGGCATCGACATGGCACGCATGGACGACCAGCTCGCCGACCTTGCCAGGGTCATCGACCAGGCGCAGGAGCAGGCCTTTGCGGCGATCGGCCACGAGGTCAACCTGGGCTCGCCCAAGCAGCTCCAGACTGTCCTGTTCGAGGAACTCCAGCTGCCCAAGACCAAGAAGATCAAGTCGGGCTACACCACGGACGCGGCCTCGCTGAAGAACCTGCTGGAAAAGACCGGGCACGAGTTCCTGGTGCAGCTGATGGCCCACCGCGAGGCCGCCAAGCTGCGCCAGATGCTTGAATCCCTGAAGAAATCGGTGGCAGAGGACGGCCGCATCCACACCACGTACGCGCAGAACGTGGCAGCAACGGGCCGGATCTCCTCCAACAACCCCAACCTGCAGAACATCCCCATCCGCAGCGAGGAAGGCCGGCGCGTCCGGGGCATCTTCGTGGTGGGGGAGGGTTACGAATGCCTGCTGTCCGCGGACTACTCGCAGATTGAGATGCGCATCATGGCGCACCTGTCCGGCGACCAGGGCCTCATCCAGGCCTACAAGGACGGCGAGGACCTGCACCGGTTCGTCGGCTCGAACATCTTCCACGTGCCCACCGAAGAGGTCACCAGCGCCATGCGCTCGAAGGTGAAGGCCATGTCCTATGGCCTGGCCTACGGCCTGACGTCCTTCGGCCTGTCCAAGCAGCTGGAGATCTCCGTCGATGAAGCACGGACCCTCATGAAGGACTACTTCGACCGGTTCGGCGCCGTCCGCGACTACCTTCGCGGCGTCGTCGACCAGGCCCGCGTGGACGGCTACACGGCCACCATCGAGGGACGCCGGCGGTACCTGCCGGACCTGACCAGCACGGACAGGCAGCTGCGCGAAAACGCCGAACGCATCGCACTGAACAGCCCCATCCAGGGCTCGGCGGCGGACATCATCAAGCGTGCCATGCTCGGTGTCCACGCTGAATTGAAGGCCCAGGGGCTGAAGTCACGGATGCTGCTGCAGGTCCATGACGAACTCGTCCTGGAAGTCGCCACCGGCGAACGCGCCGCCGTGGAGAAACTGGTCACCGAGCAGATGGCTGCCGCGGCGGACCTGAGCGTTCCGCTTGAGGTCCAGATCGGCGTCGGACCCAGCTGGTACGACGCCGGGCACTAAGCCCACGCGCAAGGCAAAAAGAGGTGGGACGGACAACCGTCCCACCTCTTTCACGTTGTCAGCAAGGCCCTGCCGCAGGGCAGGGCCTGCCGTCAGCTGTTCCTTGTTGCCTCCCGCCGCTGCCTCAGCCGCTCCAGCAGGTCGTGCTCAGCGTCCTCGCCGGGAGCGATGCCGGACGGGATGCGGAACAGCAGGACCGCCCCGAGCATCCACCAGAGGCCGAACAGGATCCACGGCGGCGGGGTGAGGGCTGCGGGCATGCCCGGCATGTAGAGGCTAAGCAGTCCCAGGCAGAGAACCACCGCGGCAACGCCGATCATGATGCCGCCGTTGCCCTGGCCGCCCACGCGGAGCGGGCGGTCCATCCCGGGCTCGCGCCGGCGCAGGATCACGAACACCACAGAGACCAGGATGTAGGCGATAACGATGCTGGGCGCTCCCGAATCCACAAGCCAGCCGAGCATCGATACGCCGAAGAACGGCGCAACAAAGGACAGCACGCCGATGAACAGGAGCGCGTTGACCGGCGTGCGGTACTTCGGATGCAGTTTGGCGAACCACCCGGGCAGCATCCCGGACCGTGCCATCGAGAACATCAGGCGCGAGGCACCCAGGAGCAGCGAGTTCCAGGAGGTCAGGATTCCCGCGATTCCACCGGCAATCAGGATCTTGGCCATCACGTCACTGCCGAACAGCGCACCCATGGCATCGGCTGTTGCAATGTCCGCCTGTGCTATCTCGCCCGCGGGCATCGCCGAGGACGTGGTCAGGACCGTCATGACGTACCAGATCGTTGCGAGGATGACGGCGACGACGACGAGCCTGCCTATCTGCCGTGCCGGAATGTCCACTTCTTCGGCTGACTGCGGGATGACGTCGAAGCCCACGAACAGGAACGGAACCACCACCAGGACGGCGAAGTAGCCGTTCAGGCCGCCCGTGAAGAAGGGCTCCATGTTCTTCGCCGAACCTCCAACGAAGGAACCGAACACCAGCATCAGGCCAATGACCAGCAGGAAAACCACTACGAACGTCTGGGCAACACCGGCAAGCTTCACCCCGAGGATGTTGATTCCGGTGATCACGACCGCTGCGACAGCCCCCACCAGCGCCCAGGTCAGGTGCACCTGATAGCCGGCCACTTCCCACAGGGGGATCTGGCTGAGGTTCGGGAAGAGGTATTGCGCAGTCCGGGGCAGCGCCACGGCCTCAAAGGCAACGATGGTGATGTACCCGCCGGTGATGGCCCAGGAGCCGATGAAGGACCACCGTGGGCCCATTCCGCGGAGCAGGAAGTTGTGTTCACCACCCGCCTTCGGCATGGCCGCGGTCAGCTCGGCGTAGGTGAGACCCACCACGCCCATGATGGCGCCACCGGTGATCATGGCCAGGACGGCCCCCATGGTCCCGGCTGACGCGATCCAGCCGCCGGTGAGGACCACCCAGCCGAAGCCGATCATGGCTCCGAATCCGAGCGCCAGGGCATCCCAGTTGCCCAGGACTTTCAGCAGGGATGCGTCCGGTGTTTGTTCTGCTTGAGAAACTTGCATGTGTCCTCGCTAGGGTCAGGTACTGCGGGCAGAAATGTCACGTGGGTCCAGACCGCGTGTCCCACGCATGTGAAGCACGTCACGTCCTGCTCCAACTTAGACCCACTGGGCTGGCAGCGCACTGCACATTGGCCCAGGATGCTGCGGCCGAAGTTGAACAGGATCCCGATGGCGGGTGCCTGCAGCGGCGCGCGGCCGTGGCGCGTGGGTGACTGGTGAAGGCCGCCGGCCATGACTAGGCTCGTATCCGTGGCAGAACTGAGTGGCAACTATGAAATCCGGCGCTTTGGCGCAGTCTCCGAGGGCAAGGACGGGTACGCGGAGGCGGAAGCCTGGTCCCGTGCTGTGTCCTTCGGATTCCATGAATCCACCAGGACTCCGGAGCACGTGGCAAAATCGCTCGCCACGTACGAAGCCGACCGCCGGGTGCTCACCGGCGTCTACCAGACTGGGGCGGTGGCGCCGTCCTCCCTGCCGGCAACGGTGCCGGTGGCCACCTTCGCCACCTTCCGCAAGACCCTCAATATCGGATTTGGCCGGATGCTCGAATCCCAGATGGTCACATCGGTGACGGTGCGCACGTCGCACCGGCGGCGGGGCCTCCTGCGGGCGATGATGAGCGAGGACCTGCGCCTCGCCAAGGATGACGGCATCGCCATGGCCGCCCTTACCGCCTCGGAAGGCACCATCTACGGCCGCTTCGGGTACGGCGTGGCCAGCTTTGAGCGCTCCGTCAAGGTGGACACCACTGCGCGCTTCAACCTCCGCCACCTGCCTGCCGGAAGCGTCGAGGTTGCCGATCCCAAAGCGCTGCTGCGCCTGGCCCGGAGGTCTTCGAGCGGGTGCACCGGCTTACCCCCGGGTCCATGGGGAGGCAGGACTGGTACCGACAGTTGGCCTCAGGGTCCCTGGGCCGTGACGGCAAGGAGGACCCGGCAATCAAAGTCGCGCTCCACTACGGCCCGGGCGGCGACATTGACGGCTACGTCTCCTACAAGTTCCTGGGCTGGGACACGGAGCCCTACACCGTGGAGGTCGTGGACCTCGTGGCGGCGGGCCATGACGCCTACCTGGAACTGTGGCAGTTCCTTGGCGCCATCGACCTCGTGGAACGCGTTTCATGGGACGAGGCGCCGGTTGACGACCCCCTGGCATGGGCACTCGACGATCCTCGCTGCATCGATTCGTCGGACAGCCGGGACATGCTGTGGCTCCGCATCCTCGACGCCCGCAAGGCGCTGGTAGCCCGGCACTACCCGGCGGATGGCCGGCTTGTTTTCGGCATTGCGGACCCGCTCGGCCTGACGGCAGGGAAGTACGCCCTGGACGTCGACGGCGGCCAGGCCGCCGTCGAGCGCCTGCCGGACACCGCCCAGGCGGACCTGGCTCTGGATGTCTCCGCCCTGTCCTCGATCTACCTGGGCGGGGTGTGTCCTGTCACGCTGGCCGCGGCAGGGCGGATCACCGAAAACACCCCCGGCGCCACCCTGAAAGCACGGCAGATGTTCGCGGTGGAACGGGCAACGCACTGCCTCACCCACTTCTGAGCCGCAGGGACGGGCTCACGCAGGGGCGCCGCTTTGACCCCTGTTACGGGCAGCGACTAGAATAAACGGGCGTGTACTGCGTGTGCCTTTGCAGTCCATGCCACAGTAATCCACAAAAAATCAGGATGACCCGGAGGATCCGTCGGATTCACCGCGAATCGCGCCTGCGTTCCATAACGCGGGCGCGCCGGTTTGCCTGACCGACTAACTATCCACAACGGAGCCCCTACTACATGACCATCACCTCCACCGAGAAGCCCGGTACCCCCGTAGTCGCCATTAACGACATCGGTACCGCTGAGGACTTCCTCGCAGCAGTCGACGCCACCATTAAGTACTTCAACGACGGAGACCTCGTCGAAGGTACCGTCGTCAAGGTCGACCGCGATGAAGTCCTGCTCGACATCGGTTACAAGACCGAAGGTGTCATCCCCTCCCGCGAGCTGTCCATCAAGCACGACGTTGATCCCGGAGACGTCGTCTCCGTTGGCGATCAGGTCGAAGCCCTGGTGCTCACCAAGGAAGACAAAGAAGGCCGCCTGATCCTCTCCAAGAAGCGCGCTCAGTACGAGCGTGCCTGGGGCGACATCGAGAAGGTCAAGGAAGAAGACGGTGTTGTCACCGGTACCGTCATCGAGGTCGTCAAGGGTGGTCTTATCCTCGACATCGGCCTGCGCGGCTTCCTGCCCGCATCCCTCGTCGAGATGCGCCGTGTGCGCGACCTGGCTCCGTACATCGGCCAGCAGATCGAAGCCAAGATCATCGAGCTGGACAAGAACCGCAACAACGTTGTTCTGTCCCGCCGTGCATGGCTCGAGCAGACCCAGTCCGAGGTCCGCTCCACGTTCCTCAACAAGCTGGAAAAGGGCCAGGTCCGTCCCGGCGTCGTTTCCTCCATCGTTAACTTCGGTGCCTTCGTGGACCTGGGCGGCGTAGACGGCCTGGTTCACGTTTCCGAGCTGTCCTGGAAGCACATCGACCACCCGTCCGAGGTCGTCGAAGTTGGCCAGGAAGTCACCGTCGAGGTTCTTGAGGTCGACCTGGACCGCGAGCGCGTTTCCCTGTCGCTCAAGGCTACGCAGGAAGATCCGTGGCAGACCTTCGCCCGCACCCACGCCCTCGGCCAGGTTGTTCCGGGTAAGGTCACCAAGCTGGTTCCGTTCGGTGCGTTCGTCCGCGTCGAAGACGGCATCGAAGGCCTGGTCCACATCTCCGAGCTGGCTGTCCGCCACGTGGAGCTGGCCGAGCAGGTTGTCTCCGTTGGCGACGAGCTGTTCGTCAAGGTCATCGACATCGACCTGGAACGCCGCCGCATCTCGCTGTCCCTCAAGCAGGCCAACGAGGGCGTCGACGCCGACAGCACCGAATTCGATCCGGCTCTGTACGGCATGGCCGCAGAGTACGACGAAGAGGGCAACTACAAGTACCCCGAGGGCTTCGATCCCGAGTCCAACGAGTGGCTTGAAGGCTACGAGAACCAGCGCGCCGCCTGGGAGCAGCAGTACGCTGACGCCCAGACCCGCTGGGAAGCCCACAAGAAGCAGGTTGCCCAGCACGCTGCCGACGACGCTGCTGCTGCAACGTCCGGTGACAGCGATTCCGGCACCACCAGCTACTCCTCGGAGCCGGCTGCTGAGTCCAACGCCGGTGCAGGCACGCTTGCATCCGACGAGGCTCTCGCCGCTCTGCGCGAGAAGCTGACCGGCAACTAATTGCCCCCCGGCCCGGCTTTTCCGGGCCACAGCAACAGACCCCCTGCCACAAGGCAGGGGGTCTGTTGTTTTAAGCAAACGCCGGCCACCGCGCGTGGGGCGTCACCCAGCGCGCCTTAAAGTTCGACGACGGCGCGGACCGTCCCGTCGTCGTCGTGCGTCAGGACGGCCCCGGCTGAGGCCAGAATGCGCTGGGCGCCGACGTTTCCCGCAAGGGTGCGGGCAGTGACCCGGGAAAGTCCCGCCCTTCGCGCCTCCTCCAGCACCAGGCGCAACGCGGCGGCGCCAACGCCCCGGGACCGAAAGCTCCGGCCAAGCCAGATACCCGTATCGGCCACCGCTCCGGCGGGTCCGGATTCCGCGGTGCCGGACGGGATGCGGCGCAGCCGGATGGATCCGGCGAGGCTGCCATCGGCGAGAATACCCCACGTCTTCTCCCCGGCGAGGCCGTCCAAACCGTAGGCGGCGGCGCGGTGAAGCCCGAAGAACCAGGCCGTCCGCTCGGGATTCCAGCCGGGTCCGCCCAGCGGGGGAGCCACCTCATCGGGGGAGGCATCGCGTTTAGCCAAAGCAAGGAGCCTGTCCAGCACATCCTCATCCACGTCCACCAGGGACACCTCAGGGGAAGGGGACATCCACCCACTCCGTTCCCTTCGCCTCCAGCAAGGCACTGCCGGCAGTCAGCAACTGCACCCGCTCCGCGGCGTCCGCTATGGCGCCGGCGTTGTCCGGCACCGCCACCTGCAGGACGGTGTACCGGGCTCCGTAGCTGGTTCCGGCCATCACCAGGTTTGCGGTCCGCAGGTCGTTTTCGAGCTTCCCGGCTGCGGCGTGCGGCACTTCCACCGAGCAGATCCGCAGGCGGCTGCGGCGGACCAGCGGCACGAGGTTCAGGGCCGAGGACACGGACTCGGAGTATGCCCGCACCAGTCCGCCCGCCCCGAGAAGGACACCGCCGAAGTAACGGACGACGACGGCGCTTACGTCGCTGAGGTCGGCCGCCCCCGGCGCCGTCTCCCTCTTGGCCAAAGCTTCCAGCATGGGAATGCCTGCTGTTCCGGACGGTTCGCCGTCGTCGTTGGAGCGCTGGATGTCCCGGTCGGGTCCGATGATGAACGCCGAGCAGTGGTGCCGGGCGTCGTGGAACTCGCGGCGGAGGCCTGCCACCAAGTCCCGGGCAGCGTCCTCGCTGTCTGCCCGGCGCAGCACCGTGATGAACCGGGAACGCTTGATCTCCAGCTCATGGCGGAAATCGGAGCCCGCGGCCAGTGTGGTGTAGCTGGTGGCCCTGCTCTCTTCCCCTTGCACCCGCCCAAGTCTAGGCCCAGGGTCCCATGGCCCGGCAAGCCAGGGGTTGCCAACGCGTCCCCGGCGTGGCCAAGGCATTAAGAGTCAATTAAGGCGTCTGCAGGATTCTTGGAAAACCAGGACACGGGACCAGCAGGGAACTCCAGCCCGGAAGCACTTCTTAGAAACGTAGTAGCAACCCAACGCTGGTTTATCTGAATGGATTCTTCGCCGCAGCCGGCGCAAGCCTGCACCGAATACGGTCAGGAAAACCCTGCCATTCATCATGGGTGGCACCGCAAGAAAGGGGCAGTACATTGTTCACATTTACGACAAACCACCTGGCCGCGCTTGAGTCCGGGAATGGCAAGCATTCTGGCGGAGCCAAAAAGACAAGGGTGTTCCTTTCCATCGCAACCGTTGCCGCAGCCGGTTTTTCAGGAGCAGTGATTGCCGCGCCCGCACACGCGTCTGTGTCGACGGCGAATGGCGGAAACGAACTGCAAATGGGCCCGGCAGGCGCGCCTTACAGTGAAGAGGAAATCCGCAGCCTGCAGGAGCGTGGCGATTTTCTTGGCGCAAGCTCACGGATCACGGCCAATCAATATGCCCTGGGCCACATGTATTAGGAGAATGAATTCGCAGATCCCAAGCCGCTCGGCAGCCGACCGTTAGGTCTGCGGAAAGGAGGGCTGATGTGAGTGGCTGCTGACGCGCCGGGCCGGTAACAGAAATCCGCGCCCTGTTCAGGGATACCAGGCAATTAGCCAGCTGGTCGCCCCGGGCAGGGCGTTGGTGCTGGTGTTGCACCCCGAAAACCCTTCCCAAGGCAGCCGCCAGGTGGCTGGCAGCTTCAGGACACGCGCCTGGACCCGGGCCTGGGGGATTAGGGTGGTGTGATGCTCAAGATCGGGTTGACGGGCGGCATCGCCTCCGGAAAGTCAGTGGTTGCCGCACGCCTGGAAGAACGTGGCGCGGTGCTTGTGGATGCTGATGCGTTGGCCCGTGAAGTGGTGGAGCCCGGCACCGAAGGCCTGGACCGCGTTGTGGCGGAGTTTGGCGGAGATGTCCTTGGCCCCGACGGCCGGTTGGACCGCCCCAAACTCGGTGCGCTGGTGTTCGGCAGCCCAGAGCGGCTCGCGGCCCTCAACGGGATTGTCCACCCATTGGTCCGTGCACGGGCCGCCGACATTGTGGCGGCTGCGGCAGAAGATGCCGTTGTGGTGCAGGACATCCCCTTGCTGGTGGAAACCCGGCAGGGGAGCGACTTCCATCTGGTGGTGGTAGTGGACGCGCCAGACGACGTGCGGCTCCGGCGGATGCTGGAGCACCGCGGGATGACGCGCGAGGCCGCACTGCAGCGGATGGCCGCGCAGGCAACCCGGAACGAACGGCTGGCTGCGGCCGACGTCGTCCTGGACAATTCCGGCAGCGTGCAGCACCTGCTGGACCAGGTGGACGGGCTCTGGGACGACCGGCTGGTGCCCTTCGCCCGCAACCTCGCCGCAGGCACGCGCGCTGTGAGGAACTGCGGACCTGTCCTGGAACCGTATCGGGAGGAATGGGCCAGGGACGCAGCCCGGATCTCGGCAAGGCTGAAGACCGCTGCCCACGGGCTCATCCTGGCGGTGGACCACATTGGCTCCACGTCCGTCCCCGGCCTGGCCGCCAAGGACGTCATAGACCTGCAGGTCGCCGTTTCGGGATTGGACGCAGCAGACACTGCCGCACCCCGGCTGGCGGCAGCCGGGTTTCCCCGGGTGCCCGGTGCCGGGTCCGACACGCCCAAACCGGGCGCACCGGATCCCGGGCAGTGGCAGAAACGGTTCCACGCCAACGCGGACCCCGCGCGTCCGGTCAACATCCACGTCCGCGTTGCCGGCTCACCCGGATGGCGCTATGCCCTGATGTTCCGGGACTGGCTGCGGGCCAACCCTTCCGCGCGCACCCTTTACGCAGGGCACAAGGCAGACCTTGCGGCACGCTTCGCCGGCCAGGCGGGTACAAGGGCATATGCGGAGGCCAAGGAACCGTGGTTCACGGACGTTGCATGGCCCCTGATGACCGCCTGGGCCGACGCGACCGGGTGGGCGCCGCCGTCGTACGCGTCCTGAAAGCCGTGCCGCGGACCGGAGCTGTTCGCCCGTAACGGACGCGCGCTCTTAGTGTCGGTGCCCGGTTGTAGATTAGATCCATGAGCCTTGCGCAGGATATCAACCGTGTTGTGGCGCCCTTTGAGGTCATCAGCGAATTCAAGCCCGCGGGCGATCAACCCGCCGCCATTGCCGAACTGACGGAGCGCATCAAGAACGGCGAGAAGGACGTGGTGCTTCTCGGCGCCACAGGTACCGGTAAGAGCGCCACCACGGCCTGGCTGATCGAACAGGTCCAGCGCCCCACCCTGGTGATGGTCCAGAACAAGACCCTCGCGGCACAGCTGGCCAACGAATTCCGCGAACTGCTGCCCAACAACGCGGTGGAATACTTCGTCTCCTACTACGACTACTACCAGCCCGAGGCGTATGTGGCGCAGACGGACACCTTCATCGAGAAGGACTCCTCCATCAACGAGGAAGTTGAGAGGCTCCGCCACTCCGCCACCAACGCCCTTCTGACCCGGCGGGACGTGATCGTCGTGGCCACGGTGTCCTGCATTTACGGCCTGGGCACGCCGGAGGAATACATCGCCGGCATGGTCACGCTCCGCAAGGGCGCGGAAATGAACCGGGACGACCTCCTCCGGAAGTTCGTGTCCATGCAGTACGCCCGCAATGACATGGACTTCCACCGGGGCACGTTCCGGGTCCGGGGAGACACCGTGGAGATCATCCCGATGTACGAGGAACTGGCTATCCGGATCGAGTTCTTCGGTGACGAGATCGAGAACATCCACACGCTCCACCCGCTCACCGGCGAGGTGATCCGGGACGAAGAGGAAATGTACGTCTTCCCCGCCTCCCATTACGTGGCCGGGCCCGAGCGCATGTCCAGGGCCATCAAGCGGATTGAGGACGAGCTGGCGGACAGGCTGAAGGTGCTGGAGGGCCAGAACAAGCTGGTGGAGGCGCAGCGGCTCCGCATGCGGACCAACTACGACCTCGAAATGATGCAGCAGATGGGCTTCTGCAACGGCATCGAAAACTATTCCTCGCACATTGACGGCCGCGCCCCCGGCACGGCGCCGCACTGCCTCCTCGACTACTTCCCGGACGACTTCCTGCTGGTGGTGGACGAATCCCACGTGACCATCCCGCAGATCGGAGCGATGTACGAGGGCGACATGTCCCGCAAGCGCAACCTGGTGGACTTTGGCTTCCGGCTGCCGTCAGCCATGGACAACAGGCCGCTGAAATGGGATGAATTCCTACAGCGCGTCGGCCAGACCGTCTACCTGTCGGCCACCCCCGGCAAGTACGAGCTCGGCAAGTCCGACGGGTTCGTCCAGCAGATCATCCGGCCCACCGGGCTCATCGATCCCGAGGTGGTGGTCAAGCCCACCAAGGGCCAGATCGATGACCTGCTGGGGGAGATCAAAACCCGTACCGCCAAGGACGAGCGGATCCTGGTGACCACCCTGACCAAACGGATGGCCGAGGACCTCACCGACTACCTCCTGGGCCACGGCATCAAGGTGGAGTACCTCCACTCCGATGTGGACACCCTCCGGCGCGTTGAACTGCTGCGCGAACTCCGGATGGGCAAGTTCGACGTCCTGGTGGGCATCAACCTGCTGCGTGAAGGCCTGGACCTCCCGGAAGTGTCCCTGGTCAGCATCCTGGACGCGGACAAGGAAGGCTTCCTGCGCTCCTCAACCTCACTGATCCAGACCATCGGCCGCGCGGCCCGGAACGTCTCGGGCCAGGTGCACATGTACGCCGACCGCATCACGGACTCCATGGCACACGCCATCGACGAGACGAACCGGCGCCGCGCCATCCAGGTGGCCTACAACACCGAGCACGGGGTGGACCCGCAGCCGCTGCGGAAGAAGATTGCCGATATCACCGACCAACTGGCCAAGGAAGACGCCGACACCCAGGAGCTTCTCAACAACAGCCGGCTGGCCAAGGGCGGCAAGCGGAAGTCCGCGGCCAAGGGTGCCGCGCAGGTGCGCTCCGACGGCCTCGCAGCAGCACCGGCGGAGGACCTGGTGGGGCTGATCGAACAGCTGACGGAGCAGATGCACGGCGCTGCCGCCGAACTGCAGTTCGAGGTGGCAGCCAGGATCAGGGACGAAGTGAGCGAGCTGAAGAAGGAGCTGCGGCAGATGCAGGCCGCCGGGCACGCCTGACACAAAGGTAACGGGGACGGGGAGCCCGGGGGACTGCGGTACAGTTAAGGTCACGTAGGGGAGTATCCCGAGCGCTACGATCGTCAACACGCAGGGCATAGTTGCCCGGCCGGGCGTAGCGGGCCGCCAATTCAGCACCAAGTGCACAGGCAGGCCGGAGAGACTTACACCGCATCTCTGTACCCTGCGAAAGGCTACCCTGTGCTCGAATTGCCCGTGTGGTTCGAAGTCGGCTCACTTGTCGTCCTCGGCCTGATTCTCCTGATCGACCTTCTTTTGGTGGTCCGGCGTCCCCATGAACCTTCCATGAAGGAAGCCGGACTGTGGGTAGCGTTTTACGTCAGCCTCGCCCTGGTGTTCGCCGGGGCCATGTTTGCCTTCACCGGCCCGGAATACGGCGGCCAGTTCGTCGCCGGCTGGGTGACTGAATACAGCCTCAGCATCGACAACCTGTTTGTCTTCATCATCATCATGGCCCGCTTCTCCGTGCCCCGGAAGTACCAGCAGGAAGTGCTGATGGTGGGCATCATCATCGCCCTGATCCTGCGCGGAATCTTCATCCTGCTCGGCGCCATCGTGATTGAGCAGTTCAGCTGGGTGTTCTACATCTTCGGCGCGTTCCTGCTGTGGACTGCCTGGAAGCAGGCCCAGGACGAGGGCGAAGACGAAGAAGACCGGGAAAACCCGCTCATCGCCAAGATCCGCAAGGTCATCCCCATGTCGGAGAAGTTCGACGGCGGCAAGCTGCGCACCACCGTGGACGGCAAGAAGGTCTTCACCCCGATGCTGATCGTGTTCATCACCATCGGCCTCACGGACCTGCTCTTCGCTGTCGACTCCATCCCCGCGATCTTCGGCCTCACCCAGAGCCCGTTCATCGTGTTCACGGCCAACCTGTTTGCCCTGATGGGCCTGCGCCAGCTGTACTTCCTGCTCGGCGGCCTGATGAACCGCCTGATCTACCTGAAGCACGCGCTGTCCTTCATCCTGGCCTTCATCGGGGTCAAGCTGGTCCTCCATGCAATGCACGTGAACGAACTGCCGTTCATCAACGGCGGCCAGCACATTGAATGGGCTCCCGAAATCCCCACGTTCGTGTCCCTGGCAGTGATCGTTGGCACCATCGTGATCGCCGTGATCGCCAGCCTGGTCAGCTCCAAGGCCAAGGAAGCGCACCTGGACCCGCGCCTTGAAGAGGACATCCGGAAGAGCCACAGCGACGCCGAGTAGCGCTTTCCTCTCAGTACCAGCAGTCAATCCCGGCCGCCGTGCGGCCGGGATTGACTGCTTTAAACCGTCCCCGCCATGCCGCGCGGCGGGGACTATGCTCGGTGCATGGGTCCAATCCTGATAACCGAGCAAGGCGTGCGCAAGGTGCAGCGGCGCACCGTGGCGCTGCTGGGCACGGCCCAAGTTTTTGGCGGCATTGGTACCGGCGCCACGGTGTCCATCGGGTCGATCCTCGCCGTCGAGCTGTCAGGGTCCAGTGCCTGGGCAGGTGCCGTGGCCACGGTCATGACGCTGGGAGCGGCGCTGGCAGCACTGCCTCTGGCCGCCCTGGCAGACCGCCGGGGACGCCGGATCGGTCAGGTAGCCGGGCTGTCCGCGGCCCTGGCGGGTGCGGTGCTGATGGTGCTCGCGGTGGTGTCCGGCCTCTTCGTCCTGCTGGTGCTGGGGGCCGCCGGCATCGGAGTGGGCAGCGCCGCCAGCCTGCAGGCGCGGTTCGCGGCACTGGACCTTGCCGACCCCGAACACCGTGGCCTGGCCCTGTCAACGGTGGTCTGGGCCGTCACCATCGGCGCCGTCACCGGACCCAATCTGATCCAGCCCGGCACCGTGGTGGGCCAGGCCCTGGGTCTTCCGCCGGTCGCCGGGCCCTTCGTGATTTCCGGTGCGGGCCTGCTCCTGGCAGCTGCCCTGCTCTTTGTTGGGCTTCGGCCGGACCCGCTGCTGCTCGCCAGAGAACTGGCCGCGCAGCAGGCCCGTACGGGCTTGCAGGACGCGCAGGCTGTGGAGCAGGCGCCGGCGCCGCGGCTGGCAGGCCGTCCAGGCACCGGCCCTGCCGGAGAGGGCGCGCACGACGGCGGGACACTGGCCCGGGGACTGCGCGCCATCCGGGGTTCCCGGACCGCGCTCCTTGCCGTGGCCGCCGTCGTCGGAGCCCACGCCGTGATGGTGGGCGTGATGTCCATGACGCCCCTGCACCTGCAGGAACTGGTGGAGGGGCCGGGCGCCAGCCACGCAGGCCACACGGCGTCCGGTGATGTACTGGTGATCATCGGGTTCACCATCTCGCTGCACATCGCCGGAATGTTCGCCCTGTCACCGGTAATGGGCTGGCTGACGGACAAGGCAGGCAGGGCCCAGACCATCATGATCGGTTTCACCCTGCTGATTGCGGCCGTTGCTGTTGCCGGGTTCGGCCAGGCATCCACGGCGGCCGTGGCCGTGGGCCTGGTCCTGCTGGGCCTGGGCTGGTCCGCGGCCACCGTGTCCGGCTCCACGCTGCTGGCCGAAAGCGTGGCGCAGGAGTCGCGGGTTGCGGTCCAGGGCGTTTCCGACATGCTGATGGGTGCTGCCGGCGCCGTGGGCGGGGCAGTGTCCGGCCTGGTCCTCAGCTGGACGGGCTACCTGGGGCTCAACCTCCTGGGAGGTGCCGTGGGCGCAGCTGTCCTGGCCGCCGCGTTCATGACCGTCATGGCCGGGCGGCGGCAGTCAGCGGCCGCCTGACCGTGCCATGCCCAGGAGCCGGGCGAAGATCCCTTCCCCGTCGTCGGCGATGCCGTCATGGTGGAAGTCCCCCGACTCCCACACCTGCAGCCCGCGGACGGCGGACGCCGTTTCCAGGGACAGTTTCCGGTCCACATAGATATCGTCCGAGTAGACGGCGGCGGCCACCGGAACCGTGTTGGCTGCCAGCTGCCCGCGATCGTAGAGCTGTTTCCAGTCATCTTTGGCGGCCAGCAGTTCCGCCACCTCCCGGAGGGGCTGAAGGGCCGGGTCCTGCTCGAAATACCAGGGATAGACCATTTCGCCGGTCAGGAGCAGCGGCTCCGCGTCAGGCTTGAACTCCGGATACTCGTCCAGGACGCGCCAGGCCGCCCAGCCGGTGGCCTGGCCCTGGCCGTAGATGGACTCGTGCATCAGCGCGTAGAGGGGATTGGAGCGGCGGGACACGATGCCCTGCACCTGGTCCAGGAAGGCGTCGGAAAGCCGTGGGCCTGCGGCGGTTTCCGTGAACGCATCCTCCAGCAGGTGGTGCAGGCTGTCCACCCTGGTGTTGCCGCCGAGGAATGCCCCCACCATCTGGAAGCGCTCCACGGTGAGCGGACCGCCGTCCGGCAGGTATTCCGTGGTGTGCCGCAGGTGGCGGGCAATCCGCTCAACCGCGGCACGGTCCTCCGGGTACCAGGCAAAGTACTCGGCGTTCCGGGCGGCCACGCGCTGGAACGTGGCGCGGTAGACGTCGTCGGCCGGGCCGGCCAGGGGCGCAAGGCCGCCGGTGACCAGTACTTCCCGAAGTCCCTGCGGGGCAAAGGACAGGTAGGTCAGGGCACAAAAGCCGCCGTAGCTCTGCCCGTACACCGTCCACGGGTCCGCCCCCAGGGCTTCGCGGACCAGCTCGGCGTCGGCCACGATGGAATCGGCCCGGAAGTGTTCCAGGTACGCTGCCTGGGTCGCGGCCGGTCCGCGCAGCGGAAGCGTGGTGCGGTCAATGGGCGAGGAGAGGCCGGTGCCCCGCTGGTCCAGCATCAGGATCCGGAAGTCCCTGGCGGCCGCCTTGCTCCAGCCGCCCAGGGATCCGAACCTGTTGCCCCGCCCGCCCGGGCCGCCCTGGAGGAAAAGCAGCCACGGAAGCTCCGCAGCCTGTTCCTCGGAGTGCGCGGCCGAGACGTACTCCCGGGCAAAAACGGTGATGGTTTCGCCGCCGGGGGAGCCGCCGAAGTGGTCCAGCGGCACCCTGAAGAAGTGTTCAGCGGTGCGCATGCCACGGAACTCGTGCCGTGCCCTTACCTCGTGCTGGACCCGGACCGTCGGGCCGGCCGGAGCCGGCATCCGTGCGTCAGCCATTGGCGCGGGCCGGGACGGCACTGCCGAACTGTTCGAGCGCCTGGCCGGTGAGCCGGAACGTGGACCAGCCGTCCATGGGCCTGGCGCCCAGGCTGCGGTAGAAGTTGATGGAGGGCTCGTTCCAGTCCAGGACGCTCCATTCCACCCTGGCGTATCCGTTCTCTACTGCGGTGGCTGCAAGGTGCTGGAGCAGCGCCTTTCCGTGCCCTTCGCCGCGGGCCTCCGGGCTGACGTAGAGGTCCTCCAGGTAGATGCCGTGCACGCCTTCCCAGGTGGAATAGTTCAGGAACCAGAGTGCGAAACCCTGGATTTCCCCTGCCTGGTTTTCCGCCATGGCTGCGAACACGCGCGGGTTCTCGCCGAACAGCACTTCCTGGAGCATTTCCGGTGTGTTCCGGACGGCGTCCGGCTCCTTCTCGTAGTGCGCCAGTTCGTGGATCATCCGAAGGATCGCGGGTACGTCTTGCCGGGTTGCGGGGCGGATTACACTCATTGTTCGAGCTTACCGTCAGGTTCCAGGTCCGGCGTGTGACCGCTCAAAGCCGGTTGACCTCCGTCACCCTGATCACAGCCGTTCCGGTTTCGTCCGAGGCGGCCAGGTCGACCTCGGCGGAAATTCCCCAGTCGTGGTTGCCGGCCGGATCGTCGAAAATCTGCCGGACCTTCCACTGGTCCCGTTCCTCGGTGATGATGAGCAGTGCCGGTCCGCGGGCATCCGGCCCGGTTCCGATGTCGTCGTGTTCGTCGAAGTAGTCATCCAGGGCGTCTTCCCAGCGCTCGGCGTTCCAGCCTGCGGCGCCGTCGAGTTCGCCCAGCGCTGCCGCGTCCTCGTCAGCAAAGAGTTCCACGCGGCGGAACATCTCGTTGCGGACCATAACCCGGAAGGCCCGGATGTTGGACGTGAGCGACGGCGGGGGAGGCGGGGGAGCGTCATGCGGTGTGGGTGCCAGGCCGGACGCAAGTTCCTCCCATTCGTCCAGGAGGCTGGAGTCCACCTGCCGGACCAGCTCGCCGAGCCACGCGACGAGGTCCTCCAGGTCATCGCGGAGCATGTCCTGCGGCACAGTCTGGCGGAGGGCCTTGAAGGCGTCCGCGAGGTACCGCAGGACGATGCCCTCCGACCGGGCCAGTCCGTAGAACTGGACGAACTCGCCGAAGTTCATGGCGCGCTCGTACATGTCCCGGACCACCGACTTGGGCGCCAGCTCGAAGTCCCCCACCCAGGGCGCGGCCTTCCGGTACACCTCGAAGGCTTCGCCCAGGATTTCCGCCAGGGGCTGGGGGTAGGTGACGCTGTCCAGTATGGCCATCCGCTGGTCGTAGTCGATGCCGTCCGCCTTCATGGCCGCCACCGCTTCGCCGCGGGCCTTCTTCTGCTGGGCGGAGAGGATCTGGCGCGGCTTCTCCAGGGTCGCCTCGATCACGGAGACAACGTCCAGGGCGTACGACGGCGACTCCGGGTCCAGGAGTTCCAGGGCGGCAAGTGCGAAGGGGGACAGCGGCTGGTTGAGTGCGAAGTTCGGCTGGAGGTGCACGGTCAGCCGGACCGTGCGGCCATCCGCTCCCTGCTCGTCGGCCGGGATCCGTTCCACGACTTCCGCCGCGAGCAACTCCCTGTATATGCCCAGCGCCTTCTTCATGAGCTGCAGCTGGGAGGACCTGGACTCGTGGTTTTCGGTCAGCAGGCGGCGGGCAGCGGCGAACGGGTCGCCGGGGCGTTCCATCAGGTTCATCAGCATTGCGTGGGTCACGTTGAAACTCGATGTCAACGGGTCCGGCACCGATTCGACGAGCCGTTTGAACGTTGGTTCGCCCCAGCTCACGAACCCCTCCGGCGGCTTCTTCTTGACCACCTGGCGGAGCTTCTTCTGGTCGTCACCGAATTTGGCGACGGCCTTGGCCATGGCCTTCACATTTTCGGTCACGTGCTCGGGTGCCTGGACCACCACGGTCCCGGCAGTGTCGTACCCGGCCCGGCCGGCCCTGCCCGCAATCTGGTGGAACTCACGGGAGTTAAGCAGGCGGGTGCGGACGCCGTCGTATTTGCTCAGGGCGGTCAGGAGGACGGTGCGGATGGGCACGTTGATGCCCACCCCCAGGGTGTCAGTGCCGCAAATGACCTTCAGCAGCCCCGCCTGGGCGAGCTGTTCCACCAGCCGGCGGTACTTGGGGAGCATCCCCGCGTGGTGCACGCCGATGCCGTGGCGGACCAGCCGGTTCAGCGTCTTGCCGAAGCCGGCGGCGAACCGGAAGTTCGCGATCAGCTCGGCGATCGCGTCCTTTTCCTCGCGGGTGCAGACGTTGATGCTCATCAGGGTCTGGGCGCGGTCGATCGCTTCGATCTGGCTGAAGTGCACCACGTACACCGGCACCTGTTTGGTGGAGAGCAGTTCCTCCAGGGTCTCGTGGACCGGCGTCTCGTGGTAGTAGTAATGCAGCGGAATGGGCCGCTCGGCTGAACTCACCGTGGTGGTGGGCCGCCCGGTCAGATGCGTCAGGCCTTCCTCGAACCGGCTGACGTCGCCCAGCGTGGCAGACATCAGGAGGAACTGTGCCTGCGGGAGCTCCAGCAGGGGCACCTGCCAGGCCCAGCCGCGCTGCGGGTCGGAGTAGAAATGGAACTCGTCCATGATGACGGTCCCCAGCTCCGCGGCCGCGCCTTCGCGGAGTGCGGTGTTGGCCAGGATCTCCGCCGTGCAGCAGATGATGGGGGCATCCTGGTTCACGCCGGAATCGCCCGTGATCATCCCGACGTTCTCCGCACCAAAGATGTCGCACAGGGCAAAAAACTTCTCGGAGACCAGCGCCTTGATGGGCGCAGTGTAGTAACTGCGGCGGCCCTGGGCCATGGCCTGGAAGTGGGCGGCGATGGCCACCAGGGACTTCCCGGACCCGGTGGGCGTCGCCAAAATGACGTTGGCCCCGGTTGCCAGCTCCATGATGGCCTCGTCCTGTGCCGGATACAGGGCAAGTCCCCGGCTTTCTGTCCACTCCACAAACCGGGTATAGAGGTCATCGGGGTCGACGCCGGCAGGCAGGCTGGGGGCGGAAAGTTGGGTCAGCTGATCAACGAGTTTCATTGATTTCCAGCTTAGTGCCCGGCCGGGCCCGGGTTTCCGCCGGGCCCGGGATAGGCTTCGCCCGTAGACGTGACGGCTTCAAGACGTGGAGATGGACATGGAATGGGATCCGGCGAAATACGTCCAGTTCGGCGATTACCGGGATCGGCCCTTTTTCGACCTGACGGGGAGGGTCCACGCGGACCGTCCGGTACAAGTGGTGGACCTTGGCTGCGGACCGGGAAACCTGACAGCGACGCTGGCGGAGCGCTGGCCCTCCGCGGACGTGGTGGGGGTCGACTCCTCTGCCGAGATGCTGGCCAAAGCGGCGGCGCTGGCCGGGGCGGGCGGGGGCCTGCGCTTCGAGCAGGCTGACATCGCCGGCTGGAAGCCCTCCACGGAGACTGATGTGGTGGTGAGCAATGCCGCCCTCCAGTGGGTGCCGGGCCACCAGGAGATGATGCGTGCGTGGCTGGATGCCCTCCGGCCCGGCGCCTGGTTCGCCCTGCAGGTTCCTGGAAACTTCAACGCCCCGTCCCACGCACTGATGCGCGGGCTGGCTGCCTCGGCGACGTGGGAGCCACAACTTGGCGGCGTCCTGCGGGGCGGGGAGTCGGTGGGCGAGCCTGCGGACTACCTCCGTATCCTTCTCGACGCCGGGTATGCAGCCGATGCCTGGGAGACCACCTACCAGCAGGTCCTGCCAGGCAGGGACGCTGTCCTGGAGTGGGTCCGCGGCACGGCGCTCCGCCCCGTCCTGGCTGCCCTGTCCGAGCCTGATGCCGCCCGGTTCGAGGCGGAGTACGCAGCAGCGCTCCGGGAGGCCTACCCACAGACCGGGCATGGCACGGTGTATCCCTTCCGCAGGATTTTTGCGGTGGGCCGCAAGAACCCATGACCAGGATCCAGCCGCTTGGGGACCTCGACAATGCAGTCACGTGGTGTGACAACAGTGGAAAGTGATCTGGCTTACAATAACGGGGTGGCTGATGGGGGAGAGGCTACCGCCGGCTGCCCCCTCGGCTGACTGACCTGAGTGGAGGTACGTTGCTGATCGGACTGATGAGGCGGCTGCTCGGGGCCCACAAGGCCCCTGTGGTTGCCATCGTTGTTCTCCAGTTGGTCCAGGCGGCCGCCACGCTGATGCTGCCTACGGTCAACGCCGCGATCATCGACGACGGGATCGTGGCCGGCAACAATGCGGTCATCACCGGCCTGGGCACCGTCATGGCGGCCGTGGCCGTCGTCCAGGCAGCGGCTGCCATAGCGGCCGGCTACCTGGCGGCCGTGGTGGCAATGAGGATCGGACACCAGCTTCGGGCCGAAATTTTTACCAAGATCCAGTCACTGTCCTCGCAGGAAGTGGCAGCCTTCGGCACCCAGAGCCTTACCACCCGGGCCACCAATGACACCCAGCAGATCCAGGCCTTCTCCGTGCTGGTGTTCACCATGCTGGTAGCGGGACCGGCAATGGGCCTGGGCGGCATCGTCCTTGCCCTCCAGCAGGACGTGGCACTGTCTGCGGTGGTGATCGTCATCGTGCCGGTGCTCCTGCTGATCATGTACCTCATCGTTCGGCGCCTCATTCCCCTCTACCGCGAGGGCCAGGACCTCCTGGACCGCGCCGGCGGCATCCTCCGCGAACAGATCATGGGAGCCAATGTCATCCGTGCCTTCGTCCGCCAGGACCACGAGGTCCGGCGCTTCGCGCGGACCAACAGCAGCCTGACGGCCAACAATCTCCAGTCAGCCCTCCTGGTGGCAGGAATGCTGCCGCTGATCATGCTCGTGGTGAACATTTCTTCCGTGGCCGTTGTGTGGCTGGGCGGCCACCGGATCCAGGCGGGCCTGATGAACATCGGGGCGCTGGCCGCCTTCATCGCCTATATCCTGCAAATCCTGCTGGCCATCATGATGGCGATGTACGTCCTGATGACGGCGCCGCGGGCAGCAGTCTGCGCGGAGCGTATCGGAGCGGTCCTCACCACTGAACCGTCGGTACGCGATCCGCAGGATACCGGAGCCGGGCCACGGACGGCGGGCAGCGGCTTCCTGCAGGACGCCAAGGGTGTTGTGAAGTTCAATCGGGTGGGTTTTTCCTATCCTGGCGCGGAAGAGCCAGTCCTGGCGGAGATCACCTTCACTGCCGGGCCGGGAACCACCACGGCCATCGTGGGCTCTACAGGCAGTGGTAAGTCCACACTGCTCAACCTGATTCCCCGGTTCCTCGATTCCACGGCAGGGACCATCAGCCTGGATGGTGTGGACATCAAGGACCTGCCGCTGGACACCCTGCGCGCAGCCATGTCGATCGTCCCCCAGCACTCCCACCTGTTTTCGGGCACCATTGCCGACAACCTCCGGATGGCCGCGCCGGATGCCACGGATGAAGAGTTATGGGATGCCCTTGAGGCAGCGCAGACCATGCGGTTCATGCGTGAGCTGCCGCTGGGGCTTGCCACGCCCGTAGGCCAGGGCGGAACGAATCTTTCCGGCGGCCAGCGCCAGCGGCTGTGCATCACGAGGGCCCTTCTCCGCAAGAGTCCGCTCTACCTGTTCGACGACAGCTTTTCGGCCCTGGACTACGACACCGACACCAGGCTGCGGCAGGCGCTGGCAGCCCGGCTCACTGACGCCACGGTGATTGTGGTGGCGGAACGGATCTCCGCCGTCGAGAACGCGGACCTTATTTTGGTCCTCGACGGCGGACGGCTGGTGGCGCAGGGTACGCACCTGGAGCTGCTGGAAACTTCGTCAACCTACCGGGAGATTGCAGACTCGCAGCTGGCGCTGGACGGACCGGCGTGACGCCGCCGGCTGCAGCTCCCGGAGCGGCTGAAAAGTTCTGGCCTACGGCCAGACGGCTCCTGGGCCGGCTGCGGCCGTTCAGGCGTTTCATGCTCGGCGCCGTGGCGGCCACGTGCGCCTTCGCGGGACTCAACGTGGCGGCGCCGAAATACCTGGGCGACGCCACGGACGTGGTGGTGGAAGGGGTGTTCCAGGGAGCTTTGGACCACGGGCGGCTTGGCTTCCTGCTGGCCGGCGTTTCCCTGATGTATGTCCTTGCTTCACTGTTCAACTGGATCCAGGGCGCGCTGACGGCCCGTTCCGTCCAGGGGCTCATGTACGGCCTGCGGGCTGCGCTGGAGGACAAGCTGCACCGGCTGCCGTCCGCCTATTTCCGGGAACGGTCCCGGGGCGACGTCCTGAGCCGTGCCACGAACGACATCGACAATATTGCCCAGGCCATGAACCAGCTCCTGACGCAGTTGATCATGTCCGTCCTGATGCTGTGCGGGTCCCTGGCCATGATGCTCTGGATCTCGCCCCTGCTCGCAGCGATCGCCATTGCCACCGTGCCGCTGTCCACCCTGATCACCGTTCTCGTGGCCCGCAGTTCGCAGGCACACTTCGCAGGGCAGTGGACGGAGACCGGCGAGCTGAATGCGCACGTAGAGGAGTTTGTCTCAGGACACGAGGTCATCAAGGCCTTCGGGCACCAGGCCCAGGCCGCAGAGACTTTCGGCCGGAGCAATGACAGGCTTGCGCGCGCAGCCACGAAAGCCCAGTACTCGGCCGGTATGGTGCAGCCCCTGATGGTGCTGATCTCCAACCTCAACTACATCGCCGTGGCCGTGGTGGGTGCCCTCCAGGTCATCGCCGGCGCCATGACCATCGGCGGGATCCAGGCTTTCATCCAGTTCAGCAGGCTTTTCACCCAGCCAGTGGGACAGATCGGCGGCATGCTGAACCTTATCCAGTCCTGCGTGGCCTCCGCCGCGCGCGTTTTTGCCCTCCTTGATACGGAGGAGGATCCTCCGGAACCCGCGGAGGCCAAAGCGGTACCGCCGGGCGGACGCATCGAGTTCAATGACGTCACCTTCGGCTATCCGGAATCTGCCCCGGCAGTACACAACCTCTCCTTTTTCGTGGAGCCCGGCCAGACGGTGGCCATCGTGGGGCACACGGGGGCGGGCAAGACCACAGTGGTGAACCTCCTGATGCGGTTCTACGAGCCCGGCTCCGGCCGGATAACCATGGGGGGGACGGACATTGCCGCCATGTCCCGGGACCGGCTCCGGGAGCAGTTCGGGGTAGTGCTGCAGGATGCATGGCTCTTCGCCGGCACCATCCGGGAAAACATTGCCTACGGCCGGCCGGGGGCTACGGAGAGCTGCATTACCGCGGCGGCGGAGGCCAGTTACGTGGACAGGTTCGTGAGGGCGTTGCCCTGCGGTTACGACACAGTCCTGGAAAACGGTGGTGAACCCCTGAGCCAGGGCCAGCGGCAACTGCTCACCATCGCCCGCGCGCAACTGGCCGGCAGGGCGGTCCTGATCCTGGACGAAGCCACGAGCTCTGTTGACTCCAGGACCGAGCTCCTGATCCGCCAGGCCATGCAGCGCTTGCGGCAGGGCAGGACCAGCTTCGTCATAGCCCACCGTTTGTCCACCATCCGCAACGCTGATCTAATTCTGGTCATGGACCATGGACGCATCGTTGAGCAGGGCACGCACCACAGCCTCCTGGCTGCCAACAGCTACTACGCCCGGCTGCACAACGCCCAGTTCTCCGCCGGCACGGGCCGGACTGGCGCTCTCGAGGCGGGCATATGACGCCGGCAGCCGGCTTTCCCGGAACGTGGAGGCCCAACACCGCCAGCACTGTGGCGTTGTACGAGCAGCTCCGGCTGCACGTCATCCACCTGGCCGACAACGGATCCCTCCCTCCCGGAACCAGGCTGCCCGCGGTCCGCGCCCTGGCCGAGGTCCTGGACGTTGCGCCGCACACGGTGGCCCGGGCCTATAAGGAGCTCGAGGCGGCCGGAATCGTGGCGACCCGCGGCCGGAACGGCACGGTGGTGTGTGCACGTGATGAACGTCTCGGCGGGCTCTCCGCCGCGGCCGCAGCCTACGCCGCCGCCGCCAAGGCGCAGGGCGCCACGTTCGCCGAGGCCGTGAAGCTGCTGGCCGCGGCCTACGATGTTCCCTGAGGGCGGAACCGTGCAAGTTCGAAGAAGTTTTCGATTAGCATTATGGGGTGCCTAAAGCCGTAGCTGAAGAAACCTCCGCCCCCTCCACTGCATTAACTGTCCCCCCTGCGGCTGCCCCGCAGCGCCCGGACCTCTCCCGCCTTGTGGTGAAGGGCGCCCGCGAGCACAACCTCCGCAACGTGGACCTCGATCTGCCCCGGGACGCCATGATCGTCTTCACCGGGCTCTCCGGATCCGGGAAATCCTCCCTTGCCTTTGACACCATCTTCGCGGAGGGCCAGCGGCGCTACGTCGAATCGCTGTCCGCCTACGCCCGCCAGTTCCTGGGCCAGGTGGACAAGCCCGACGTCGATTTCATCGAGGGGTTGTCGCCGGCAGTCTCCATCGACCAGAAGTCCACCAGCAAGAACCCCCGCTCCACGGTGGGCACCATCACCGAAATCTACGACTACATGCGCCTGCTCTGGGCCCGTGTTGGCCGTCCCCACTGCCCCGTGTGCGGCGAGCCTGTGGCCAAGCAGACGCCCCAGCAGATCGTGGACCAGCTGCTGGAGCTTGACGAGGGCACCCGCTTCCAGGTGCTTGCTCCCGTGGTGCGCGGGCGCAAAGGCGAGTTTGTCGATCTTTTCAAGGAACTGACTGCCAAGGGCTACTCCCGCGCACGGGTGGACGGAAACCTGGTGCAGCTGAGCGATCCGCCCAAGCTCGGCAAGCAGTTCAAGCACACCATCGAGGTGGTCGTGGACCGCCTGGTGGTCAAGGAAGGCATCAGCCAGCGGCTCACGGACTCCATCGAGACTGCCCTGGGCCTGGCCGAGGGCCGCGTCCTGGCAGAGTTCGTGGACCTTGAGGCAGACGATCCCGGCCGGCTGCGGGCTTTCTCCGAAAACCTGGCCTGCCCCAACGAACACCCCCTTGCCATCGACGAGATTGAGCCCCGCTCCTTCTCGTTCAACAACCCCTTCGGCGCCTGCGCGGCCTGCAGCGGCATCGGCACAAAGCTGGAAGTGGACGAGGAACTGATCGTTCCCAACCCGGAACTCTCCCTGGGCGAGGGCGCCATCGCACCGTGGTCGCTGGGCACGGCCACCACGGAGTACTGGAACAGGCTGCTGGAGGGCCTGGCCAAGGAGCTCGGCTTCTCCATGGACACCCCGTGGGAGAAACTGGGCAAGGACGTCCGCCAGACCGTCCTGCACGGCAAGGACCACAAAGTGGTGGTGCAGTACCGGAACCGCTTTGGCCGGGAACGCAAATACAGCACCGGGTTCGAAGGCGCCATCCAGTACGTCCACCGCAAGCACGGCGAGACGGACTCGGACTGGGCCCGCGACCGCTACGAAGAGTACATGCGCCAGGTTCCCTGCCCCGCCTGCAACGGTGCCCGGCTCAACCCGGCGTCGTTGTCCGTGCTGATCAACGGCAAGTCGATTGCCGACGTCGCCGCCCTTCCCATGCGCGACTGCGCCGACTTCCTGAACAATCTGGTGCTGACCGGCCGCGAAGCGCAGATCGCCCACCAGGTGCTCAAGGAGATCCAAGCGCGCCTGACGTTCCTGCTGGATGTTGGCCTTGAATACCTGAACCTGGAACGTCCGTCCGCGACGCTTTCCGGCGGCGAGGCGCAGCGCATCCGCCTGGCGACCCAGATAGGTTCCGGCCTGGTGGGAGTCCTCTATGTGCTGGATGAGCCGTCCATCGGCCTGCACCAGCGGGACAACCGTCGGCTGATTGACACCCTCACCCGTCTGCGGGACATGGGAAACACGCTGATCGTCGTTGAACACGACGAAGACACCATCCATGTTGCCGACTGGATTGTGGACATCGGGCCCGGTGCGGGGGAGCACGGCGGCCAGGTGGTCCACTCCGGCTCCTATAAGGAGCTGCTGGACAACACTGCGTCGCTGACCGGAGACTACCTGTCCGGCCGCAAATCGATCGAAGTCCCCAAAAAGCGCCGCAAGTACGACAAGAAGCGGGAGCTGAAGGTTGTGGGGGCGCGGGAGAACAACCTCGTGAATGTGGACGCCGCCTTCCCGCTGGGCCTCTTCACCGCCGTTACCGGGGTGAGCGGCTCGGGCAAGTCCACCCTGGTCAACGAAATCCTGTACAAGGTCCTGGCCAACAAGCTCAACGGCGCCAAGCAGGTGGCTGGCCGGCACAAGACTGTCCAGGGCCTGGAACACCTGGACAAGGTTGTCCATGTGGACCAGAGCCCCATCGGCCGCACCCCGCGTTCCAACCCCGCCACGTACACGGGCGTCTTCGACAACATCCGGAAGCTCTTTGCCGAAACCACCGAAGCCAAGGTGCGCGGCTACCTTCCCGGCAGGTTCTCGTTCAACGTCAAGGGTGGCCGCTGCGAGGCCTGCTCCGGTGACGGCACCCTGAAAATCGAGATGAACTTCCTGCCGGACGTCTACGTCCCGTGCGAGGTATGCCATGGCGCACGCTACAACCGGGAAACCCTTGAGGTGCATTACAAGGGCAAGACCATCGCGGACGTCCTGAACATGCCTATCGAGGAGGGGGCGGAGTTCTTCGCTGCCTTCTCGCCGATCGCACGGCACCTCAACACGCTGGTGGACGTGGGGCTGGGCTACGTCCGGCTGGGCCAGCCCGCCACCACGCTCTCCGGCGGCGAGGCCCAGCGCGTCAAGCTGGCCGCGGAGCTGCAGAAGCGGTCCAACGGACGCAGTGTGTACGTCCTGGACGAGCCCACCACCGGGCTCCACTTCGAGGACATCCGCAAGCTGCTGATGGTCCTGCAGGGGCTGGTGGACAAGGGCAACACCGTGATCACCATCGAACACAACCTGGACGTCATCAAAAGCGCGGACTGGATCGTGGACCTGGGCCCTGACGGCGGTTCCGGCGGCGGCCAGGTGGTTGCGTCGGGAACACCGGAGCAGGTTGCCAAGTCCACCACCAGCCACACTGCTGCTTTCCTGGCCGAAATCCTGGAGTAGGACCGCACAAGTATTCCGTTCCGCGTATGCGAGTTTCAGGCATGAGTGCTGTCGTGAGAAACTAACCCGGTGACTCAAACAACAGTGCCCGTGATCTTTGACCTGGACGGCACTCTTGTCGATCCGGCCGGTGGGATAACAGACGGAATTGCCTCGGCGCTGCGTGCCGTGGGCCTGCCGGTTCCCGGCCAGGACCTGCTCCACTCGATGATCGGGCCGAAGCTCAGTGATGCCCTGCTGAACGTGGCACAGGTGCCGGCGGACCTGCTGGATGAGGTCATCCGTCTCTACCGCGAGTACTACGTTGCCACCGGAATCGCGCAGAGCCGCATCTACCCGGGCGTCCGCGAAGTCCTGGAAGCCTTCGCCGCAGCCGGGCTGCCGGTGGCTGTTGCCACCCAGAAACCGCAGCGCCTGGCCCGCACGGTACTGGAGCACCACGGCGTGGACGGGCTTTTCCACGGGATCCACGGTTCCGCGGATGACGAGAGCGCCGTGCAGGGGATCCCCCTGGGCAAGACCGAAATCATCGCCGCCGCACTCAGGGACCTGGACACGCAGCATGCCGTCATGGTGGGGGACCGGGCGCAGGACGTTTCCGGTGCCATCGCCAACGGCCTGGACTGCATCGGGGTGGCGTGGGGATTCGCCCCGGACGGCGAACTGGAAGAGGCAGGTGCCGTGGCCATCGTGGAAACTGCGGAAGGCCTCGCGGAACTGATCGGAAGGATGCAGGCTGTCCACGCGGCTGCCATGAGCGGGGTGACCAACGATGGCAATGTTTGATGCCGTACGCTGGACCACCCGCAGCCTGATCTCAGGCACCTGCCGGCCCACCGTCGTCGGACTTGAAAACGTCCCAACCGACGGGCCGTTCATCGTGGCCCCCAACCACCTTTCATTCTTCGACAGCGTCATTGTCCAGGCATTGATGCCCCGGCCCGTCGCGTTCTTCGCCAAAGCCGAATACTTCACCACCGGCGGCGTCAAGGGCAAGGTCATGAAAGCCTTCTTCGAGTCCGTCGGCTCCATCCCCGTGGAACGTGGCGAACAGGCAGCCAGCGTGCAGGCGCTCAAGACGCTGCTGGACATCCTGGAATCCGGCAAGGGCATCGGCATTTACCCCGAAGGCACGCGCTCCCGGGACGGGATCCTCTACCGCGGCCGCACCGGCGTGGGCTGGCTTGCCCTGACCACCGGCGCGCCGGTCATCCCTGTGGGCCTGATCGGAACCGAGAACCTCCAGCGCGCGGGAGAGAACGGCGTGCGGCCCCAGCACTTCACCATGAAGGTGGGGGAGCCGCTGTACTTCGATAAGACCGGCCCCGACCATTCGCTGCCGGCCCGCCGCGAAGTGACGGACCGCATCATGGACGCAATCGCCGAGCTCAGCGGCCAGGAACGGTCCACCAGCTACAACCAGAGCAAGACCGTGGAATAAGTCCTGCCGGCGCCTCAGTAGACTGTATAGGTGGCAAATCCAGCAAGTTACAGGCCGAAGACGGGTGAAATTCCCACCAACCCCGGGGTGTACCGGTTCCGCGACCAGCACGGCCGGGTGATCTACGTGGGAAAGGCGAAAAGCCTGCGCTCCCGCCTGAACTCCTACTTCGCCAACCCTGCCGGACTGCTGCCCAAGACCTACGCCATGGTCCACGCGGCCAGCAGCGTCGAATGGACCGTAGTGGGCAGCGAGCTAGAGTCGCTGCAGCTGGAATACACCTGGATCAAGGAATTCAAGCCGCGCTTCAACGTCGTCTTCCGGGACGACAAAACCTACCCTTACCTGGCCGTGACCCTGAACGAGAAGTATCCGCGCGTCCAGGTGATGCGCGGCGACAAGCGAAAGGGCACCCGCTACTTCGGCCCCTACACGGCCGGTGCCATCCGCGAGACCATGGACACCCTGCTCCGCGTCTTTCCGGTGCGGAGCTGCAGCGCCGGGGTGTTCAAGCGCGCGGAAGCCAGCGGCCGGCCGTGCCTCCTGGGCTACATCGACAAGTGTTCAGCCCCCTGCGTGGGCCGGATTTCCCCGCCGGACCACCGTGCCCTGGCCGAGGATTTCTGCGCGTTCATGGGCGGGGAGGCCAAACGCTTCATCGTCAAGCTGGAAAAGCAGATGGCCGAAGCCGTGGCCGAGCTTGACTACGAGCGCGCCGCCCGGGTCCGCGATGACATCACCGCCCTGCGCAAGGTCTTTGAGCGCAACGCCGTTGTCCTCGCAGACGAGACGGACGCCGATATCTTCGCCCTGCACGAGGACGAACTCGAAGCCGCCGTCCAGGTGTTCCACGTCCGCGGCGGCCGGATCCGCGGCCAGCGCGGCTGGGTGGTTGAAAAGGTGGAGGATTCCACCACCCCGGACCTTGTGGAGCATCTGCTGCAGCAGGTTTACGGTGAAGACGGCGACAGCCACGGGAGGCTGCCCCGGGAGGTCCTGGTTCCCGTCACCCCAAGCAACGCCGACGAGCTGGCGCAGTGGCTCAGCGGACTCCGGGGTGCAAAGGTTGACATCCGCGTGCCCCAGCGGGGGGACAAGGCCACCCTGCTGTCCACGGTCAGGGAGAACGCCGAACACGCCCTGAAACTCCACAAGACACGGCGCGCCGGGGACCTGACCGTGAGGTCCCAGGCACTCCAGGAGCTGCAGGATGCGCTTGACCTTCCAGTCCCGCTCCTGCGGATCGAATGCTTCGACGTCTCGCACGTGCAGGGAACCAACGTGGTGGCCTCCATGGTGGTCGTGGAAGACGGACTGCCCAAGAAATCCGACTACCGGAAGTTCTCGGTCACCGGACCCGCCGCAGCGGACGATACCGCGGCCATGCACGATGTTCTGACGCGCCGGTTCCGCCACTACCTCCAGGACAAGTCGGCGCAGGTGGATGAGGCCGCCCTGTCCGCTGACGGGCCGGACCTGGAGCAGGACCAGGGGCAGGAACCCGCGCAGGATCCCGCACACGGACAGGACAGTTCCCTGGACACCACCACGCCGGCGCCGCGGGCAAAGTTCGCCTATCCGCCCAACCTGGTGGTGGTGGACGGCGGCAAGCCGCAGGTCAACGCTGCAGCCCGCGCCCTCTCGGACCTGGGCATCGAGGACGTCTATGTGGTGGGCCTTGCCAAGCGCCTGGAGGAAGTATGGCTGCCGGACAGTGACTTCCCGGTGATCCTGCCCAGGACATCGCAGGGGCTGTACCTGCTGCAGCGGATCCGGGACGAGGCGCACCGGTTCGCCATCTCCTTCCACCGGCAAAAGCGGGGGAAAGCGATGACCGTTTCCGCCCTGGACGGGGTGCCTGGCCTTGGCGCGTCCAAGCGCAAGGCACTGCTGGCCCACTTCGGTTCGGTCAAGGGCGTCAAGGCCGCCTCGGCCGCGGAGCTGTCGCAGGCGAAAGGCATCGGGCCGGCCCTGGCCAGCGCGATCGTCAACCACTTCGCCCCGGACGGTGCCGGAGCGGCTCCGGTGCCGGCCATCAATATGACCACCGGCGAAGTGATCGAAACTTAGCGGACTTCGAAGAAACTTGGCTAGGGTAAAGAACGGGGTTTCCGCCAACGCGGCAGCCTGCGGGACAACAACAGAAACGGGGCGGACTTAATGGCAGACACGACGGCGGAATCCGGAGCCGGGGAGGACGGGCTGCAGCCCGTCAAGCCCCTCGAAGCGGAGCTGCTGGTAGTCACCGGAATGTCCGGCGCCGGGCGGAGCACCGCCGCTGACGCCCTCGAGGACCACGGCTGGTACGTCGTGGAAAACCTGCCGCCGCAGATGCTGGGGACCCTGGCGGAGCTGGTGTCCCACGCCCCGCAGTCCATTCCGCGGCTCGCAGTGGTCATCGACGTCCGCAGCAAGGGCCTGTTCGCGGATATCCGCGCAGCGCTGGGAGCCCTGGCCGCCAGCGGTGTCACCTTCCGCGTGCTCTTCCTCGACGCCAGCGACAACGTCCTGGTCCGAAGGTTCGAACAGGGACGCCGGCCGCACCCGCTGCAGGGCGGCGGCCGGATCCTGGACGGAATCGCTGCGGAACGTGAGCTGCTGCAGGAACTCCGCGACAGCTCCGACGTCGTGCTGGATACTTCCGGCTACAACGTGCACGGCCTGGCCACGGCCATCACCGAACTGTTCAGCGAAACCGGCCCCGTAGCCCTGCGCCTGAACGTCATGAGCTTCGGCTTCAAGTACGGCCTGCCCGTGGACGCCAACTACGTGGCCGACGTCAGGTTCATCCCCAACCCTCACTGGGTGCCCCAACTGCGCCCGCACACCGGCCTGGACAAGGACGTCAGCGACTACGTGCTTGAGGCCGAGGGCGTCAAGAACTTCGTGGACCGCTACGTAATGGCACTGGAGCCTGTCCTGGACGGCTACCGCCGCGAGAACAAGCACTACGCCACCATCGCGGTGGGCTGCACGGGCGGCAAGCACCGCTCGGTGGCGGTCGCCGTCGAGCTATCCAAGAAGCTGGCGCAGTACCCCAGGGTCACGGTGACCACCACCCACCGGGATCTGGGCCGGGAGTAATGTCGCTGTTCACCGGCGCCCTGCCGCTGGTCCCGCCCGCGGGGTCCGCAGCGGGCCAGCATGACAAGGGGCCCAACGTTGTTGCCCTGGGCGGCGGCCACGGCCTGTCCGCCTCACTCTCCGCCCTGCGCCTGCTCACCTCCGACCTGACGGCCGTGGTGACAGTAGCGGACGACGGCGGATCCTCCGGGCGCCTGCGCGAAGAGTACGGCGTCCTTCCGCCTGGCGACCTGCGGATGGCGCTCTCCGCGCTGTGCGATGACACGGACTGGGGACGCACCTGGCGGGACGTCATGCAGCACCGCTTCCGTCCCGGCAGGGGCCCGGGCGGATCCCTGGACGAACATGCCATGGGAAACCTCCTCATTGTGACCCTCTGGGAGTTGCTGGGCGACGCCGTCGCCGGGCTCAGGTGGGCGGGCGCGCTGCTGGGGGCACGCGGCCAGGTCTTGCCCATGTCCACCGTGCCGCTCACCATCGAGGGGGATGTGCGCGTCAACGCCCCGGACGGCGGCACCGCCCTCCAGACCATCCGGGGGCAGGCCCGCTGTGCCGTGGCAGGATCCCTGGAGCAGGTGCGGCTCCTGCCCGAGGCAGCCCCGGCCTGCGTCGAAGCCCTCACGGCCATCGAGCTCGCGGACTGGGTGATCCTGGGCCCCGGCTCCTGGTACACCTCCGTGCTCCCGCACCTCCTCCTGCCCGAGATGCGCCAGGCACTGTGCCAGACACCTGCCAAGCGCTGCCTGACCATGAACCTGGCTACGGACACCAAGGAAACAATGGGCATGACCGCCGCCGACCACCTGGACGTGCTGCGGCGCTACGCTCCCGGGTTCAGCGTGGACGTGGTCCTTGCCGATCCCGCCTCCGTCCCGGACCGGCAGGAGTTCGAGAAAGCCGCCGCGATGATCGGTGCCGAGGTGGTCTTGGGTAAAGTAGGGGCGTCGGGCCGCCGTCCCGTCCACGACCCCTTGCGTCTGGCGACGGCGTACCAGGACATTTTTGGGAACAGTTAGGAAGGTGCCATGGCACTGACAGCATCGGTCAAAGAAGAACTGTCCCGTCTGGACATCAAAAAGTCATCAGTGCGCAAGGCCGAGGTTTCCGCCATGCTCCGTTTTGCAGGCGGGCTGCACATCATTTCCGGCCGCATCGTCATCGAGGCGGAAGTGGACCTCGCCTCCACGGCGCGGCGCCTGCGGGCAGCCATCGCCGAAGTCTACGGACACCAGAGCGAAATCATCGTGGTCTCCGCCGGGGGACTGCGCCGGGCCAGCCGCTACGTGGTCCGGGTCGTCCGCGACGGCGAGGCGCTGGCCCGCCAGACAGGCCTCCTCGACGGCCGCGGACGCCCCGTGCGCGGGCTGCCGTCCGCCGTCGTCAACGGTTCCGCCGCGGACGCCGAAGCCGTCTGGCGCGGCGCCTTCCTGGCGCACGGTTCGCTGACGGAACCCGGGCGTTCCTCCTCCCTTGAGGTCACCTGCCCGGGGCCGGAGTCCGCACTGGCGCTCGTGGGCGCTGCACGCCGGCTGGATATCCAGGCGAAGGCCCGCGAAGTCCGCGGCGTGGACCGGGTGGTCATCCGCGACGGCGACACCATCGCCGCCCTCCTTACCCGGATGGGCGCCCATGATGCGCTGATGGTGTGGGAGGAACGGCGGATGCGCAAGGAGGTCCGGGCCACCGCCAACCGCCTGGCCAACTTCGACGACGCCAACCTGCGCCGCTCCGCCCAGGCGGCCGTGGCGGCGGGAGCCCGCGTGGACAGGGCGCTTGAGATCCTCGGCGACGACGTTCCGGACCACCTGAAGTACGCCGGCGAACTCCGGGTGGCGCACAAGCAGGCCAGCCTGGATGAGCTGGGACGGCTCGCGGACCCGGTCATGACCAAGGACGCCATTGCCGGCCGAATCCGCCGGCTGCTGGCCATGGCCGACAAGCGCGCCCTCGACCTCGGCATCCCGGGGACGGACGCCAATGTGACGCCTGAAATGCTGGATGAGTGACAGCCCCATAGAATCAAAAAGATTCCGGGCGCCAGCCGCCCGGATGCATAATCCGAGAGTTACCAACCGGACCGAATGTCCACGATATTGGAGGATTTTGTGACCGAGTACGTATTGCCCGAACTCAGCTACGACTACGCCGCCCTGGAGCCGCACATTTCCGCGCGCATCATGGAGCTGCACCACAGCAAGCACCACGCAGCCTACGTGGCCGGGGCCAACAACGCCCTGGCCCAGCTGGCGGAAGCCCGGGAGAAGGGCGACTTCGCCAACATCAACCGGCTCTCCAAGGACCTGGCATTCCACACCGGCGGGCACGTCAACCACTCGGTGTTCTGGAACAACCTCTCCCCGGACGGCGGCGACAAGCCCGAGGGTGAACTCGCAGCGGCCATCGATGACGCCTTCGGCTCCTTCGACGCCTTCCGTGCCCAGTTCTCCGCGGCTGCACTTGGCTTGCAGGGTTCCGGCTGGGGCTTCCTCGCCTACGAGCCCATCGGCGGCAACCTGGTCATCGAGCAGCTCTACGACCAGCAGGGCAACGTTGCGCTCGGCACCACCCCGCTGCTGATGCTGGACATGTGGGAGCACGCCTTCTACCTGGACTACGTCAACGTGAAGGCCGACTACGTCAAGGCGTTCTGGAACATCGTCAACTGGGCCGACGTCGCAAAGCGCTTCGAGGCTGCCCGCACCAGCGCCACGGGTCTCATCACGCTTCCGTAGTGAGGTGTACCGCACCACGGTGTAACAAACTTCACAATTCGGACATATAAAGGCCGGGATGTGGACGGTCCGCCCCCGCACTTGCGGGGGCGGACCCAGTTAAACGTAAGATAGGTCACGGAAGGCGGTTAGCCTTCAGCAATGAGGCTGGTCGCCCTCCGTATGTAAATCATCTCTGCCCAATGGCGTGCGGGATCTGTTAGTTGGCTTGATAGCCCGCTCAACTAGTTGTGCTTCTGAAAGCACCAAGGAGACTGAACAAGTGACGACCCGTATTGGTATCAACGGCTTTGGCCGTATTGGCCGCAACTACTTCCGCGCAGCACTCGCACAGGGCGCGGACCTGGAGATCGTTGCAGTCAACGACCTCACCAGCCCCGAAGCACTCGCACACCTCTTCAAGTACGACTCCGTCGGCGGCCGCCTGAAGGAAACCATCGAGGTCAAGGACGGCAACATCGTCGTCAACGGCACCGTCGTCAAGGTCCTCGCCGAGCGGGATCCCGCCAACCTTCCGTGGGGCGAGCTGGGCGTGGACATCGTGATCGAATCCACCGGCTTCTTCACCAAGGCCGCCGACGCCCAGAAGCACATCGATGCCGGCGCCAAGAAGGTCCTGATTTCCGCTCCTGCCTCTGACGAGGACATCACCATTGTGATGGGCGTGAACCACAACCTGTATGACAACGCCACGCACCACATCATCTCCAACGCTTCCTGCACCACCAACTGCCTCGGCCCGCTGGCCAAGGTGGTCAACGACGAGTTCGGCATCGAGCGCGGCCTCATGACCACGGTCCACGCCTACACCGCCGACCAGAACCTGCAGGACGGCCCGCACAAGGACCTGCGCCGCGCCCGTGCCGCCGCCATCAACATGGTGCCCACGTCCACCGGTGCCGCCAAGGCCATCGGCCTGGTGCTGCCCGAACTCAAGGGCAAGCTGGACGGCTACGCCATCCGCGTTCCCGTGCCCACCGGCTCCGCCACCGACCTGACGGTCACGGTCTCCCGCGAGACCACCGTGGAGGAAGTCAACGCCGCCCTCAAGCGCGCTGCCGAGTCCGAGGAGCTGCAGGGTTTCCTGACCTACACCGACGAGCCCATCGTCTCCAGCGACATCGTCGGCGACCCGGCTTCGTCCATCTTCGACTCCGGCCTGACCAAGGTGATCGGCAACCAGGTCAAGGTTGTTTCCTGGTATGACAACGAATGGGGCTACTCCAACCGCCTCGTCGACCTCACGGAGCTTGTCGCAGCCAAGCTGGGCTAGGGTTAGACACATGACATCAAACACCCTCAACGAACTCATCGCTGAAGGTGTCCGCGGGCGGTACATTCTGGTTCGAAGTGACCTGAATGTGCCGCTCGACGGCTCTACAGTCACTGACGACGGCCGCATCAAGGCCTCACTGCCAGTGCTGTCAAAGCTCACGGACGCCGGTGCCCGCGTGCTGGTAACAGCCCACCTCGGACGCCCCAAGGGCGCTCCAGAGGAGAAATACTCCCTTCGGCCCGCAGTAAGCCGCCTGGCTGAACTGGCCGGCTTCAAGGTCACCCTCGCCGCCGACACCGTCGGCAGCGCCGCCAGGGAGGCAGCAGCGTCCCTGCGGGACGGCGAGGTCCTTGTCCTCGAGAACGTCCGGTTCGATCCCCGCGAAACCAGCAAGGACGACGCCGAGCGCGGCGCCTTCGCTGACGAGCTGGTGGCCCTGACCGGTGAAAACGGCGCCTACGTGGACGACGCCTTCGGAGCCGTGCACCGCAAGCACGCGAGCGTGTACGACGTCGCCACCCGGCTTCCGTCCTACCTCGGCGACCTTGTGCACACCGAGGTGGAAGTCCTGCGGAAGCTCACCACGGACACCCAGCGCCCCTACGTGGTGGTGCTCGGCGGCTCCAAGGTCTCGGACAAGCTGGCTGTCATCGACAACCTGCTGGGCAAGGCTGACACCATCCTGGTGGGCGGCGGAATGCTCTTCACGTTCCTCGCCGCAGCAGGGCACAAAGTGGCTTCCAGCCTGCTCGAGGAGGACCAGATTCCCGTGGTCCAGGATTACCTCAAGCGGGCAGCGGACGCCGGCACGGAGTTCGTCGTGCCCACGGACGTCGTGGTGGCGGAGAAGTTCGCCGCAGACGCCGCCCACGAGACCGTCCCTGCGGACAACATCGAGGGCAGCAGTTTCGGTGCCCAGGGCATCGGGCTGGACATTGGACCGGACTCGGCGGCAGCATTCGCCGAGCGGATCAAGGGGGCCAGGACGGTGTTCTGGAACGGCCCGATGGGTGTCTTCGAGTTCGAAGCCTTCTCCGCCGGCACCCGCGCCATCGCCCAGGCCCTCACCGAAACCGAAGCGTTCACTGTGGTCGGCGGCGGAGACTCTGCCGCTGCGGTCCGCACGCTCGGGTTTGCCGACGACCAGTTCGGCCATATTTCCACCGGCGGCGGTGCCAGCCTGGAATACCTCGAAGGCAAGGAACTGCCGGGGCTCAGCGTCCTGGACCGGTAGGGCCTGCCCGGTGGTTCCCTCCGGCAGCAGTACCTGACCCTTCAGTCCCTCCGGCCGGCAGGTTGCCCACGGCAGCCTGCCGGCCGAACACTTATCAAGAACTTTTGGAGAACACGTGACAACGTCAACGAACGGCGCTTTCGACCGCAAGCCATTCATCGCGGGCAACTGGAAGATGAACATGGACCACGTGCAGGGCATCACCCTGCTGCAGAAACTTGCCTGGACCCTTTCCGACGCCAAGCACGACTACAGCCGGGTTGAGGTTGCCGTCTTCCCGCCGTTCACGGATCTCCGCGGCGTCCAGACCCTTGTCCAGGGAGACGACCTGGACATCGCCTACGGCGGGCAGGACCTCTCACAGTTCGACTCCGGCGCCTACACCGGCGACATCTCCGGCCAGTTCCTGAACAAGCTCGGCTGCAAGTACGTCCTGGTGGGCCACAGCGAACGCCGCACCATCCACAACGAATCCGACGACGTCCTCAACGCCAAGGTCAAGGCCGCCTTCAAGCACGGCGTCACGCCGGTGCTCTGCGTTGGCGAAGGCCTGGAGATCCGCCAGGCAGGAACCCACGTCAACCACACCCTGGAGCAGTTGCGTGCCGGCGTGGCCGGGCTGACCGGCGACCAGGCGGCTGAGCTCGTCGTCGCGTACGAACCCGTCTGGGCCATCGGCACCGGTGAAGTAGCGGGCCCGGAAGACGCGCAGGAAATGTGTGCGGCAATCCGCGCCGAGCTCGGGGAGCTGTTCGGAGCGGAAACAGCCGCGAAGACCCGCCTGCTGTATGGCGGCTCGGTCAAGGCCAACAACGCGGCCGCGATCCTCAAGGAACGCGACGTTGACGGCCTGCTGGTGGGCGGGGCGAGCCTCGATCCGGCCGAGTTTGCTAATATTGTCAGGTTCGAGAGTCACCTGGTGACGGACTAGTCCGTCCCGCCGCGCACACTCCCGCAATTCCAACTTCCTGAAAGGCCGTCGTGGACGTTCTTCATGTCATTCTGCAGATCCTCCTGGGCATCACCAGCCTCCTGCTGACGCTGCTCATCCTCCTTCACAAGGGACGGGGCGGCGGGATGTCGGACATGTTCGGCGGCGGCATGAGCTCCGGCCTCAGCTCCTCCGGCGTGGCCGAACGCAACCTGAACAGGTTCACTGTCGTCCTAGGCGTCACCTGGGGAATGGTCATCATCGCCCTGGGCCTGATCATGCGCTTCAGCGGCGGAGGCGACTCCTGACCCCTGGCAGGGGAAAAGGCAACGCACGGGCACTGCCGCCGCGCGGATCAGAGAACTAAACTGTGGCTGTCGGTTCCCGACAGCCACAGTTTCTGTTTACGCAGGCAGGAGTCCCCGATGATTCATCCGGCATCAGGCTTCCGCGGCACCCGCGCGGGCGTCACGGAAGGGACGGGTTTCAGCTTCGAGTCCGAGGATCACGGCAAGGCGCTGCCCCGTATCCAGGTCTCTTATTGGTGCGCCAAGGGGCACGAGACAAAGCCGGTCTTCGTCAAGCTCCCGGAAGACCAGATTCCGCTGGTGTGGGACTGCCGGCGCTGTGGTGCCGCAGCATCACGGGACGGGCAGGCCGCGGCAGCAGCGGATGCCATGGACGACGGCTACAAGACACACCTCGAATACGTTAAAGAACGGCGCTCCGGCCAGGACGCCGAAGACGTCCTGGCCGGAGCGCTGGAAAAACTACGCGCCCGCGGCGTCCTTGCGGACGAGCTGCTGCGGGACACGTGACGCGGCGTTCTCGTCAATAAGCCACAGGGTCCGGGACGTACCCCGCGGTCCTGCTGCCGGGACCTGCACCGGGTTGGCGCCCGCCAGGGCCAGCCCTACCGCACCGGCCTTGTCCTCTCCTGCCACCACCATCCACACCTCAGAAGCGGTATTGATGGCCGGCAGCGTCAGGGACACCCGCAGCGGCGGCGGCTTGGGTGAATTCCGGACACCCACCACCGTGCGTTCCTTTTCACGAACGCCCGCCTGCTCAGGGAACAGCGATGCGATATGCGCGTCCGGGCCCACGCCCAGCAGGACAACGTCCAGCCGGGGGAGGGCAGCGGGTTCTTCGGGCCGGTCGTCCGACATGTCCGCTGCGTGCTCAGCCGCCGCAGCCTCCCGAAGCCTCCGGGCGTAGTCGTCGGCCGCTTCTTCCGGGCCGCCGAAATCGTCCGCGGATCCGGGCTCGTGGATCCGCTCAGGGTCCACGGGGATGTGCGAGAGCAGCGCCTCGAACGCCTGGGTGGTGTTCCGGTCCGGGTCCCCGGCGGGAAGGAAGCGTTCGTCGCCCCACCAGAAATTCACCTTTGACCAGTCGACGGCCGGAGCCGCCGGAGAATCCGCAACCGCCTTGAGCGTGCCGATGCCCACGGTTCCGCCGGTCAGCACCACGGTGGCCTCGCCGAACTTATCCTGCACATCAACAAGCTTGGTGATCAGGCGGGCGGCAATGGCGGCCATCAGGACGGACGAATCAGGATGAATGCTTACTCTTGGGTCAACGCTCACTGGGTCGGACGCTCCTTAGATTTGTACGTGGCAGTCCAATAGTAATCACTTCCCCAAACACCTCGTCGGGGTCCAGTCGGCGGAGCTCCTCCGCGAGGCAGTCCCGCAGGCTGCGGCGCGGAAGCGAAATCCGCTGCGCCGGCTGGCCGGGCTGGGTCAGCTCGGCCACGGACAACCCGGGCCGGAAGAGCTGGATGTCCCCGCCGGGCCGCGTCAGCCGCACGCGCCGGATGCCCGTGCCTGCCGGGTCGGCAACGATGGTCACCGGCGCGTCCAGGGTGAGCGTCAGCCAGGCCGCGAGGAGGATGGTGCTCGGGGAATCAGAGGCACCCTCCACGGCGACTGACGTCACGGGGGAGGAGTCCACCTGGTCCAGGACCGCGGCAAGCTGGATCCGCCAGTTGGTCAGGCGCGTCCAGGCGAGGTCCGTGTCCCCGGCCTTGTAGGTGGACCGGATGTTCTCCAGGGCGCGCTGCGGATCAGGCTCGTTCGCGGAGTCGGTGATGCGGCGGTGGGCAATTCGTCCGATGGAGGTTTCGCAGGCATTCTCCGGAGCACCGTGCGGCCACCAGGCCACGATCGGTGCGTCCGGGAGCAGCAGCGCGGCCACCAGGGACTCGCTCTCGTGCGAGAGCTGCCCGTAGCCGCGCAGTACGATCACCTCGGAGGCACCGGCGTCCCCGCCCACACGGATCTGCGCGTCCAGGCGGTCCGGTGCCGTAGCTCCGGCGTCAGCCAGGACAATAATCCGGCAGGGGTGTTCCCGGCTGGCCTCGTTGGCGGCCTCGATGGCCTCTTCCTCAAGCCCGGACTTGGTGACCACCACCAGGGTGAGCACCCGGCCCAGGGCAATCACGCCGCCCTGCTCACGCAGGGACATGATCTTCTTGGAAACGGCTGAGGTGGTGGTGTCCGGCAGGTCTACAATCATGGCCTTCTCCAGGTTCGTCCGTCGCGGGCCAGCAGCTCGTCAGCCGAGGCGGGGCCCCAGCTGCCCGGGGCATAGGGTTCGGGCTGTTCGTTCAGCTGGGCCCAGTATTCCTCGAACGGGTCCAGGATCTTCCAGGACAGCTCCACTTCCTCGTGCCGCGGGAACAGCGGCGGTTCGCCCAGGAGCACGTCCAGGATCAACCGTTCGTACGCCTCGGGGCTGGACTCGGTGAACGAGTGCCCGTAGCCGAAGTCCATGGTCACGTCCCGGACTTCCATCTGCGTGCCCGGGACCTTTGAACCGAACCGGATGGTGACGCCCTCGTCCGGCTGGACGCGGATCACCACGGCGTTCTGACCAAAGTCGTCCTCGGCGTGGTCGCGGAACAACAGGTTGGGCGCCCGCTTGAACACGACGGCGATTTCCGTCACGCGGCGGCCCAGGCGCTTGCCTGCGCGCAGGTAGAACGGGACCCCGGACCAGCGGCGGGTGTGGATGTCCACCCGGATGGCGGCAAAGGTCTCGGTGGTGGAATCGGCAGGAATGCCTTCCTCCTCCAGGTAGCCCTGGACCTGTTCGCCACCCTGCCAGCCTCCGGTGAACTGCCCGCGCGCCGAGTGCGTGGAAAGGTCATCAGGGAGCTTGACGGCGGCAAGGACCTTTTCCTTCTCCGCGCGCAGGTCGTCGGCGTTGAAGGAGATGGGCTCCTCCATCGCCGTCAGGGCCAGCAGCTGGAGCAGGTGGTTCTGGATCACGTCGCGGGCCGCGCCCACGCCGTCGTAGTACCCGGCGCGGCCGCCCGTGCCGATGTCCTCGGCCATGGTGATCTGCACGTGGTCCACGTAGTTCGCGTTCCACAACGGCTCGAACAGCTGGTTCGCGAAACGCAGCGCCAGGATGTTCTGGACCGTCTCCTTGCCCAGGTAGTGGTCGATCCGGAACACCGCGTCCGGCGGGAACACCGATTCAACGATGTCGTTAAGCTGCCGGGCGGACTCAAGGTCGTGCCCGAACGGCTTCTCGATCACCACGCGGCGCCACTTGTCACCCTCAGCCTGTGCCAGGCCGTGCTTGGACAGCTGCCGGCAGACCTGCTCGAAGGCCTTGGGCGGGATCGACAAGTAGAACGCGTGGTTCCCGCGGGTGCCGCGCAGCTCATCAAGCTCATCGATGACTTCACCCAACCGCTCGAAGGCGTCGTCGTCGTCGAACTCTCCCTGCACGAACCTGATGCCCTCGGAGAGCTGGTTCCACACTGCCTCATCAAAGGGGGTGCGGGCGTAAGCCTGCACCGAGGCCTTCACCTCGGCGGCGAAGTCCTCCTTGTCCCACTGCCGCCGGGCAAAACCCACCAGGGCAAAGCTGGGGGGCAGCAGGCCACGGTTGGCGAGGTCATACACGGCGGGCATGAGTTTCTTGCGGGCAAGGTCACCGGTCACTCCGAAGAGGACCAGCGACGACGGACCGGCGATCCGGTTCAGGCGGCGGTCACGCGGGTCGCGGAGCGGATTCCGCCCACGGCCAGCAGACTTCCTGCCGTATTCAGTTTCTGGCATGGTGCTTTTCGTGCCTTAGCTTTCAGTAACGGAGGCTGACCTGGCGGACAGCGCAGCAATAATGTCCTGCAACTGTGCCACACCGGCAGCCCGGTCAGTGAGGTGCAGGCGAAGCACGGGACGTCCATGGTCGGACAGGACCTGGGCGTCGCCGGCAGCCTGCGCGGCGATCAGTTCACCGAACGTGAAGGGACGGTCCGGGATGGCGAGGTCCTCCGAGGAAGCAGCCGTGACCTGGAGGAACACTCCGATTGCCGGGCCGCCCTTGTGGAACTGGCCGGTGGAGTGGAGGAAGCGGGGGCCCCAGCCGAACGTCACGGGACGGCCGGAGACGGCGGCAAGCTCATCGCGGATGCCCTCGAGCTGAGCAAATGCCAGCCGGTCGAAGTAGGCCTGGACGCTGAGGTAGCTGTCGTTCTCCAGGGTGTCCAGCAGCGCCTTCACGGCGTCGCCGGCGGTGCGGGCATCTCCGAGCCAGTCGCCGCCGCGGACTTCGATGGCTCCGTCAACAAACGCTGCAGGAGTTGGCTCGGGCTGGGCGTCCAGCAGGCCGCGCGCAGCCACCTTGGCGGCCTCGACATCGGGCTGGTCGAACGGGTTGATGCCCAGCAGGCGTCCGGCCACGGCAGTGGCGAACTCCCAGACCATCATCTGGGTGGGCAGTCCGCCGGCGATGGCAACCTCGTTTTCACCGAGTTCGACGTCGGCATCGGCTGCTACCAGCCGCACCACCAGGACGTCCGGCGCGCCGCCGGTGACCTCGGGCGAGCCGGGCCCGGCAACCACGGGAAGCACGCCGGTGCCCAGCTTGCCGGTGGACTCGGCGATCAGCTGCTCGGCCCAGTCGGCGAAGCCCACAATGCCGGAGCCGTCCTCGGCAATGACGATCTTGTTCCGGAGGGGGCTGGTTCCGCCAAGGGCGGTTCCGAGTGCCAGGCCGATGTTTTCCGGCGCATCATCGTTGAGGATCTCCGCTGCTTCCTCGGCTTCATCCAGGAAAGCCTGGATGTCCACACCGGCCAGGCCGGAGGGCACAAGACCGAATGCGGTCAGCGCCGAGAAGCGTCCGCCCACGTTGGGGTCGGCGTTGAACACGGCACGGTAACCGGCGTCCCGGGAGGCCTTGTCCAGCGGGGAACCGGGATCGGTGACGATGATGATGCGGCTGGCGGCGTCGATGCCGGCGTCGTTGAACGCCTTCTCGAAGACCCGCCGCTGGGAATCCGTTTCAACGGTTGAACCGGACTTGGACGAGACCACGATCGCGGTCTCGTCCAGCCGGTCGGCGAGGGCTGCACGGACCTGGTCGGGGTCCGTGCTGTCCAGCACTGTCAGCTCGACGCCGGCGGTGCCGGCAATAACCTCTGGAGCCAGCGAGGAGCCGCCCATGCCGCACAGCACAATGCGGGTGACGCCTTCCGACGTCAGGGCGTCGCGGAGTTCCAGGATGTCCTTGACCAGCGGCTGGGAGACGGTGGCCGCCTCCACCCAGCCGAGGCGGATTGCCGACTCGGCTTCCGCATCGGGACCCCACAGGGTGTGGTCCTTGGCGAAGATGCGGGTGGCGATGCGTTCCTCCACGAGGACGGGGAGGTGCTGTTCCAATGCCTGCTGTGCGGCACCGGTGGCGTCGTAGCTGAGAGTGGTCATGTGGGTCAGGAAGCCTTCCGTGCAGCGGCGAGTGCGCCTTCGACGTCGGCCAGCAGTTCCTTCCAGCTGGCCACGAACTTGTCCAGGCCTTCGGATTCGAGGAGTGCCACGACGTCGTTGTAGGAGATGCCGAGCTTCTCCAGCGCGTCGAGGGTGGCGTTGGCTTCGGCGTAGGTGCCGGTGACAGTGTCCCCGGTGACCACGCCGTGGTCGAAGGTGGCGTCCAGGGTCTTCTCGGGCATGGTGTTCACGACGCCCGGGGCAACGAGTTCGGTGACGTAGAGGGTGTCCGGGTAGGCCGGGTCCTTCACGCCGGTGGAAGCCCACAGCGGACGCTGGGGGAGTGCGCCGGCTTCGGCCAGCAGCGCCCAGCGTTCGGTGGCGAACAGTTCCTCGTAGACCTGGTATGCCAGGCGGGCGTTGGCCAGGCCGGCCTTGCCCTTGAGTGCCTTGGCTTCCTCGGTGCCGATGGCGTCAAGGCGCTTGTCGATCTCGGAGTCCACGCGGGAGACGAAGAACGAGGCCACGGAGTGGATCCTGGAAAGATCGTGGCCGTTTTCCTTCGCCTGCTCCAGGCCGGACTGGAAGGCGTTGATGACGGCGCGGTAGCGCTCCAGGGAGAAGATCAGGGTCACGTTGACGCTGATGCCCTCGGCCAGGGTGGCGGTGATGGCTTCAAGGCCCTCGAGGGTCGCCGGGATCTTGATGAGGACGTTGTCCTTGTTGACCCGCTTGTACAGGTGCTTGGCTTCGGCGATGGTGCCTGCCGTGTCCCAGGCCAGGCGGGGGTCCACCTCGATGGAGACTCGTCCGTCCACGCCCTTGGTGGCCGCAGCCACCGGCGCGAAGAGGTCGCAGGCGTCCGCGACGTCGGTGGTGGTGATCTCGAAGATGGTGTCCTCGACGCTGGCGCCGGCTGCTGCCTGCTTGGCGATGGTGGCGTCGTAGTCGGTGCCTGCCGTGATCGCGGCGTGGAAGATGGACGGGTTGGTGGTTACGCCAACCACGTTCTTTTCCTCGATGAGCTTCGCCAGGGTGCCGGTGTCCAGGCGTCCGCGGGAAAGGTCATCAAGCCAGATGGAAACTCCGGCGTCTGAGAGTTGCTGGGTGGGAGTAGTCATTGTTCTGTATCTCCTGGAAATCGTTGGTTAGGCCTGGAGGCCTGCGAGGGAGTCCTTGGCGGCAGCGGCGACGGCCTCTGCGGTGATGCCGAACTCCTGGAAGAGGCGCTTGTAGTCCGCGGAAGCGCCGTAGTGCTCCAGGCTGATGGACCGGCCGGCGTCGCCGACGAATTCCTTCCAGCCAAGGGCAAGTCCTGCTTCGACGGATACGCGGGCCTTGACGGCGGCGGGCAGCACGGATTCGCGGTAGGCGGCGTCCTGCTTGTTGAACCATTCGACGCAGGGCATGGAGACAACACGGGCGGCGATGCCTTCGGCCTGCAGGGCCTCGCGGGCCTGGACGGCCAGCTGCACCTCGGAGCCGGTGCCGATGAGGATGACGTCGGCGGGGACGGTGGCGCCGTCCTTGGATGCTTCGGCAAGGACGTAGCCGCCCCTGGCGACGCCGGCGACGGAACCGAACGTGTCGCCGTCGGCCGCGCCGTCACCGCGCTCCCAGGTGGGGATGTTCTGGCGGGTCAGCACGATGCCGGCGGGGTTGCTGTGGTTCTCCAGCATGGTCTTCCATGCGACGGCTACCTCATTGGCATCACCGGGACGGACCACGTCCAGGCCCACGATGGCACGCAGGGAAGCGAGCTGTTCCACCGGCTGGTGGGTGGGGCCGTCTTCGCCGAGGCCGATAGAGTCGTGCGTCCAGACGTACAGGGACGGAACACCCATCAGGGCGCCCAGGCGGATGGCGGGGCGCTGGTAGTCGCTGAAGATCAGGAACGTGCCGGAGAATGCGCGGGTCCGTCCGTGCAGGCTGATGCCGTTCACAATCGACGCCGCGGCGTGCTCGCGGATGCCGAAGTGCAGCACGCGTCCGTACGGGTTGCCGGACCAGGCGTCGGTCTGCTTGGAGGCAGGAACGAACGACGGCGAGCCCTCGATGGTGGTGTTGTTCGACTCCGCAAGGTCAGCGGAACCGCCCCACAGTTCGGGGAGGACGGGTCCCAGTGCGTTCAGGACCTTGCCGGAGGCCGCGCGGGTGGAGACATCCTTGCCGGCCGGGAAGACCGGAAGGGCTGCGTCGACGCCGTCGGGGAGTTCCTTGGCCTCGATGCGCTGCAGCAGCTCGGCGCCTGCGGGGTTGGCAGCCTGCCAGGCGTTGAAGGACTCTTCCCATTCCTTCCGGGCAGCGGCACCCCGGTCCACCACGGCACGGGCGTGGGCAAGGACGTCCTGGTCGACATCGAAGGACTTGGCGGGGTCGAAGCCGAGGACCTCCTTAAGGGCTGCGACTTCCTCTGCACCAAGGGCGGAACCGTGGATCTTGCCGGTGTTCTGCTTCTTGGGCGCCGGGTAGCCGATGATGGTGCGCAGCGAGACGATGGAGGGCTTGGACGTCTCAGCCTTGGCTGCAAGGAGTGCCGAGTAGAGCTCCTGGACGTCTTCCTTGTATTCGCCGGTCTTGGTCCAGTCGACGCGCTGGACGTGCCAGCCGTAGGCCTCGTAGCGCTTCAGGACATCCTCGGTGAAGGCGATGTCGGTGTCGTCCTCGATGGAGATGTGGTTCTCGTCGTAAACCACTACGAGGTTGCCGAGCTCCTGGTGGCCGGCGAGCGAGGAAGCCTCTGCCGTGACGCCTTCCTGGAGGTCGCCGTCGGACGCGATGACCCAGATGGTGTGGTCGAAGGGGCTCTCGCCCGCGGCAGCATCGGCGTCGAACAGCCCGCGCATCCGGCGCTGCGAGTAGGCGAACCCGACAGACGAAGCAAGGCCCTGGCCCAGCGGGCCCGTGGTGATCTCGACGCCGGCGGTGTGCTTGTACTCGGGGTGGCCGGGGGTCAGTGATCCCCAGGTGCGCAGGGCCTCAAGGTCCTTCAGTTCCAGGCCGTAGCCGGACAGGAACAGCTGGATGTAGAGCGTGAGGGACGTGTGGCCCGGAGACAGGATGAAGCGGTCACGGCCCAGCCAGTCGGGGTTCCGGGGGTCATGGCGCATCAGCTTCTGGAAAAGAAGGTACGCGGCCGGTGCCAGGCTCATGGCCGTGCCGGGGTGGCCGTTGCCAACCTTCTCCACCGCGTCCGCGGCCAGCACGCGGACAGTGTCCACCGCACGCTGGTCCAGGCTAGTCCAGGACAGTTCTTGCTCTTCCAAATGTGGCACGAAAACCGGGCCCCTCTCTGTGCTGATGGCAGGTGGCACACCGGATCCGCATAAAGGCATGCTGTGTGGCGCCCGCTGCGGTGTGTACCAGCCGTTCACCATCGAAACGTTGATCTTTTACTCAGCCACTGGCAGTTGGGAATGCGTTTTCCACCGCTTCCTTGCTGCGTGCTGATCTGGTGACAGCTTAGCTCTATTCCATTCTCCGGGCGGCCCAAATCTCACGTTTTGGACGCAATTTCCGCTTATGTGAATGCGTCTGAAGTGAGGTTGAGTTAATCTGCTCGAATTGGCGCGCGAGCGATCACCAGCACCAACAGAAGCCCTGGCGGGCACTGATCGCCGCACCGGCCGACCGGCCGTGGCGGCGAGGCCGGCGCGGTATGATATTCGGAGGCCAGCGCCGGGCTGGGGGACACGTGCCAGCCGCCCGGACTCCCGCTGTTGCGTGGATCACTGTTCCGCGGGCGCCCGGTTTTGGGGCGGGGCCGGACGACCAAGCTGGACAGCCAGACAGAACTGCCAACAGAACGGGTGACTGCCACCGTGAGCACAACAGATACGACGCTGAACGCATCACGGGCTTCGCGGCCCGGGATCGCCCGTAAAGCAAAGGCGTATCTCGCCCTCACCAAGCCCCGGGTCATTGAGCTGCTCCTGGTCAGCACGCTGCCCACCATGATCTACGCAGAGCGCGGGTTTCCCTCCATCGGGCTCATTCTCGCCACGCTCGTGGGCGGCGCCTTCGCGGCCGGCAGCGCCGGAGCCTTCAACTGCTACATTGACCGCGACATCGACAAACTGATGCACCGCACCGAGAACCGCCCCCTGGTCACCGGTGAGGTCACGCCGCGTGAGGCACTGATCTTCTCGTGGCTCCTGGGTGCTGCCGCCATCGCGATCCTGTGGTTCGGTGCGAACCCCCTGTCCGCCTGGCTCGGGCTGGGCGCCATCTTCTTCTACGTGGTGATCTATACGATCATCCTCAAGCGCCGGACCGCGCAGAACATTGTGTGGGGCGGGGCAGCGGGCTGCTTCCCCGTGCTGATTGCCTGGGCGGCGGTCACCAACTCGGTGGAATGGCCGGCCGTCATCCTCTTCATGGTGATCTTCCTCTGGACGCCCCCGCACTACTGGCCGCTGTCCATGCGCTACGGCGAGGACTACCGCAACGCCAAGGTCCCCATGCTCGGCGCCATCGCCGGTGCCAAGGTGGTTTCGGTGCAGGTGGTCCTCTACGCCTGGGCCATGGTGGCCTGCTCTTTGCTCATGGTTCCTGCCGGCGGAGCCGGATGGGTCTATACCGTCACTGCCGTCCTGGCGGGCGCGTGGTTCCTCTACGAGTCACACGCGCTCTATAACAGGGCGCAGCGTGAGGATATCTCGGACAAGCGGGCCATGAAGGTCTTCCACGGTTCCATCAGCTACCTCACCCTCCTGTTTATCGCCTTGGCCGTGGACCCGTTCATCGGCCCCGCCGTCATGGCAGGCTGACTCCACAGTCCTCTAAACCTCTCCCGGCCGCGGCCGGGGGAGGTTTTTCTTTGACCAGGACTTAACTCCGGGGCAGGGGGAAACAGGCGCCGTCATATGTATGACAGAACTGTCATGTTGGTCACTTTAACCTGTCACGGCTCGTGACCGTGTGGTTACGGTGGAACTGCTCCTGTTCCCAAGCAAAGGAAGTTCCATGGCACAACCGCCGCACCCCGCCCCTGCTGTTGCCTCAAACCACAGCCCGCCGCCGGCCGGCACCAATAGCCGGCACGGGTTCCGCCGCCCGGTATTCCTGGCCCATCTTGCAGCCGACGTGCCTGCTTCGCTGGTGGTGTTCCTCGTTGCCCTGCCACTGTCGTTGGGAATCGCCGCGGCGTCCGGCGCCCCCGTCATGGCCGGCCTTATCGCTGCCGCAGTCGGCGGCATTGTGGCGGGGAGCCTGGGCGGGTCGCCGCTGCAGGTGAGCGGCCCGGCCGCCGGCCTGACCGTCGTCGTAGCCGGCATTGTCCAGGAGTTCGGCTGGCAGGTGACCTGCGCCATCACCGCGGCAGCCGGCGTCGTCCAGCTGCTGCTGGGCATCAGCCGCGTGGGGCGTGCCGCGCTTGCCGTCTCGCCGGTGGTGGTCAAGGCCATGCTGGCCGGCATCGGGGTGACCATCATCCTGCAGCAGGTCCACGTCCTGCTCGGATCGCAGCCGGCGGGGTCGGCCCTTGAGAACCTCAGTGCCCTGCCCGCCGCCATCACCGGCGTCGAACTGCACGCCGCCCTCCTGGGCCTTACCGTCGTCGCTATCCTCCTCGGCTGGAAGTACCTGCCCGCCGCAGTGCGCCGGGTCCCGGGGCCGCTGGCCGCCGTCGCTGCCGGCACGGCACTGTCTGTGGCGTTCGCCCCTGCGGTTGAACGCATCTCCTTCACCGGATCGATCCTGGACGCGGTCGCGTTGCCGCAGCTGCCCGACGGCAGCTGGCGGGCAGCAGCGTTCGCCGTCCTGACGATGGCGCTGATCGCCAGTATCGAGTCCCTCCTGTCCGCCGTCGCCGTGGACAAAATGCAGCACGGCCCCCGGACCAACCTGAACCGCGAGCTGGTGGGGCAGGGGGCCGCCAATATCGTTTCAGGATCGCTGGGCGGGCTGCCCGTCACCGGGGTGATCGTGCGCAGCGCCACCAACGTGGAGGCCGGCGCCGCGACCCGGGCCTCCGCCGTCCTGCACGGTGTTTGGGTCCTTGCCTTCTCCGCACTCTTCGCAGGGCTGATCCAGCTGATCCCGCTGTCCGTCCTCGCGGGCCTCCTGGTGGTTATCGGAGCCCGCCTGATCAAGGTGGCGGACATCCGCACCAGCCTCCGGACCGGTGACCTGCTGATCTATGCCGTGACCCTGCTGTGCGTGGTGTTCCTGAACCTGCTGGAAGGCGTCATGATCGGCCTGGCCCTCGCGGCGGCCAGTGTGCTGTGGCGCGTGTTGCGGGCAACAGTCCACGCCCAGGCGCCTGTTCCGCCGTCCAGGTCCTGGCGCATCACCATCGACGGTTCGTGCAGCTTCTTCGCCCTGCCGCGGCTCAACCGCGTGCTGCACTCGGTCCCGGCCGGCGAGCACGTGCTTGTGGAGCTCAACGCGGATTACGTGGACCATGCGTTCCGCGAGGCCCTGCTCGCCTGGCAGCAGCAGTACCAGGCCGCCGGCGGTAATGTCCTCCTTGAACATCACGGGAACACACTGTTCCAGGACGCGGCGGACCAGGCACCAAAGCGCCAGGAAGCGCAGGAGCTTCCGCTCCCGCCAAGGACCTCGTGGCAGCCCGCTCCGGACGAACTGGCGGAGGGAAATGAAGGACAGAGCGCGCTGCCGCCATCACCGGTCCTGCTGGGCATCAACAAGTACCACCGCCGCTTCGCTGACAAGGTCCGCCCGCTGGTGCAGGACCTGGCGGAAGGGCAGAATCCGGACACCCTGTTCGTGGCCTGCGTGGACTCGCGCGTGAACCCCAACCTGATCACCAGCAGCGGCCCCGGTGACCTGCTGACGTTGCGGAACATCGGCAACGTAGTGTGCCACGACGGCCAGGACGCCTCGATCGACTCGGCCCTCTCCTTTGCCCTGAAGGGCCTGGAAGTGGACTCGATCGTGATCTGCGGGCATTCGAACTGCGGAGCCATGAAGGCCGTCATTGCCGATGCCGAAGGTGCGGGCAACCCCGGCCTTGGAACCGGTTTTGACGCCTGGCTGGAGCACGCCCGCCCCAGTTACCTCGAACTGCTGGCGGACCATCCGGTGGCCGCCAGCGCGGCTGCCGCCGGATATTGCCGGGTGGACCAGCTGGGCATGGTGAACGTCGCCGTCCAGCTCGCCAAGCTGGAAAGCCACCCGGTGGCAGGTCCCGCCCTGGCCGACGGGCGTGTCCAGGCGACGGGCCTTTTTTACGACATCGCCACCGCCCGGGTGGTGCTTGTGCGCCAGGCGGGCATTGAGTTCCTGGACCCGGAACAGGCTGCGGAGATGTCCGCCGCCCACGCACCGGCGCGTTAACCGCAGCGTCGACAGGCACGAAAAAGGGCGCCCCGGTTCACGAACCGGGGCGCCCTTGCCAGGCTTACAGGGTCAGGCCACGGGGCTTGACTTGGCGAGGTCCCAGGCGTTGGTCGCAGCGCCCATGAGCATGGCGGCGCCGAGCATGTGGGCGGCCACCAGCAGGGCCGGGATGCCGTTGTAGTACTGGGTGAATCCGATGACGGCCTGGAGCAGGGTAACGCCAAGGAGGCCGAGGACCGCCGTGCGGATGGGGCCAGTGATCCGCCGCAGCAGCACCAGCGCGAGCGCCACCAGGGTTCCCGCGGTCACCAGGTAGGCCGGGACGGCGTGGATGTGCGAGAACAGGTCCCAGTCCAGCCCGTTGCGCGGTGCATCGGCGTCTCCGGCGTGCGGACCGGCTCCGGTGACCACCACACCCAGCATGACGGCGACGGCGGAAAAAAGCGCGACGGCGGCCGTCACGGGACGCATGACCCCCGGCAGGGCGGCGAGGGGAACAGTGCGGAACCGGCCGGTCCGGCCGAACGCACGGTTGACCAGCAGCGTGGCAAGCACCACCAGTGCCATGGAAACCAGGAAGTGGAGGCCCACCACCCAGGGGTTGAGGTTGGTGAGGACGGTGATGCCGCCGATCACGGCCTGGGCGGGGATGCTGGCCAGCAGGCCCAGCGCCAGCAGGAAGAGGTCGCGGCGTTCCTTGCGGAGGTTCCACAGGTACACCAGCATCAGCGCGGCGACGGCCGCCAGGGCGAAGGTCAGGAGCCGGTTGCCGAACTCGATGAACCCGTGGATTCCCATCTCGGGCGTGTTCACCAGGGACGTGTCCGTGCAGCGGGGCCAGGTGGGGCAGCCCAGGCCGGAGGAGGTCAGCCGGACGGCTCCACCGGTCAGCACCAGCAGGGTCTGCCCGATCAGGGAGGCCACGGCGAGGCGCCGGACACTTGCATCCACGGTGCGGGGCAGCCGTGATGCGAGGCGGCCGGCGAACTGGGGAAGGCGGAAGGCGGTGCTCACGAGTATCTCAATTCCACTTGAACCAACGGATTGCTGCGGCCCCGGCAGTAACTGTCCAGAGCACCAGTATGAGGGAGGCGGCGCCATTCAACGCACCGTGCAGGAAGGCGTCCCGCAGCGCTTCGCCGAGTGCGCCCGAGGGCAGGAGTCCAACGATCTGCTGGGCCGCCGCGGGCAGCCGTTCCGCAGGAATGACGATCCCGCCAAGGGCCCCCAGGAGGATCCAGAGCAGGTTGGTGATGGCCAGGGTTGCTTCGGGACGCACGGTTCCGGCCACCAGCAGCCCCAGGGCGGTGAAGGCCGCCGCGCCCAGCGCGAGGAGGAACAGCCCGGGAACCCAGCCGGCCGCCGTCGGCTGCCATCCGAGGCCAAGCCCGACCGCTGCCACCACGGCAACCTGCAGGCAGAGCACCGCCAGCACGGAAAGCACCTTGCCGGCGATCAGCCCGCCCCGGCCCAGGGGAGTCGTGGACAGGAAACGCAGCACACCGTACCGGCGGTCGAATCCCGTAGCGATGCCCTGGCCCGTAAAGGCTGTGGACATGGCGCAGAGGGCCAGGATCCCCGGGACCGCCACGTCGATGCGGCTCGGCCCCAGGCCGTCCAGGAACGGGGTCACCGTCAGGCCAACAAGCGCCAGCAGTGGCAGGACCACCGCGAGGATCAGCTGCTCGCCGTTCCGGAGCATCGCCAGCGCCTCGTATTTGCCCTGGAGCAGGATGCGGCGGAGCAGGGATGCGGGCTGCTGCCGGGCGGGTGCACCGGCCCCTGCAGCGGGAGCGGTGCCCGCGGGGGTCGGGGTCATCGGATGTCCTTTCCCGAGATGTCCAGAAAGACGTCCTCAAGGCTACGCGCCTGCAATGACATGGCGGCGGGCATGACGTCGTGCGCTGCCCACCATTCGGCGAGCATGGCAAGGTGCCGGGGAGTCAGGGTTCCCGTGGCGGTGTAGCTTCCGGCCCGCTCCTCCAGGACCACGACGTCGGCGGGCAGTACGCCGGACAGGTCCAGTCCCGGCTTCGCGTCGAAGGTGAGGGTGCGCACGTGGTCAGCGCCGGCGTCGACGGCGGGTCCGCGCTGCAGCAGTTCCTGGACTGTTCCTTCGGCGACATTGCGGCCGCCGTCAATGATGTAGACGTAGTCAGCCAGCCGCTGGGCGTCATCCATCAGGTGCGTGGTGAGGATGATGCCCATTCCCGCATCGCGCAGCTCGCCGATCAGCTCGAACACCAGTTGGCGGGACTGCGGATCCAGTCCTGCGCTGGGTTCGTCGAGGAAGAGGACCTCCGGCCTTCCGACCAGGGCGGCCGCGAGGGCCAGGCGTTGCTTTTGCCCGCCTGAAAGCCGGCGGACGGTGGTCCGGCTGAAGGTGTCGATGCCGAGCCTTTGGATGAGGTCGTCCACGGGCCACGGGTGGGCGTAGAGGCCGGCAATGTGCCGCAGCAGGGGGACAGGCCTGGCCGACGGCGGGAGGCCGCCGTCCTGGAGCATCACGCCTACTTGGGAGCGCAGTTCCGCCCCGGCCGTTGCGGGGTCCTGGCCGAGCAGCGAGATGCTCCCGCCGCTGCGCTTCTGAAGGCCCTGGGCGCATTCCAGGGTGGTGGTTTTACCGGCGCCGTTGGCACCCAGCAGGGCTGTGACCTGCCCGCGCTCGGCGGAAAGTGAGACGCCGCTCACCACCCGGAGCATTCTTCCGTCCATGCTGGAAAGCGGGCCTACATCTTTAACAAGCCCGTTGATGGACAGAACGGGGGACAGGGGCGATCGCACCCCAGTATTCTACGGGAAGTAGTATTACCGGCGGTCCTCCGGGACTTCGGCCGGCATCCGGGGTTTTCGTCCAGGTGCGCAGGGTGCGCGGCCGGTGAAGTCTGCATACGTGGACGAAAACTCCAGAGGTGGGGTTCAGCACAGGCCAGCCTCGCCTTACTGGAATGCGGGACTAAATTACGACACTATTGTGTTGTGTATTCCATGACCAACGCTACTGCTGTGCCTGTTGCCCGGCACGGGGCCTCCGCTGTTACAGCGGAACGCGGCGCCCTGCCCGCCGGGCCGGTAGCTGACGCCGACGAGCGCACGCGCGACCGCGTCCTCGCGGCCGTCCTGGAACACGGGCCCGTCAGCGCCGCCGAACTGGGCGACCTCCTGGGATTCACCCCGGCCGCCGTCCGCAGGCACCTGGACCATCTGTCCCGGGCCGGCGTCATCGAGGTCAAGCGGGTGGCAAAATCCGGCAGCGGCGCAGGCCGCCCGGCACGCCGCTACGTGCTCAGCTCCCAGGGCCAGTCGAGCCTCGGCAACGACTACCTGGACATCGCCGCCCTCGCCCTCCAGCAGCTCCAGAAGGTTGCCGGGCCGGACGCTGTCCGGGCGTTCGCCGTCGAGCGTTTCGCCGAGATGGAACGCCGCTACGCCCCGGAAATCGACCAAGCCGGGCCGGACATCACCGACCGCGCGAAGGCCCTGGCGGACGCCCTGACCCGCGACAACTTCGTGGCCTCGGCCGCCTCAATCGAAGCCAAGGCTCCGCTGCCCGCCGCCCTTTCCAGCGTCCAGCTCTGCCAGGGCCACTGCCCCATCCAGCAGCTCGCCGCCCGCTTCCCCGTATTCTGCGACGTGGAAACCGAAGTCTTCTCCCGGCTGGTGGGCGTTGACGTGCGCCGGCTTTCCACCCTGGCCCGCGGCGGCCACGTCTGCACCACCCACATACCCACAGGCCGGCTGCCTGCCGGAGGGCCCCCAACGCCCCCGGCAGCCCCCGCCAGCCTGACTGAAGTAAACAACCATCAGCAAGAAAGGCCGTGATGACGGACCAACTATCAGAGAAAGCAGTAGCCGAAAACACTGTGATCTCGGAGATTCTCGAGAAGAATCCCGAGCTTCACGGCATCGGCAACTACGAGTACGGCTGGGCCGACAAGAACGACGCGGGCGCCAACGCACGCCGTGGGCTCAACGAAGAAGTGGTCCGGGACATCTCGGCCAAGAAGAGCGAGCCCGAGTGGATGCTTGACCTCCGCCTCAAAGGCCTGAAGTACTTCGACCGCAAGCCCATGCCCACCTGGGGTGCGGACCTTTCCGGCATCGACTTCGACAACATCAAGTACTTCGTACGCTCCACGGAGAAGCAGGCTGCCACGTGGGAAGACCTGCCCGAGGACATCAAGAACACCTACGACAAGCTGGGCATCCCCGAAGCTGAAAAGCAGCGCCTGGTGTCCGGCGTCGCCGCCCAGTACGAGTCCGAGGTTGTCTACCACCAGCTGCGCGAGGACCTTGAGCGGCAGGGTGTCATCTTCCTGGACACCGACACCGCGCTCAAGGAACACCCCGAGATCTTCCAGGAGTACTTCGGCACGGTCATCCCCGTGGGCGACAACAAGTTCGCGTCGCTGAACACCTCCGTCTGGTCCGGCGGCTCCTTCGTCTACGTCCCCAAGGGCGTCCACGTGGACATCCCGCTGCAGGCATACTTCCGCATCAACACGGAAAACATGGGCCAGTTCGAGCGGACCCTGATCATCGCGGACGAGGACTCCTACGTCCACTACATCGAGGGCTGCACCGCGCCGATCTACACCTCGGACTCGCTGCACTCCGCCGTGGTGGAAATCATCGTGAAGAAGGGCGCCCGCGTCCGCTACACCACCATCCAGAACTGGTCCAACAACGTGTACAACCTGGTGACCAAGCGTGCCATCTGCGAAGAAGGCGCCACCATGGAATGGGTCGACGGCAACATCGGCTCCAAGGTCACCATGAAGTACCCTGCCGTCTACCTCGTGGGCGAGCACGCCAAGGGCGAGACACTGTCCATCGCGTTCGCCGGCGAAGGCCAGCACCAGGACACCGGCTCGAAGATGGTGCACATCGCGCCCAACACCAAGAGCTCCATCATTTCCAAGTCCGTGGCCCGTGGCGGCGGACGTGCGGCCTACCGCGGCCTGGTGCAGGTCCGTGAAGGCGCCAAGCACTCGGCCAACACCGTCCGCTGCGACGCCCTGCTCGTTGACACGATCAGCCGCTCGGACACCTACCCGTACATCGACATCCGCGAGGATGACGTTGTCATGGGCCACGAGGCAACTGTTTCCCGGGTCAGCGAAGAGCAGCTCTTCTACCTGATGTCCCGCGGCATGCGCGAAGACGAGGCCATGGCGATGATCGTCCGCGGCTTCATCGAGCCGATTGCCCGCGAACTCCCCATGGAGTACGCACTTGAGCTGAACCGCCTGATTGAACTGCAGATGGAAGGGTCCGTCGGATAACGATGACTGAAATCACTACTGAAAAGGCACGCATCGGCGCGCCTTCAGCCCAGCCGTTCATCGACGGCTTCACCGAAGAAGGCGAAAGCCTCTCGCCCATCAACGCGGCAGGCTCCAAGGCCCCGCTGGCCGGCGCTGCGGCGAAAAGCCACTCCCATGGTGGCGGTGTCGGTGTTCCGGACAGCTCACGCGCCGGCCGCCTGACGTCCTACAACCTCGCCGACTTCAAGCCGCTCACTGGCATGGAGGAAGACTGGCGGTTCACCCCGCTCAAACGCCTCCGCGGGCTGCACTCGGAGGTCCTGTCCGGCACGGCACCCACCGTCGTCGTCACCGGCCCGGAGGAAATCACCGTGGAGAGCGTCGGCCGCGACGACCGCCGCATCGGCACCGCGGGTATCCCCGAGGACCGCGTCTCCGCCAACGCCTGGGAGAACTTCGCCGGCGCCACCGTGGTGACCATCCCTTCCGAATTCGAAGCGCTCACGGAAGTCAGCGTCGACATTGAAGGCACCTCACTGGACCCGGCTGCCCAGCACCTGGTGATTGTTGCGGAGAAGTTCTCCAAGGCAGTTGTTGTCCTGAACCACCGGGGATCCGCCATCGTCTCCGAAAACGTCGAGATCATCGTGGAAGACGGCGCCAGCCTGACGGTCATCACGCTCCAGGAATGGAACGACGACGCCGTCCACGCCTCCTCCCAGCAAGCGAAGATCGGCCGAGACGCCAAGCTCAAGCACGTCATGGTGAGCCTTGGCGGCGACCTGGTCCGCGTCACGCCGTCGGCCCGTTTCACCGCCCCTGGCGGCGAGGCTGAAATGTTCGGCCTGTACTTCGCCGACGCCGGGCAGCACCTGGAGCAGCGCCTGTTCGTTGACCACGCCGTGGCCAACTGCAAGTCCAACGTGCTCTACAAGGGTGCACTGCAGGGCCGCAACGCCCACGCAGTGTGGGTTGGCGACGTCCTGATCCGCAAGGAAGCAGAAGGCACCGATACCTACGAGGCCAACCGCAACCTGCTGCTGACGGACGGCGCCCGTGCCGACTCCGTGCCCAACCTCGAAATCGAGACCGGGCTGATCGAGGGTGCGGGCCACGCCAGCGCCACCGGCCGGATGGATGACGAGCACCTGTTCTACCTTATGGCCCGCGGCATCCCTGAGGATGTCGCCCGCCGCCTGGTGGTCCGCGGCTTCCTGAACGAGATCATCCAGCAGATCAAGGTCCCCTCCATCGAGGAGCGGCTGACCGAGGCTGTTGAGCACGAACTCGCTCTCACGGACAACTAGAAGGCACGGAGCACGGTTACAGATGACTGACCAGCCAAAGGGCGAGCTTGTCTGCAAGGCGGATGAAATCCAGCTGAAGCAGGCGCTGCGGATCCTGATTGATGACTACCCCGTGGCGATCGTCAAGGACTCCATGGGGGAGATCCACGCGATCGGCGACACCTGCTCGCACGCGGACATTTCGCTGTCCGAGGGCGAGGTGGAGGGCTGCGCCATCGAGTGCTGGGGCCACGGCTCACAGTTCGACCTGCGCAGCGGCGAACCGCTGCAGCTCCCGGCCTACGATCCGGTCCCGGTGTTCGCCGTCGAGATCGTCGGGGACGAAGTCTATGTGGACGTCACCAATGTCCTCAACGGCGCCGAGGCTCCCAACTTCAGCTAGCACCACAGAATTACGAACCAACTTCCAGACAGAGACCGCACCGCCGCCGCCCAGGCCCGGTGCAGAGGAGAACAAGACACATGTCTACTCTTGAGATCAAGGACCTGCACGTCAGCATTGAGACGGAGCAGGGCACCAAGGAAATCCTGAAGGGCGTCAGCCTGACCATCCGGACCGGCGAAACCCACGCCATCATGGGCCCCAACGGTTCCGGCAAGTCCACCCTGGCCTCCACCATTGCCGGCCACCCGCGCTACAACGTCACCAGCGGCTCCATCACCCTCGACGGCGAAGACGTCCTGGAAATGAGCGTTGACGAGCGTGCCCGCGCCGGCGTCTTCCTTGCCATGCAGTACCCGGTGGAAGTCCCCGGCGTGAGCATGACCAACTTCCTGCGCACCGCCAAGACCGCCATCGACGGCGAAGCCCCCAAGCTCCGCACCTGGACCAAGGACGTCAAGGCTGCCATGGAGCAGCTGCGCATCGATGCCGACTTCGCCCAGCGCAACGTCAACGAGGGCTTCTCCGGCGGTGAGAAGAAGCGGGTGGAAATCCTCCAGCTGGAACTCTTCAAGCCCAAGTTCGCCATCCTGGACGAGACCGACTCCGGCCTGGACGTTGACGCGCTCAAGGTTGTTTCCGAGGGCGTCAACCGCGCGCATGCCGAAGGCAAGATGGGCACCCTTCTCATCACGCACTACACCCGCATCCTGCGCTACATCAAGCCTGACTTCGTGCACGTGTTCGTGGACGGCCAGGTTGTTGAGGAAGGCGGCCCGGAGCTTGCCGACCGCCTCGAAGAAGAAGGCTACGACCGCTACGCCAGGGGTGCCGGCGCAGCCGCTGCACCCGCCGTGGCGCAGGCCTAGTAAGGACTTTCGCCATGACCGAAATCAACGCGGCACGTACGAGCCTTGAGGACGTCGAGGAGGCGCTGAAGGATGTCATCGACCCCGAACTCGGCGTCAACATCGTTGACCTGGGCCTGCTGTACGGCCTGAAGTACTCGGACGACGACGGCGCACTGCTGATCGACATGACGCTGACCACGGCTGCCTGCCCGCTCACCGACGTGCTCGAGGAGCAGGTGGGCAAGGCCCTGGACGGCGTTGTTGACGACTGGCGCCTGAACTGGGTCTGGATGCCGCCATGGGGTCCGGAACGGATCACCGACGACGGCAAGGACCAGATGCGGGCCCTCGGCTTTAACATCTAGATCCCCACCGCCTCCCTAACCTCGCTTCGCTCAGTTAGGGAACCTCTCCACTACCTCCCCAATCTCGCAAGCTCGATTGGGGCCCCTCGGTAGCGTGGGCCCAGGTACGACGACGGCCGGTTACCTTCATTGCGAAGGTGACCGGCCGTCGTCGTTCTCTGGGGTTACAGGGTGGGCGCGGAGAACGTGTCGCACTGGTTGATGTCGCCGGTCTCGTAGCCCTTATAGAACCAGCGCTGGCGCTGTTCGCTGGAGCCGTGGGTCCACGCCTCGGGGGAGACCCGCCCGGTGGCCGCTTCCTGGATCCGGTCGTCACCAACAGCGGAGGCGGCGGACAGGGCGTCGTTCAGGTCCTGCTGGGTGAGGGGCTCAAGGAACGGCTGGCCATCGGGCCCCGGTTGGGTTGATGCGTGCTTGGCCCAGAGGCCCGCGTAGCAGTCTGCCTGCAGTTCCACGCGCACCGCGCCGGATTCAGGTCCCTGCGGATCCTGCTGCGCCTGGTCAAGGTTTCCCAGCACGTTCTGGATGTGGTGCCCGAACTCGTGCGCCACCACATACTCCTGCGCCAGGGGTCCACCCGAGGAGCCGAACCTGTCCACCAGCTCCTGGAAGAACCCGGGGTCAAAGTAGGCGGTGGTGTCGGTGGGGCAGTAGAAGGGGCCAACAGCACTGGAGGCCGTGCCGCAGCCGGTGCTGACACCCTGCTCAAAGATGACCGTCTCCGGCTGCGGGTACTGGACGTTGTACTGCTGCAGGTAGGCGGGCCAGAAGGCGTTCAAGCTGTTGACGGTGCCGGTGATGCGGCAGTCCACCCGGGCATCCGCGTCTGCTCCTGTCTGGCAGGCAGGCGCCGTGCCCTGGCTCTGCGGCTCCTGCCCGGCCCCGGCCAGTCCCTCCAGCAACTGTGGATTGACACCCAGGAGCGCCGCGATGAGCAGGATGAGCCCGCCGCCGATCCCGCCGCCCACTTTGACTCCCCGGCCCATGCCGCGGCGGTCCTGGACCTGCGAGGGATCCAGCTGCACATTGTCGTTGAAACTCATAAAGTCACAATACCCGCGGACCAGAAGCTCAACCGGTGCCGGCCGGTAAAGTTGATCTGATGCCTTTCCTGAACAGAATCCAGCGCTGGGCCGAGGAACGGCCCCACGACACCGCCGTCGTGATTGCCGGGCGCCGCCTCTCCTGGGCGGAGCTCCGGGACTCCGCTGCGGCGCTGGTACCCCACACCAAATCTGTGACCTCCCTGTGCGAAGCCAACTCGGTTGACTTCGCGGCAAGATTTGCCGCGGCGGTGGCCGCCGGACGCCAGTGCGCCGTCCTCGATCCTGCCTGGCCGGGTTTGCTGCAGGAGGACATGAAGCGGCGCGTGGACGCGTCCGCCCAACCCGCGGCCGTGTCCCCGGATGATGAGCTCGCAGACGGCGACCCCGGGTCCACCTTCCTGATCGGGCTCACATCCGGCACCACGTCGATTCCAAAAGCCTTCACGCGGTCCCGGCGGTCCTGGCAGGAATCCTTTGAGGCCTCCATCGAATTCTTCGGGCTTCGTGCGGACGATGTGACCCTGGCTCCGGGCCCCCTTGCCGCCAGCCTCAACCTCTACGCGCTGGCCGAATGCCTCTACGCCGGTTCGGAATTCCAGACCCTGGAAAGCTTTGACGTGGGCGACGTCCACGCCGCCATCACCCACGACCGCGTCACCCGGCTGGTGCTGGTGCCCACCATGCTGCGGATGCTCAGCGAACGCGGCCTGACCGGCTGCGTGGACGCCTCCGGCGTGCGGACCATCATCTGTGCCGGCTCGAAGCTGGACGCGCGGACCCTTGAGGCTGCCCGCCGCTGGGCCCCGAATGCCACCATCTTCGAGTACTACGGTGCTTCGGAACTGAGTTTCGTCTCGGGGACGGGGCTGGCCGCCAGCCAGCCGGCAGTACTGGGCGGAACGGGGATCGGCCGGGCGTTTCCGGGTGTGGACGTGCGGATCCTCGACGACTCGGGGCAGCCGCTGCCCGACGGGGAGTCCGGAAACATCTGCGTCCGCAGCGCAATGGTCAGCAACGGCTACCTCTGGGGTGATGACGGGGAGGCCCTGAAGTCCTTTGACGGCTGGTTCACGGTGGGCGACCAGGGCTACCTGTCCGAAGGCGAACTGCACATCCTGGGCCGCCGCGCGGACATGATCCTCACGTCAGGCAAGAACGTCTACCCCCATGAGGTGGAACTGGCACTGTCAGCGGTGCCGGGTGTGTCCGCCGCCGTCGCGGCCGGAATGCCCGACGACCTTCGCGGGGAAAGGGTCGTGGCCGGTGTTGTCCCCTCCCACGGCGGCATCACGGCCACCCAGCTCCGTGCCGGGCTCGAGGACCTCCTTGTCCGGGATAAGCGCCCGCTCCAGTACTACCTGCTCAGCGAACTGCCCACCACGGACCGGGGCAAGGTCAGCCGCAGCCTGCTGCTGGACTGGATCAGTTCCCGGGACCGCAGGGTGCGCAGCCTTGACAGCTGAGATGCTCCCGCCGGACCGGCAGCCTGTCATCATTGCCGCCCGCCGCACCCCGGTGTGCCGCACCAACGGTGTACTCCGGAGCCTGCGTGCCCACGAACTGCTCGCGCCCGTGCTCCGGGAGCTCCTGGCGGAAACGGGGGCGGAGCCCGGCAGAGTCACCGACGTTGTGATCGGCAACGCCGTGGGCGGTGGCGGAAACGTGGCCCGCCTTGCGCTGCTGGAGGCGGGGCTGTCCGTCAGCGTTCCGGGGATTACCGTGGACCGCCAGTGCGGCTCCGGACTCGACGCGGTGGTTCTGGCATCGCGGCTGGTGGCTGCGGGCGGAAACCCGCTGTACCTTGCCGGGGGAGTGGAGAGCACCAGTACAGCGCCGCTGCGCGCGTACAGGAACGACGACGGCGGGCCGGAGTTCTACGCTCGGGCTCAGTTTGTGCCGGCCGGCTTCGGCGATCCGGACATGGGCGTGGCCGCAGAAAATGTGGCGCGGGAGTTCGGCGTCAGCCGGGAACGCCAGGACGCGTTCGCCCTCCGCAGCCACCGCCTGGCGCTTGCCGCCCGCGACGCCGGGGTGTTCGACGGCGAACTGGTCACGTTGGATACAGAGGCAGGGACTGCCGCGGACGATGGCCCCAGGCGTGGGCTCAACGCCGCAGTCCTGGCCCGGTTCCCCGCCGCTTTCGTTGACGGGGGAACTGTCACCGCGGGGAACTCCTGCTTCGACGCCGACGCCGCATCCGCCGTCGTCATCACCTCCCTGCAACGGGCAAGGACCCTGGGCGCCGTCGACGGGTTGCTGGTGCTGGGCAGCGGGACGGCTGGAGTGGATCCTGAACTGCTGGGCGTCGGCGCCGCCGCCGCAGCCCGGGACGTCCTGTCAGCCGCGGGGGTGTCAGCGGACCAGGTGGACCTGGTGGAGTTCAACGAAGCCTTCGCGTCGCAGACGCTTGCCTGCCTTGACCAGGTGGGAATCGATGCTGAGCGGGCCAACCTCGACGGCGGCGCCCTGGCCCTGGGCCACGCCTACGGCGCGTCCGGTGCCGTCCTGGTGACCCGCCTGCTGGCCCAGGCACGCCGGTCCGGAACACCGGGAAGCCTGGCGCTGGCGATGATCAGCAGCGCCGGCGGCATGGGCACCGCTGCGCTGCTGGAATACCAGCGGCTCTAAGGCGCGGTGCCCCGGCGGGGGCGTCAGTCTTCCGCGTCCCCGAGGCCGCGGGCGGCGAGCGCCTCACCTGTCTGGCGCGCAAACGCCACCGAGGTGATGAAAACAGGGAGGATCAGGGCCCGCGGATTGCGCTCCAGCCCCCGTGCCCGGGCGGAATCCCGGACGTCCGCGAAAGTGCCGGCAATGTAAGGGATGCTCCGCAGCATGATGGCGATGGTCAGGGCAAACCGCTCGGGGTCGGCGCCGAAACGCTTGAAAGGGCCGGCCGCCCTGACCACTCCGTCAAGGAGCCGCTGCACGGGAGTGGTGGCAGTGAGCAGGGATGCAGCCACCACGCAGACCAGGATGTTCAGGACAATCCGCGCCGCCGTTGGTGCTCCCAGCATCCACCATTGGAACACCCCGATGACCACCAGCACGGCAGCGAGCGGCCGGATGGCGGCCCACAGCTTCTTCAGGCCCGCTCCGGTCAGGAGGAACAAACCGCAGAGCCCGGCCAGGACCGCCAGCGACACCCGCCAGTCCACCACAATGAACGAGGCCAGGCCGCAGCCGAAGACCAGCAGGAACTTCAGCGCCAGGGGTGCCCGGTGGATAAGGGAATGTCCCGGCACGTAATTGGCCAGCAGGAAGCCGTGGCCCCTCATCGCGGTTTTCCTGCCGGCAGGCCGTCCCGGCACAACATCCGGTAGTGGTCGACGGCCGGCGCCGCGCCGCCGTCGAACACCACCTCACCCTTTTCGATGACCAGGACCCTGTCCATCTCCAATGCCAGCTCAAGGTCATGGGTGGACATGATGATCTGCTGGTCCAGCCCTGCCAGGGTCCTGCGGAGGAGTTCCCGGTTGCGGAGGTCCAGGAGGGTGGACGGCTCATCGAGGACCAGCACCGACGGGTTCACCGCGAGCACTGCGGCCAGGGCCATGAGCTGCCGTTCCCCGCCGGACAGCTCGTAGATGCTCTGGTCCGCCAGTTCCAGCAGGCCCAGCCGGTCCAGTGCCCCTTCGGCAGCTTGCCGCCGCTCCTTACCGTTGCGGACGAAGCGCCGCAGGGACAGCTCCACGTCCTCCCGGCCAGAAGGCATCACCAGCTGGGACAGGGGATCGGTGAAGACAAACCCCACGTTCCGGCGTACCGTCCGGACGTCGCGGACCGTATCGGCGCCGTCCACCGTGACCCTGCCCTCCGTTGGCTGGACCAGGCCATTGACCAGGCGGAGCACTGTGGACTTACCGGAGCCGTTGGCGCCGATGACGCCAATGCGCTGTTCGGTAAGTTCCAGGCTTATGGAGTCGAGGAGGACTTTCAGTTCCGGTGCGCTGTCCGTTTCGACGGCGACCCTTACACGGTCAAAGATCACGGCGGGCATGGCGGGTCCCTTAGACTTTCGCGGGCAGGGCGGCACTGCGCCGGACGCGGCGCACCAGGATGTCCGGGAAGGCACGGTGGAGTGCGACGGCTATGACGGCGGCCAGGATGTTCTTCACCATGTCACCCGGGTAGAACACCAAATCGCTCAGGAAAGCCTGCCCGAGGGTGGCCTTGGTGTTCAGGGCGATCCCGGCGATGCCGAGGGAGTGCACCACAAAGGCGCTGGTGACGGCGGCAGAGAGGAAGAACCACAGCGCCCTGGCCTTGGTGGTCCGCCGGATCACGATGGTGGCCAGCCAGCCCACAACGCAGGCGGCGATCGGGAAGGCGATGATGTAGCCGGCGGATGGGCCTGCGAGGATGCCCAGGCCGCTGCGGCCCTGGCTGAAGATGGGCAGGCCGGCGAGCCCCAAGAGGGTGTAGAGTCCCACGGCGGCGAAGGCCCGTCCCGGTCCGAGAACCAGGCCGGTCAGCATCACGGCCAGCGTCTGGAAAGTGATGGGGACCCCGAAGCCGTTTACGGCCAGGCCGGGGACCAGGGCTGCGCCGGCAACCAGGGCGGCGAAGACGGCGATCAGGCCAAGGTCGGTGGCGTTCCAGCGGCGGCGCCCGGTGCTGGCGGGATTCTTGAAGGCGGTGTCGGTGTTGCTCATGGCAGTCCTGTCGGGGTTGTACAAGCGGAATCTAATGTACTGCCGACGTTACTGGTGCGGAACTGCGGGCATTTTGTAGGGGGTCTACTAAACGGGTTGCCCGCAGCTACAGGCTGGGCACAAAGGTGGTCGGTTTCCCCTTCCGTTGTGGTGCATGTGGTGCTTTGGAGGGAGAACCGTCATTCGATGACGTAGCGCTGCATCATGTCGTTGTCCTCGTGCTCGAGGATGTGGCAGTGCCAGACGTACTCGCCCGTGAACGAGGAGCCGATGGCCAAGGGTGCTCCGCCGGCTGCACCCGCCCCAAAGGGGACACTGATCCGGGTCACTTCTCCCGGCATCGACACCGCGGTGTCCTTCCAGCCCCGCTCGTTGGCCGGTGCCGCCTTGGGGCGGCCCGTCAGGAACGGCGTGACGGGCACGCTGCTGCCCTGGCCCGGCGTCACCAGCCCGGTGCCAGGATCCACGTATCCGGTGGCGGCAAGGTATTTGCCGACGTCGAAACGCTGGCGGTTGAGGACCTGGAACTGGGTGAAATGCAGGTGGATGGGGTGCGCGTCCACTGTTGTGTTGATCAGTTCCCACTCCTCAAGGGTGTCGCCCTGCACGGCGGTGATGTCGGTGGTGTGGAAGGGGCGGTTGTTCAGCAGGGCCATGATGGGGATGCCCGCCGCGTTGAGGACTTCCACGAGGGTCATCTGGCGGGTGGCCGCCGGGGGCAGGCCTGCCAGCCTCGTCATGGGCTGGGGCCGCAGCTTTTCCGGCAGCGGCGCCGTGTAGCCGGCCTGGCTTTGCACGGTGAACTGCATGATTTCGCGGAGGGGAACCCCGCCTTGCTTCGCCGCGACCGGGCCGTCGGGGTAAGGGGTGGGGGCATTGTTGCCCAGGACCACCTTGGATCCGGCGGACAGGCCGGCAAAGTCCACCACAAGGTCCGCCCGCTCGCCCGGGCCCAGGACCAGTTTGTTGAGCTTGGCCGGGGCGTCGAGGAGGCCCCCGTCCGTGCCGATCTGGGCGAACGTGAGCGCGTTTCCGCCGGACTTGAACTTGAGGTTGTAGAACCTTGCGTTTGACCCGTTGTACACGCGGAACCGGTACTTTCCCCGGTCCACGTCCAGGTTCGGCCAGCATTTCCCGTTGACCGTTGCCACGTCCCCGAAAAACTCCGGCGCCCAGGGCCGTGGGGTGCCGTCGCTGGTCGTCAGCTCCGGATTGGGCGGGTAGGCGAAGGACCCGTCGGGATTGAACATCCGGTCCTGAATGACCAGCGGCACCTCGTATGGGGGCGGCGGGAGGTGGGTTCCGTCTCCGGTGTCGATGCCGGTCCCGGACGGCCCCGGGGTGTCCCGGATGAGGTAGCCGCCTGCCAGTCCGGCGTAGACGTTCAGGCGGGTGATGCCCAGCGCGTGGTCGTGGTACCAGAGCCCGGCGGCATCCTGGTTGTTGTCGTAGTGGTAGGTGTAGGAACTGCCGGGGGTAAAGACCTGTTCCGGGCCGCCGTCGGACCCTGGCCTGGTGTTGCCGCCATGCAGGTGGGTCGAGGTGCGCGGGGTGTTGGCGTCGTCGCTGCCGCGCGGCACCAGTTCATCGTCGATGGCGAATGCCAGCGGGTGCTCTCCCAGCCGGTTGTGCACGGTGAGGGCGAACGGGGTGCCGCGTTGGGCGACGATGACCGGCCCGAGGTACGTCTGCGATGCGCCGTCGGCCCGGTAGGTGAACGTGTCCGTGGAGCCAAGCTGGCCGTGGAAGGCGTGCCCGGCGTTGAGCATGGACAGTTCTGTCTGGCCACCCGCCCGCATATCGAGGACCCCTAGTTCGGCCAGCGTGGGCAGCTGCTCGGAGAACATTGTCAAGGGACCGGCCTGCCGGGCACGTGTGCGGGCAGCCAGGGCGGCGTCCGGGTGGACCAGGATGCCGGCGCCGGCTACCGCACCGGCCTGCAACAGCTGGCGTCGGGTGAGATACATCGCAGACTCTTTTCGCTCGAAAGATGAGTCCCCCTTGATTGACGGTACGAGGGCGGTGCAGGCCGGGAACAGGGCCCTTAGGCCCGCTGAACACGGCACCTCAAGATTGGCTGAAGAAATCGGAAGGAGGGAAAGGTTTCCTTCCTTCCCCCGTCACTGCTTTCTATGGTGGTCCTACAAGCTCGTCTAGGGGGAATTCTTTGGCAACCACCGATGCGTCTGCTGGAAGCAGACATGAAAGAGCCATCATCCAGCAGTTTCGTCCCGCTCCCGGCCGGGAAGGGACCCGCTGATGAGATACGTTCCGGCGGCACTCATGTCCGATGGCCCTTCTGGGAAGATTCGCGGGATGGTGTGGATCGTCCTTGGCGCGGTCGTGGCGGTCGCGGTGGTCGCGTACGCGGTGTTCACTGCCACCAGGCCGGCGCCCGCGGCCTTCCAATCGCCCGCGAAGAACGTCATCTACCTGCTGGGCGACGGGATGGGCCGCACCCACGTCACAGCGGCCAGGGAGCGCTTCTACGGCGCCGAGGGCAGGCTGGTGATGGAAAGCCTCCCGTCCCACGGCTCGGTCAGCACCTATTCCGTGGAGAAGAACTCCGGCCAGCCCGGGCAGGCCGGCTTCGTGCCGGAGCTGGTCACCGCGTCCCCCGCTGCGGCCACAGCCTTCGCATCGGGGGTAAAGACGTATAACACTGCCATCGGGGTGGACGCCAAGGGTGTTGTGGTGCCGACCATCATGGAATTGGCCAAACAGGCCGGCTACCGCACAGGCAACGTTTCCACTGCCGAAGTGACCGATGCAACGCCCGCCGGGCAGATGAGCCATGTCCTCGCCCGCGGCTGCCAGGGACCGGACTACTCCGCCGATGCGTGCCAGGATACCGATGTGACCGGCGACAAGCTGCCCACCAGTGATGTCCGGGTCACCCCGATCGCAGACCAGATCGCCCGCAACGGTACCGCCGACGTCATTTTCGGCGGTGGCATGGCCCGCTTCGACGCAGAGGATGAAAGCGCGTTGAAGGAGCAGGGCTACTCGATCCTGGGATCTGTGTCGAGCCAGATCCCCGCCACGCGCGCCGACCTGAACGGGGCCTCGGGGGACAAGGTTTTTGGACTGTTCAATAACGGTAACCTGACCCTCGAAAAGGCCAAGAAGGACAACCCGGACAAACCCCAGGCGGAGGAGCCGTCCCTGCAGGAGATGACGCAGAAGGCCATTGAACTGCTGAACCAGAACCAGAGCAACGGCAAGGGGTTCTACCTGCAGGTTGAAGGCGCCCTGATCGACAAGCGGTCCCACGACAATGACGCGGCCCAGACACTGGATGAAGTCAAGGCCTTCGACGACGCCGTCGCCGCTGCCCTGGACTTCGCGAAAAAGGACGGCAACACCATGGTTATTGTTACCGCAGACCACGAAACGGGCGGGTTCAACATCATTGAAAAGGGCTCCTTCACGAACGCGGAGGCGGCCGGGCCCCCACCGAACGTCGATTCCGGGAACAGTGCCAACAGCTCCACCCCGACCCGGAACGGCGGAAACTTCAAGGACGAGGAGCGCTCGACCGGAATCATCAATGGCGAAGGCTCAGAGGATCCGAAGAACTTCGGCCCGGCCACCTTCCGGACTCCGGATGATCCCGCCAACGTCAAGGACGGTTCCAAGGAAGCCAGTCTTTGGCTGTCCTACGCCTCCGGCAACCACACGGGCGCCGACGTGCCCATATACGCCTACGGTCCGGGTGCGGAACAGTTGCAGGGCAGCGTGGACAACACCGACCTGTTCGACATCGTGGGCCAGGCCCTGCGCGTCCTGCGCTGAGAATAGCGTGAACTACCACCGCAGAATCGCCGCAGTCCGCGTGATGGCCAGGCCCTCGTCCGCAGCGCACCCGGAGGGGACCCGATGAGCCGCAAGCTTTGGATTCTCCTGATGGCAGCCCTCGCTGCTGCCTCGCTGGCTGTGTTTGCCTCCGCCGTACTGGGTGCTCGGGCACCGGCCCCCGCGCCCGGCGCCGATCGTGTCCCGCAGGCATCCGCTGCCGCCAAAACAAGCTTCCCCGGCCTGGTCAGTGCCGAAGGGGAACCGGACTTGGCAGGACTCCGGACAACCCGGCCTGCCCCTGGCCAGATCCTTCGAGTCCAGGGCCCTTTCGATGACAGGATTGTGTTCGAGGGTTTGGCTTTTGATGGACAGGCTGCCTCCGGGGCAGTCCGAGTCACCAGTGATGTCAGCGACCTGCTCGAACTCCAGGTGCTCGCCGGCTTCTATGATGACCGCGGCAACCTCCTTGGCACTGCACGGTTTGTGCACCATCTCGGCTCCGACGGCCATGGACACTCGGGACCGTCTGAAGAAGGTGAGGAGTTCAGCATTCCGGTACCGGCCGGGCTTGCCCCCCACGCTGTTTCGGCAGCAGTAGGCGTACCCGTCCTCGTCAACGAGTAGCGCGGAAACGCGCACCCGATCGCCGGTACGTGCTGGTACCACGTGTGCATAGTTCAGGTCTTCGCTGACGGTTTCCCTGCCGGGTGCCGCCGGATAAAATCGCTCGTGAGATATCCGTGAGGACCAGCCCCGGCCATGACACCACCTCCGCGACCCTTCAGCCGCCGCACGCTCCTCCAAGGGGTTGCAGCCGGCATCGCAAGTTCCGCTGTGTTCACGGACGAACGCACCCGGTCCCGCGGGGGCAGGAACACCCGGTATGTGAGCGTCTTTGGTTCCGACTCGGCCCCGGGGACTGAGGCAGCCCCGTGGCGCAGCCTCGCGCGGATCCAGGATGCCCTGAGGCGCGGGGATCTGCGCCGCGGCGACGCCGTCCTGCTCAGGCGCGGCGACACATTCTTCGGCACCCTCCACGAGCCGTCCATCAAGGGCACATCGGGCGTCTTGACGGTGGGCGCCTACGGCACCGGGCCGCGTCCAAAGGTTGCCGGCTACAAGGTCAGCAAGCCGGCCTGGGTGCAACACGCCACCGGGGTATGGAAGCTGGACATCACCGCCCGGTCCGGCCAGTACAGCGGCAACACCGGCGCTCCGTCCACCAACGTCGGTTTCCTGAAGGTGGCGGGCCTCATCCGTGGATGGAAGCGGACCAGCCTGGATGCACTGGCGAACCAGTGGGACTTCTATAGCGACGAGACCTTTGTGTACGTCAGGTCTTCCTTCGACCCTGGCGACGGCGTCGCAATCGCCGTCCAGCAGGACGGCATCCGGCCTGCCTCCCACAGCATCCTGGACGGCATTCATATCGAAGGCCACGGAGCACACGGTATTGCGACCGGCGGCTCGGAGAACATCCGCATCAGGAACTGCCGCCTGGAGGACCTTGGCGGGTCCCGGCTGAGCTCCGACGGCACCCGGTACGGCAACGGCATCGAGGTCTGGATCGGCGCGTCCAACATCATCATGGAGGACAACACCATCCGGGAATGCTATGACGTCGCCTTCACGATGCAGGGGACGGCCATGAAGGATGCAAAGTCGTGGACCGACATCCACTTCCGGAACAACCGGGTGGAGAACTGCAACCAGACCTTCGAGATGTGGTCTGCCGGCGATGCGTCTCCAGGGTCCGGGCACATCCGCTGCACTTTCACAGACAATGTCTGCACTGACGCTGGCTACTCATGGGCTGCGACCATCCGGCCGGACACGGACGGCAAGGGCACCCACATCCTCACGTATGACACCGAGCTGCCCGTGGACGTGGAGGTCACCCGGAACCAGTTCATCGGCGCGCGGGACAGCTATATCAACATCAGCGGAGACAGGAAGGCCCCCACAGGGCTGAACCTGCACCACAACATCATCAAGCTAGGGCCAGGCAAGAAGACCGACTACCAGACCGCGGAGACCATCGAGCAGGCCGCACACTGGCAGTCGCGCACCGGTAAGGAGCGCGGTTCAACGTTCGGTGTGCTCACCACCGGCCGTTGCGAAGGGCGATCATGAACACGCTGGGAAACATTCAGGTCCGATGCTCAGGATTTGATCAAGAGCATTGCCTGGATGCCCGGCGAGGCCTACGGTCAGGTGCATGACTCCTAGATCGAGCAGGCAAGACGCCCGTGCGGCGGGACCCGAAGGGTAAGCGGACTGATGCGGCAGCGGAACTTTCCCAGCGCGGGCGGGCTCTGTGTAGGAGCCCTGATCCTGGCTATATCGCTTATCGCCCAGCCAGGTGACCCGAATTCGGTGATGGTCAGGGACCTGCTGATCACCTTCAGCGCCGTCTTCACCGGAGTCAACGCAGTCGGGCTCCTGGAACTTCGACGGCGGCAGGAACTTCCGGACGTGCTGAACAAGAAACCCACCTAGGGTTCCGCAACACCCACGTCCCTCTTTGGGGAGCTGTGGAGTGTTCCCGGCCAGGGCAGGCGACGTTATGGAACGAGCTTGACGTCCTCGCCGGAGAGACTCGCACGGAAGCCGTCGTCCTGGACCGCGACGTCCTGAAGGACGAGGCCCTCGGGCAGGCCCTCAATGCTGTGCTCAATGGTCACGAGGCTTCTCACGGCGGCACCGACGGCGTCGGAGAGGAATCCCGGCCCGCCAAAGTCTATCGAGCGCGGCTCAACAACCAGCCTGCCGGCGTCGACCCTCACTGTGCCCGTGGCATTAACGTCCAGCTCGCGGCCCAAAGCCTCAACGGTGCGGACCACCAGAACCTGGCCGCCATCGGCGGCGCGGACCACCGTCCCATCACCGAGTTCCCCGGCAACGACGTCGAACGGAACGGTCGCGTCCACCGCGAGGCGTTCAGCAACCATCCCGCCCGGCCCCGTGACCACGCCCTGCCCTACGGCTTTGACGTCGTGAAGCAACGAGCCCGCGATCGCCACTGTTCCGGCGTCCAGGGCCAGATCGGCGAGCCACACCTTGTCCCCGCCCAGGCCCGCGGGCGGCGCAGCGCCCGCAGTGGGTCCGGCGCCCGCCGTGGGGGATGGCCCAGGCGCTGCCTCATCCCCGCCGGCCGGACTGCTCACCACCCACCACGCGATCGCAGCCGTAAGCCCCAGGACGATGACCATCCCGCCAGCACCGATCAGCCAGTCCTTTGCACGTGTCCACTCCATCAGGACAGTCTGCTGGCTCACCCCCGGGCCGGGAAAGCCCGTCGTCCTCGAACCCACCCCCAGGACACGTGAAGTCCGCCACAGTCCCGTGCCAACCGCCGGCGGTTGAGGCGGCTGCAGACAGTACGTTCTGCATGGACGGCGCCGGACGGTAGACTTGGATGGGCCGTTCTCCGGCCACTCTGCCCCGGCTCCCTCCCAACATCGTGCGAGGGCTGCGGCGTTCCCTGTTGTGAAAGGCCTTACCTGCTGTGATTACTGTCCAGGATCTTGAACTGCGTGCCGGCGCCCGGCTCCTGATGGACCAGGTGAGCTTCCGCATCGACAAGGGAGACAAGATCGGCCTGGTGGGCCGTAACGGCGCCGGGAAGACCACCCTCACCAGGGTCCTCGCCGGCGAAGGACTTCCCGCCGCGGGGAAAGTGACCCGTACCGGCGAGATCGGCTACCTGCCGCAGGATCCCCGGACGCCGGACATGGAGCAGCTCGCACGGGACCGGATCCTGTCCGTCCGCGGCCTGGACATTGCCGTCGGAAAACTGCGCGTGGCGCACGAGGAAATGGCCAGCGAGGACGCGGCGGTCCAGCGCAAGGCAATGAACCGTTACGACCGGCTTGAATCCGAGTTCCTGGCAGCCGGCGGCTACGCCGCCGAGGCTGAGGCGGCGGCAATCTGTTCCAACCTCGCCCTGCCGGACCGCCTGCTGAACCAGCCGCTGAAGACCCTCTCCGGTGGCCAGCGGCGCCGCGTGGAGCTGGCGCGCATCCTGTATTCGGACGCCGAGACCATGCTCCTCGATGAGCCCACCAACCACCTGGACGCCGATTCCATCGCCTGGCTGCGTGACTTCCTCAAGAACCACCAGGGCGGCCTGATCGTGATCAGCCACGACACCGAACTGCTGGAAGCCACCGTGAACAAGGTGTTCCTGCTGGACGCCAACCGCGCGCAGATCGACTTCTACAACATGGACTGGAAGCGCTACCTCACGCAGCGCGAAACGGATGAGCGCGCCCGCAAGCGGGAGCGCGCCAACGCCGAGAAGAAGGCCCAGGTCCTTTTCGACCAGGCCAACAAGATGCGCGCCAAGGCCACCAAGGCGGTTGCCGCCCAGAACATGGCCAAGCGCGCCGAGCGTCTTCTGAGCGGACTCGAGGCCGTCCGGGAAAACGACCGCGTGGCAGCCCTGCGCTTCCCGGACCCCTCGCCCTGCGGCAGGACCCCGCTCACCGCCGAGGGGCTCAGCAAGTCCTACGGTTCGCTGGAGATCTTCACGGACGTGGACCTGGCCATCGACCGCGGCTCGAAGGTGGTCATCCTGGGCCTCAACGGTGCCGGAAAGACCACCCTCCTGCGGATGCTCGCGGGTGTGGACCAGCCCGACACCGGTGACGTTATTGCCGGGCACGGCCTGAAGGTGGGCTACTACGCCCAGGAGCACGAAACCCTCGACGTGGACCGGACCGTCCTGGAAAACATGCGCTCCGCCGCCCCGGACATGAAGGACGCCGAGGTCCGCGGCATCCTAGGTTCGTTCCTGTTCTCCGGCGACGACGTCGACAAGCCCGCCGGCGTGCTCTCCGGCGGCGAGAAGACCCGCCTGGCCCTTGCCACCATCGTGGCTTCAAGCGCCAACGTCCTCCTCCTCGACGAGCCCACCAACAACCTGGACCCTGCCAGCCGCGCGGAAATCCTGGGCGCCCTCAGGAACTACACCGGCGCCGTCGTCCTGGTCAGCCACGACGAGGGCGCAGTGGAGGCCCTCAACCCCGAGCGCGTAGTCCTGCTGCCGGACGGCGTCGAGGACCACTGGAACGAAGACTACCTGGACCTCATCACGCTGGCTTAGACCGGGAGAGGAAGGCTGGGGTGATCAGGGCAGCACGCGCAAGCGACCTTCCGACGATGCGCGACGTCGAAGTGGCAGCCGGGGAAGCATTCCGGATGCTTGGAATGGATGCGGTCGCTGATGACCCAGCGCCGGCACTCGAAGCCCTCGCTGCCTATCAGCGGGTAGGGCGGGCCTGGGTCGCGAGCGATGCAGGTGACGAGCCGGTGGCTTACCTCTTGGTCGACGTGGTCGAGTCGTTTGCCCACATCGGGCAGGTGAGCGTCCACCCTCGCCACTCGAGGAAGGGACTTGGCCGTCAACTCATCGACACGGCTGCTTCCTGGGCAGCGGCGCGTGGGCTTAGGGGGATGACCTTGACCACGTTCGCACACGTCCCATGGAACGCTCCATACTATGCCCGCCTCGGTTTTCGGACGGTTCCGGAGTCCGAGTGGCCGCCCGGCATGCGTCAGATTGTGCAGTCAGAGGCTGCGCATGGCCTGGCTGCCTGGCCGCGGGTTGTCATGTTGCTGGAATTCCCGGCCCGGTAGTGGCTCGGCAGCGATGGCTTAACGGACGGGCATCTCTTCCGCAGCGGTGATCCGGAGCAGCTCTTCGTAGGTGATGCTGAACATGGAGTGGTGGTCGCCTGCGCCTGCCCAGAGGCGCTGGTGCTCCTGAAGGCTCGTGTCGAGGAGCGTCCTGACTTTTTCCGGGTGGCCCACCGGGGCCACTCCGCCTACCGCCTGGCCGGTGTGCTGCAGGACGAAGTCGGGGGAGGCCCGGCGGATCCTGCCCGCCCCCAACTTTTCAGCAACCAGTTTGGTATCCACGCGGGCCGCCCCGCTTGCGAGGATCAGCAGGGGCTCTCCGCCGAGGTCGAAAATCAGGCTGTTCGTGATCGCCGCGAGATCGCAGCCGAGCGCCTCAGCAGCCGCGGAGGCCGTCGGCACGCCCGCGGGGAAAGTCCGCACAGTGTCTCCAACCCCGGCAGCCACCAAGGCTGCGCGCACTATGGCAACCGGTCCGTCGTCGTGCTCCGTCATCCTTCAGTACCCCTGAGCATCCAGGAGGGCGTCTTCCTCTTCTTCGGAGGTCGCCTTCTTCCGCTTCCTGGGAGGTAACGGACGACGGCGGTGCTCGCCGCCTGCCGGGCGGGGCCCGCCCTCTGCTGTCCCGTCGTCGTCCTCGGCGTCAATGGCCGCGTTGCGTGCCTGCTGGCGCGCAGCGTAGCCAAAACCAACGAACATCAGCACGCCGAACGCGAACCACTGCAGCGAGTACGAGAGGTGTGTGCCTTCCTCGGTGGAAGGCTTCGGGAACGGGAACGGCATCTCCGCTGCAGGCGGCGTCTCCGATGCGAGCTGGCCGTACGCCCCGGTTAACAGTGGATACCCGAGCTGTCCGGCGTAGGCGGCAAGGTCGATGGAAGCCAGCTGGCCTTCGGGGGCACCACGCTGGAGTTCGGGCTCGGGATGCTTCAAACGCACGACGACGGTCACGTCACCCGCAGGGGGTTCCGGCACCGAGTCCGGCGCGCCCGGATTATCGTTGCCGATGGGCAGCCAGCCCCGGTCGATGACCACTGTCTCACCGGAGTCGAGACGGAACGGGACCACCACTTCGTAACCCGGCTGACCATTGAGCGGACGGTTCCGGACCACGCGCTGGCCGTCGCTGAGGTACGTGCCCCTCAGCTCCACCTGCGTCCACTCCATGCCGGGGTCCAGCTCGTTGAATTGTTCCCTGGCGTCTGCGAACGGGATGGGCGTGGCCGAGTAGTTGGTCACCACCCGGTCGATTTCGGCCAGGGTCTCGGCGCGCCGGTCCATCTGCCAGCGGCCCAGGAACACACAGGCGGAGGCGAAGATGGCAGCCAGCAGCAAATAACCCAGCCACTTGCTGGAGAAGAGGAAACGGTACATTCAGCTGTCCTGCCCAGGGCCGCCGGATGCCCGGGAGTCATCGAGCGGCAGGGTTTCCTTCCAGAGGCCCCGTGTCTGAAGGTAGTCCTCGAGCCATTCCCTGTGGTCCGCGCAAGCAAGCCAGGTCTTGCGGCGTTCCGGGGAATGGATCTTGGGGTTGTTCCAGAGGAGCTGCCAGGAAGCCTGCGCCCGGCACGCCTTGCGGGAACAGATGGCACCGGCTTCGGCCGCTGCGGGATCGGTGCCGGCGGCGAAGTCGAAGATGCTCACGAGGCCTTCCTTTCCTGCCCGGACGGGGATTCGTCGTCGTCAATAACCAGCTCGCCCTGCAGGAGCTCACTGCCGGGATCCTCCCCGGCGGGCCGCGCCGGTGGGCTTTCCAGCTCAGCCAGCGGGGCCGAATCCAGCAGGAGGTCGCTGTGGCCTTCGGCTTTGTCGTTCCCGTTCGCGATGATCACGGCGATCCAGGGCAGGAACACCGCCCCGGCCACCGGAATGATCTTGAACCAGCCGTCCACCACGAAAATCAGGACAAGGCACACCATACGGATTCCCATGGCCAACGCGTACTTGATCATGCGCTGGCGCATGTCCTCCGAATGGGCTCCAGCGGCATCCGTGATGCTGTGGACTTCCGAATCGCCGGAGAACCGGCCGGGTTCTCCAGGCGCGGATTGTCCCGCATGGTTTTCAAGGGTCACGGTGGTTTATCACGCTCCAAAGGCTTGCCTCAATTCTCTCACCATCGGCAGTGGCGCCCAAACCCGGGCCGGGGCGGGCGCTAAGATCGAAGTCAGCCAAATCACCCCCACCTACAGCGGCCCCCGCGCGCCGCAGATTCCGGAGCCCCTACATGACTGAAGCAGCCACCGCACCCCGCAGCGTCCTGATCACCGGCGGCAACCGCGGCATCGGCCTGGCCATCGCCGAGGCCTTCCTGGCCAACGGCGACAAGGTTGCCGTGACCTACCGCAGCGAAACCAAGCTGCCGGAGGGGATCCTCGGCGTCAAGGCGGACGTCACGGACGAGGCTTCCGTGGACGCGGCCTTCAAGGAAGTGGAAGCTGCCCACGGCCCGGTGGAAGTCCTGGTGGCCAACGCCGGCATCACCAAGGACACCCTGCTGCTGCGCATGAGCGAAGACGACTTCACGTCCGTCATCGACACCAACCTCACTGGAGCCTTCCGGGTCATCAAGCGCGCATCGAAGGGCATGATCCGGCTCCGCAAGGGCCGCGTTGTCCTCATCTCCTCCGTATCGGGCCTGTACGGTGCGCCCGGACAGATCAACTACTCGGCCTCAAAAGCGGGCCTGGTGGGCATCGCACGCTCCCTGACCCGAGAACTCGGTTCGCGGGGCATCACCGCCAACGTTGTGGCGCCCGGCTTCATCAACACGGACATGACTGCCGAACTTCCCGAAGCCACCCAGAAGGACTACCTGTCCAGCATCCCGGCAGGCCGTTTTGCCGAGGCCTCCGAGGTAGCCAACGTGGTCCGCTGGATCTCCAGCGACGAGGCCGCCTACATCTCCGGAGCCGTCATCCCCGTTGATGGCGGCCTGGGCATGGGGCACTGACCGGCGCCGGCAAACTAGCAGCCGGGCGCTTCTTTGTGCAGGTCACACAAGGGAATTGGCCAGGGCCGCTGGCATGATGGACTGCAGGCCATCAGCAATTTAGACGTTTCAGACAAAAGGAGCCCGCATGGGACTGCTGGATAACAAGACTGCCATCGTGACCGGATCCTCGCGCGGAATCGGCGCGGAGGTAGCCAAGAACCTTGCCCACGAGGGCGCCGCCGTCGTGGTGAACTACCGCCAGAAGGCACCGCGCGCCAACAAGGTTGTACAGGGCATCGAAGCCGACGGCGGACGTGCAGTGGCCGTCGGCGCGGACCTCACCACCCAGGAAGGCGTGCAGGCGCTGGCCTCAGCCGCCATGGAGAACTTCGGTTCCCTGGACATCCTGGTGCTGAACGCCTCCGGCGGCATGGAAACGGGGATGGGAGAGGACTACGCACTCAAGCTGAACCGCGACGCCCAGATCAACATGCTCAACGCTGCCGTGCCGCTGATGAAGGAAGGCTCGCGGGTGGTCTTCGTCACCAGCCACCAGGCCCACTTCATCAACACGGTGCCCACCATGGAAGCCTACGAGCCGGTGGCGCGCAGCAAGCGCGCCGGCGAGGACGCCCTGCGCGAACTCATCCCCAACCTGGCCGAGAAGGGCATCACCCTGGTGGTTGTCTCCGGCGACATGATCGAGGGCACCGTCACGGCCACGCTGCTTGACCGTTCCACGCCGGGCGCCATCGAGGCCCGCCGGGCCGAAGCCGGCAAGCTGTACTCGGTGGAGGAGTTCGCGGAGGTTGTGGCCGGCATGGTCACCGCCGACGTCGAGTCCGGCCACACCGAATACGCCGGCGGCGCAGACTACTTCGGTAAGGGCACGAACTAGGCCAATGCCAAATGCCGGATGGCACGTCGCGCCGCGACGTGCCATCCGGCATTTAAAGGGCGGGTCTTGCTGTTGGGTTCAGACGCCGGCGACGTGCCGGACCGCGTCGAGGTACGGCATGTTGACGGCGACGTCCGCCACGGCCCGCACGGCAGGTTTGGCGTTGAACGCGACGCCGATGCCGGCCGCCCCGAGCATGTCCAGGTCGTTGGCTCCGTCGCCCACTGCCACCGTGTGTTCCAGGGCGATGCCCTCGGCGGCTGCCCACTCACGCAGGTACTTTTCCTTGGCCGCCCTGTCCACCACTGCGCCCAGCACCCTGCCCGTCAGCTCGCCGTCGACGATCTCCAGTTCGTTGGCCTGCCAGTAGTCCAGGCCCAGTTCACCGGCAATCGGCTCAAGGATCTGGTTGAACCCGCCGGACACCACGGCTACCACGTGCCCTGCCGCCTTGAAGGCGGCCACGAGTTCGGCGGCTCCCAGGCTCAGCCTCACCTCGTTGCGGACGGAATGGACGACGGCGGCCGGCAGCCCGGCGAGCACGGCCACGCGGGCGTGGAGGCTCTGGGTGAAGTCCAGCTCGCCGCGCATGGCGGCCTCGGTAACGGCCGCCACTTCTTCCCGCTTGCCGGCATAGGCGGCCAGAAGCTCGATGACCTCCTGCTGGATCAGGGTGGAGTCCACGTCCATGATCAGCAGCTTGCGTTCTGCCGACCTGATGCCGGCCGGGACGAGCGCCGTGTCCAGGCCGGCGATGGAGGCTTCGGCAACGGCGTGGCGCAGGGCGGCCAGCCCGGCCGCGGTGGCGTCCGGCAGCTGGAGCTCGGCCACATGGACCTGGTAGCGGCTATCGCCGGAGGAGGCCTCGGACAGCACAGCGGCGCCTTGTGCGGTGAGGATGGAACGGAGCTGCTGCAGCCCTGTTGGAGACACATTCAGGCCATAGCTGACCGCAGTCACGTTCGAAGTCATGCCTGCCATCTTAGCCAGCGGGGGAGGGGTCCCTTGAATTCGTTGCACTGCTGCTGGGCGCTGGCAGGCAGGTAATATTATCGCTCACACCTGGAGGAATCATTGATTGAACTGCTCACGCCTCGGGAGATCGACCAGGCCCGCCCCTCGGGCCGCTTCGTGGCGAATACGCTGCGGGATCTGAGGGAGCGAACCGGACCCGGTACGAATCTCCTGGAGATCAACGACTGGGCTGCGGCCATGATCCGTGCGGCGGGAGCCCGCTCCTGCTATGTCGACTATGCTCCCTCGTTCGGGCGCGGGCCCTTCGGGAAGGTCATCTGCACGTCCGTCAACGATGCCGTGCTGCACGGACTCCCTCATGACTATGTCCTCCAGGACGGGGACCTGCTGACCCTGGACTTCGCAGCCAGCGTCAATGGGTGGGTCACGGACTCCGCCATCAGCTTTGTCGTTGGGGATTCCGCTGCCCCCGAGGACACCCGCATGATCGAAACAACCGAGAGGGCGTTGGCGGCGGGCATCGGTGCGGCACAGCCCGGGGCGCGCATCGGGGACATCTCCCACGCAATCGGCTCGGTGCTGGAGTCTGCCAAGTACCGGGTCAACACGCAGTTCGGCGGGCACGGCGTTGGAAGCACCATGCACCAGGACCCGCACATTCCGAACACCGGCAGGCCAGGCCGCGGGTACGAGCTCCGCCCCGGCCTGCTCCTGGCAATAGAACCGTGGGTCATGGACGGCACCAGCAAACTTATGACGGCTCCTGACGGCTGGACCCTGTGCAGTTCCAACGGCCGCCGGACCGCCCATTCCGAACACACCATCGCTGTCACCGAATCCGGACCCGTGATCCTCACGCAGCCGGCCTGACGGGCGCCTGGCGAGGCTGCCCAACCAGGGTTTCGCTGTTACCTTGCCCCGGTTATCAGTCGGCCTCTTTTTTGTCCTAGTGTCTACTCCTATGAGTGATGTTCTGGAATTGGCTTCCGTCAGCGTTGTCCGCGGTAAGAAAACCCTGCTGGACAAGATCGACTGGGAAGTCAATGAAGGCGAGCGCTGGGTAATCCTTGGGCCCAACGGTGCCGGCAAGACCACGCTCCTGCAGATCGCGGCCGCGCGCCTGCACCCCAGCAGCGGCAAGGCCGGCATCCTCGACGAGACCCTGGGCCGCACCGACGTCTTCGAGCTCCGCCCGCGCATCGGCCTGTCCTCCGCCGCGCTGGCCACTCAGATCCCGGAACAGGAAAACGTCCTCAACGTGGTGGTCACCGCCGCCTACGGGGTCACCGGCCGCTGGCGTGAGGGGTACGAGCGCGACGACGAGCGGCGGGCTTTCCGCCTGCTCAACGACTGGGGAATGGGCCCGCTCCTCAACAGGACTTTTGCCACCCTGTCCGAAGGTGAGCGCAAGCGTGTACAGATTGCCCGCGCCCTGATGACCGACCCCGAGCTGTTGCTCCTCGACGAACCGGCGGCAGGCCTGGACCTTGGGGGCCGCGAGGAACTCGTCCACAAGCTGGGAGAGCTGGCGCAGGATGAGGACGCACCGGCCATGGTCCTGGTCACCCACCACCTTGAGGAAGTCCCGCCGGGATTCACCCACGCCATGCTGCTGCGCGACGGCGGAGTGGTCGCCGCAGGCCCCATCACGGACGTCCTGACCGCTGAGAACCTCAGCAAGACCTTCGGGCTGGACCTGGACATGAGCGTCAACGCCGGCCGGTACACCGCCGTCGCCCGCCGCTAACAGCGGCAGCGCAGCACCTTGGATCTTCTCAGCAGCATCTTTGTGGCCATCGCCGGCCTCTGGGCCGGCACCATCAACGCCGTGGTGGGTTCCGGCACCCTGGTGACATTCCCCGTCCTGATCGCCCTGGGGGTCGCCCCGGTGGTGGCCTCCATGAGCAACGCCATGGGGCTGGTGTTCGGCACGGCGGCCGGCGCCTTCGGCTACCGCCGTGAACTGAAGGGACGCGGACGCCAGCTGATGCGTCTCCTGCCGGCCTCCCTTCTCGGCGGCATCTCCGGCGCCTGGCTGCTCCTGCACCTGCCGGAGGAGGTCTTCCACTACGTTGCCCCCGTCCTGATCGTCCTGGCCCTCCTGATGGTGGTGTTCCAGCCCAGGCTGCAGGCTTGGGTCCGGTCCCGTGAGGAGAACCCGGAGCACGCTGTGCGCGACAAGCGGCACGGGGTGCTGCTTGTGGTGCTCGTCTATCTGGCCGGTGTCTACGGCGGCTACTTCGTGGCCGCGCAGGGGATCCTGCTGGTGGGCATCCTGGGCATCTTCCTCACCGGCACCATCCAGAACGCCAACGCCATGAAGAACATCCTGGTGCTCGGAGTGAACCTCGTGGCCGCCGTCTCCTACGTAATCTTCGCCTTCGACCGGATCAACTGGCTTGTGGTGCTGCTAATCGCCGTCAGCTCGAGCATCGGCGGACTTCTCGGGGCCAAGGTGGGCCGCCGGCTCTCACCCACGGTGCTGCGCGCAGTGATCCTGCTCCTGGGCCTGGTGGCGCTGGGCTTCATGATCGCAAATCTGCTGAAATAATCACCCGGTGACAATCCACTATCTTGAATCGGCCGCGGACCCCAGAGTCGCCGACTACACGCAGCTCACGGACGTGCACCTGCGCAAGCTGCGTGAACCTGCCGAGGGCATGTACATCGCCGAGTCCTCCCGGGTGCTGCGGCGTGCCCTGGCAGCAGGACACCAGCCGCGCTCGTTCTTCCTGGCGGAGAAGTGGCTCGAGGACCTCCGGGACGTCCTGGATGCCTATCCCCAGGTCCCTGCCTTCATCGGCAGCGCGGACCTGCTGGAGGACATTACCGGCTTCCACCTCCACCGGGGCGCCATGGCCGCCATGCAGCGCCCGGCGCCCGTGCCGCTGCCGGAACTGCTGGCCGGGGCACGCAGGGTGGCTGTCCTGGAGGACATCGTGGACCACACCAATGTGGGCGCCATCTTCCGGTCGGCCGCCGCGCTGGACATCGATGCCGTCCTGGTCTCTCCCCGCTGCGGGGACCCACTCTACCGGCGGAGCGTCCGGGTGAGCATGGGCACGGTGTTCCAGGTGCCGTGGGCCCGGCTCACCAGCTGGCCGGAGGACCTGCACCTGCTCAAGGACCACGGCTTCACCGTAGCGGCGCTGGAGCTCACCGACGACGCCCAGGACGTGGATGCCGTCGCCGCCCGGAACCCCGGGAAGCTTGCCCTGGTGCTCGGCACCGAGGGTGCCGGGATGAGCGCCGGGACACTCGCCGCCGTCGATATCGCCGTGAAAATACCCATGCGCAACGGCGTGGATTCCCTGAATGTCGCAGCCGCATCAGCTGTGGCCTTCTGGGAGCTGCGGCCCCGGAACTAGGGGTGTAGCCAGCCAGGAGGTTGGTTCGCGGGCATCCGCGTTCTTACGCTATTATTGACAGCTGGCTGTAGTGCGCCCCCGGGCGACGCTGCTGACCATCCCATTCATACCTGGCAGCTGGCAAAATCCAGTTGTGCGAACAAAGGTCCAATTATGAAGTCTGATATCCACCCGAAGTACGAAGCTGTTGTTTTCAACGACCTGGCTTCCGGCACGAAGTTCCTGACCAAGTCCACCGTTTCCTCCTCGAAGACCATCGAATGGGAAGACGGCAACACCTACCCGGTCATCGATGTCGAAATCTCCTCCGAGTCGCACCCGTTCTACACGGGCAAGCAGCGCATCATGGACTCCGCAGGCCGCGTCGAGCGCTTCAACGCTCGCTTCAAGGGCTTCGGCGGCAAGAAGTAACGCACTTCCGCAAGGTTCTTTTGGGAAAGCCCGCACCGGCAAACGGTGCGGGCTTTCTGCGTCCCGGCCCGCTGTTACAGGCATCCGGCACTTCTGGGGGAGGATGGATGGCATGAGCACCACACCCTCTTCAGCAGGCCACTCCATCTCCCGCCGCCACGGTGAATACAAAGTGCCCGGCGGCAAGCTTGTGGTGGTGGACCTGGACGTTGTTGACGGCCGCCTCGCCAACGTCAACCTCAGCGGCGACTTCTTCCTGGAACCGGACGAGGCCCTCCTGGACATCAACCGGGGGCTCACGGGGCTGCCGGACACCACGACGGCGGCCGAGCTTGCCGCCGTCGTGTCCTCTTCGCTGCCGGCCGGCGCTGCCCTGTTCGGCTTCTCCGCGGAGGCCGTCGCCATCGCCGTCCGCCGTGCCCTGGCCAAGGCAACCTCCTGGGCGGACCACCACTGGAACCTCATCGCACCCACCGTCCTGCCCACAGAAATCAACGTGGCCCTGGACGAGGTCCTCACCGAGGAGGTCGGCGCGGGACGCCGCCACCCCACCCTGCGGTTTTGGGACTGGCAGGAGCCGTCAACGGTGATTGGCAGCTTCCAGTCCTACCGCAACGAGGTGGACCCCGGCGGCGTGGCGAAGCACGGCATCAAGGTTGTCCGGCGCATCAGCGGCGGGGGAGCGATGTTCATGGAGGCCGGCAACTGCATCACGTACTCGCTGTACCTGCCGCAGACCCTCGTGGACGGACTCAGCTTCGCGGACTCCTATCCCTTCCTGGACGCGTGGGTCATGGCCGCACTGGAAAAGCTTGGCATCAACGCCTTCTACGTGCCCCTGAACGACATCGCCACGGACCAGGGCAAGATCGGCGGGGCCGCGCAGAAGCGGCTCGCCAACGGCGGCATGCTGCACCACGTCACCATGAGTTACGACATCGACGCCGACAAAATGGTGGACGTGCTGCGGATCGGCAAGGAAAAGCTCTCGGACAAGGGGACCCGCAGCGCCAAGAAACGGGTGGACCCGCTCCGGCGCCAGACCGGACTGGCCCGCGCAGCCATCATCGCCGCGATGGCGGATGTTTTCACCGACCGGTACGGCGCCACGCCATCAGAGCTGACGGAGGGCGAGCTCGCCACCGCCCGGGAGCGCGTCGGCACCAAGTTCGGCACCGCCGAGTGGCTCCACCGCGTCCCCTGAGCCCATCCATTGTCCCTGCCGGCCCCTAACCTCACAAGTTCGGCCAGGGAACCCTGCCGGCATGGGCCCAGCTACTGTCGTTTTGGGGGTTCGAAACGGCACTTAGGGAGCAATCGATGGTGAATTCACGACGGCGGCCTGCGCCGTCAGTGCCCGCAGCAGGTGGCTGCGCTGTTCCACAATGATGCGCTGCAGGGCGCGGGGCGCGTCCGCATTGGCGGCCAACCATTCGTCCGTGCGCCGGATGGTGGGGTGCGCTGCCGGGTCGGTGCCCTCGGCCAGGTCCTGGGCCAGCGGGTAGAGGCCCCGGACAATCCGGCTGGCGATCTCGATGCTGCGTTCCTCCCATACGCTGCGCAGGCACCTGAAATAGGGCTCCACGAACGGCTCCAGCAGATCCGCAGGCGCCGTCATGAACCCGCTGATGGTGGCGCTGAGCAGTTGGTTGGAGAGCCCGTTCCCGTCCACTGCCGCTTTCCACGCTGCTGCCTTGGCCTCCGGGTCCGGACGGGCGGCGAGGGCTGTGGCATGGCCGGCGCGTCCGGACGCCGTGGTGTCACGGGCGAGTTCGGTGTCCAGTTCCTCCACTGCCGCTTGGCCGTTGGCTGCCAGGGCATGCCAGAGGTGCCAGCGCAGCTCTGCATCCACGGCCAGGCCGTCCACTGGTGCCGTGCCGTCAAGGAGCCCGCGCAGCCGGGGCAGCATGGCATCATCGTGCCGGCTGGTGCTGGCGAGGGTCCGGGCCCAGGCCAGCTGCTGGTCGGAGCCGGGTGCGGCCCTGTCCAGTTCCGCCGCTGCCGCTGCCAGGAACGTGGACCGCAGCGCAGCACGTTCGCCGGTCGGCGTGTAGCGTTCGACGGCGGTGCCTGCGTTGTCGAGGATGTTCAGCAGGACGCCGATTCCTGTTTCGGCCGGACCAAACGCAACCACGGCTTCGACGTACCGCGCCGCCGGGCTTTCCCCGTCCCGGGCCGAGTTCCAGAGCGCCGTCCAGCAGAGCGCACGGGCCATGGGGTCCCCGATCCGGTCCAGGGACGAACGGACAGTTGCCTCGGACGCCGGGTCCAGCCGCACCTTGGCGTAGGTGAGGTCGTCATCGTTGACCAGCAGGAGCGCGGGCCGGGGCTTGCCGGCGAGCTGGGGGAGTTCCGTCCGGGCCCCGGCCACATCCGTTTCGAAACTGGCGGTGCGCACCAGGGCCCCGCCGCCGTCGAAATTATAGGACCCAACGCGCAGCCGGTGCGGCCGAAGCTCCTCCCGTCCTGTGACCGGGTCCGTGGCTGCCTGGACGATGGCCGCCCTGCCCAGCACGCCGTCGTCGTCCGCGCCCGGTACAGCTTCGCCGGGCACAATCCTTCCCGGCACAATCTCCAGGGACAGCGTGGAGATGCCCGAGGTCTGCAGCCACTGCTGCGCCCAGCCGGCCAGGTCCCGCCCTGAGGAGGCACTCAATGCGGCCAGCAGGTCGTCAAGCGTCGTGTTGCCGTACGCGTGCTTGCGGAAGTAGTCGCGGGAGCCGCTGATAAAGGCCTCGAACCCGACGTAGGCCACCAGCTGCTTCAGCACAGAGGCGCCCTTGGCGTAGGTGATGCCGTCGAAGTTCTGTTTGGCGGCTTCAAGGTCCGGGATGTCCGCAACGATCGGGTGGGTGGTGGGCAGCTGGTCCTGGACATAGGCCCAGGCCTTGCGCTTGTTGGCGAAGTTCACCCACGCGGTGTCCCAGTCCGTGGCGCGGTCCACGCCCAGGGTGCCCATGTAGTCGGCGAAGGATTCCTTGAGCCACAAGTCGTCCCACCACTGCATGGTGACCAGGTCGCCGAACCACATGTGCGCCATCTCGTGCATCAGGGTATTGGCGCGCCCCTGGTACTGGGCGTCCGTGGCGCGCGAGGTGAACACGTAGCTCTCGGTGAACGTCACCAGACCGGGGTTCTCCATGGCACCAAGGTTGTATTCGGGGACGAAAGCCTGGTCGTACTTGCCCCAGGGATAGGGGTAGTCGAACAGCCGGTTGAAGAAGTCCAGGCCGTTCTTCGTCAGCTGGAAAAGCTGGTCTGTGTCGAAAGACTCTGCCATCGACGCCCGGCAGTAGAGGGCGAGCGGCACGTCCAGGGAGGTGCCGTCGTCGAGCGTTGCCTGCCAGCGGTCCTCGGCCCTGAAGTACGGGCCGGCCAGCACGGTGGTGATGTAGGTGGACATCCGGCCGGTGGTGGCGAAGTCCCACCGGGCGGCAGAGGGGTCGCCGCTGAGGAGGGTGCGGGCAGCCTCCCCGCCGTTGGAGGCCACCTGCCAGCCGGCCGGTGCGGTCACGTGAAAGGTGAAGGAGGCCTTGAGGTCAGGCTGTTCGAAGTTGGCGAAGACCCGGCGGGCGTCGGCGGGCTCGTACTGCGTGTAGAGGTAGCACTGGCCGTCTGCCGGATCGAAGAAGCGGTGCATGCCTTCGCCGGAGCGGCTGTACAGGGCAGTGCCGGTGACGGCCACCTGGTTTTCGGACTGCAGGTTGTCCAGCCTGATCCTGGCGCCGTCCGCCACGTCCTCCACGCGCAGTTCCTTCCCGTTGAGGACAACACTGTGGACCTCGCCGATGAAGTCCAGAAATGTTGATGCCCCCGGCTGCGAGGCCGTGAAGGTGATAATGCTGCATGTCGGATAGCCCGCCACTTCCGGATCGGCCGCCTCCCGCACGTCCAGGGAGACGTCGTAACCGGTGGTGCTGATCAGGGCTGAACGGTGGGCGGCTTCGTCGCGCTGCAGATTCTCATGTGACACCCAGCTATCTAATCACGTGGTTATCCGGCGATCAGCAGGGCCGCCGCCAGCCCCAGGACGGCGATCAGGAACCACGACGCCAGTGCCGCCAGCAGTGCCCGCCCGCCTGTATGCAGGAGCGTCCGGATCCTGACGGCGGACCCCAGGCCGAAGAGCGCGGCGCCCAGCAGGATGTCCTGCAGTGCCGCCCCCGCCTCAAGCCAGCCTTCAGCCAGCCAGCCGGTTGAGCGGAGGCCCACCATCGCCACGAAGCCCAGGACGAACAGCGGCACCACCGGCGGGAGTTTCGCGTTGTCGCGGTCCGCGGCGTTCCCTGCCCGCGGCGCGAACCGGTGGTGCGCACCGGCCAGTGCCGCCACCGGCGCCAGCAGGAGTACCCGGGTGAGCTTAACCACGACGGCGATGCCCAGTGCCGCCGTCCCTGCGGTTTGCGCCGTGGCCACCACCTGGCCCACATCGTGCACTGAGGCACCCGTCCAGGCGCCGAACACGGGCGCGCTGAGTTGGAGGGGATGGACCAGCAGGGGCAGGACGCCGATGGCAAGGGTCCCGCAAAGCGTTACGAGCGCCACCGGCAGGACCGTGTCCACGTGCCGGATCCGGCGGACGGCGGCCATGGCGCCGATGGCGGAGGCACCGCAGATCGAGAAGCCGGTGGCCACCAGCAGCGAGGTGACCGGCGGCAGCCGGAACAGCCGGGAGATCAGGTAGGTGCCGCCAAAGCTGGCCGCCACCACGGCGACGATCAGGACCAGCGCCAGCCAGCCCAGTCCCAGCACGTCCATGATGCTGACTTTCAGGCCAAGCAGAACGATGCCGCCGCGCATGAGGTGCTTCCCCGCGAAGTCCAATCCCGGCCGCGCCCTGCCGGCGGTCCATACCCCGGACGCGGGAAGGTTGGCGGCCAGGACGCCCAGCACCACTGCCAGCGTCATTGCGGGAAGCGCGGGAACCAGCCGGTGAACCAGGAACGCAGCCGCCAGGGCAACGGCCGCTGTGGCCAGCCCAGGGAGGAGCCTCCCGGGCCGTCCGGGCAAGTCCGGACCGGGCTCGCGGAAGGATCTGGGGACTGGCACTCACCTACTGTGCCGGAAAAGAGGCGCAATGCACGAACCAGGGCATCCCCGCCAACACGCCAGAATGGACGGCAGTAATGAATTCGAAACAAAAAGATGGTTGGCTATTGGACATGTCAGACCTATTCCAGGATTACTCCGTGGCCGCCGGCCGGTCCGGAGCCTACGACGAGATGTTCGCTCCCGGGCAACAGGCCCGGGACTCGTACGGGCAGGTGGCGGACGCCCTCCGCAAGCTCTCCCTTGCTGACGTGAGCGCCCGCGCAGATTCCATGGCGCGTACCTTCCTGGACCGCGGTGTGACCTTCGACTTTGCGGGGGAGGAGCGCCCCTTCCCGCTGGACATCGTTCCCCGGGTCATTCCGGCGGGGGAGTGGGACGTGCTGGAACGCGGCGTGGCCCAGCGCGTCCGCGCGCTGGAGGCCTTCCTCAACGATGTGTACGACAAGATGACCGTCGTTGCCGATGGCGTGATCCCCCGGCAGCTGGTCACCACCAGCGCGCACTTCCACCGGCAGGTCCACGGGTTCGAACCGGCGGGCGGCGTCCGTGTCCACATCTCCGGCATTGACGTTGTCCGCGACGCTGCCGGGACCTTCCGCGTGCTTGAGGACAATGTCCGCGTTCCCTCCGGCGTGAGCTACGTCCTGGAGAACCGCCGGGCCATGGCCAAGGGCCTGCCTGAGGCGTTCGGCCAGCAGCTCATCCGGCCGGTCGAGGAATACCCCCGCCGCCTGCTCTCCGCCCTGCGCAAGACCGCACCCTCCGGCGTCGACGATCCCACCGTGGTGGTCCTCACCCCCGGCGTGTTCAACAGCGCCTACTTCGAGCACACCCTCCTCGCGGGCCTCATGGGCGTGGAACTCGTGGAAGGCCGCGACCTCATCTGCCGCGGTAACCGTGTCTACATGCGCACCACGGCCGGCGAACAGCGCGTGGACGTCATCTACAAGCGGATCGATGACGATTTCCTGGACCCGCTGCAGTTCCGTTCAGATTCCATGCTCGGTTGCCCGGGCCTGGTCAACGCCGCCCGGGCAGGCGGCGTGACCATCGCCAACGCCGTGGGCAACGGCGTCGCGGACGACAAACTGGTCTACAGTTACGTCCCTGACCTCATCCGCTACTACCTCAGCGAGGAACCCATCATCGCCAACGTGGACACGTACCGCCTGGAGGAGAAGGAAGCCCGCGAATACACCCTGGACAACCTGGCCGAGCTGGTGGTCAAGCCGGTGGACGGCTCCGGCGGCAAGGGCCTGGTCATCGGACCGGACGCGTCCAGGGACGAACTCGATGCACTCCGCCAGCGGATCATCGCCGATCCCCGCGGCTGGATTGCCCAGCCGGTGCTGCAACTCTCCACGGTCCCCACGCTGAGCGGGGACAAATTCGGCCCCCGCCACGTGGACCTGCGGCCCTTCGCAGTAAACGACGGCGACAACGTCTGGGTGCTCCCGGGCGGGCTGACGCGCGTGGCGCTCAAGGAGGGGTCACTGATCGTGAATTCCAGCCAGGGCGGCGGATCGAAGGACACCTGGGTCCTGGCCGATTCGCCCCAGGTGCCGGTGGAAACCGTGCCCCGGCCCTCCATCTCCGTCCGGGAACGCGTCTCGGTATGGCCGGTGGAGAGCAACTGGCGGGACCGCCAGTCGGAGCAGCAGCAGTGAGCCGGGCCGTGACCTGGCAGTATTCTTTTCCAGTTTCGGGCACGCAGGAGGTAGCCGCGAATGCTTAGCCGTATTGCCGAGTCCCTATTCTGGATCGGGCGTTATGTGGAACGGGCGGACGGCACAGCCCGCATCCTCGACGTCCACCTCGAGCGGCTCAACCACCTGCCCATGGACGAGCGCAAGAGCGTGGCCCAGGAACTCCTGGCCGTCATGGGCGCACGCCCGCAGAGCGAGGACTTCGGCCTGCCCGAGCTTCTCCACGCCCTTGCCTATGACAAGACCAGCGCCACCTCCATTGCAGGGTCCCTGGGGGCCGCGCGGGAGAACGCCCGGCGCGCCCGGGAAACTGTCTCCTCGGGCCTGTGGGAGAGCCTGAACACCACCTACTACGGGCTCAGCCAGCACCGCAAGGACGTGGTGGGCACCTACCGGTTCTGCAACTGGACGCTGGAACGGACCGCCATGGTCAGCGGCCTGGCGGACACCACCGTCAGCCATGACGAAAGCTGGCTCTTCCTGGTGCTGGGCCGGTCCCTGGAACGCGCGGACATGACCGCCCGCATGCTCTCCACCCGGGACGTGCTCTCTGCCGGGATGTCCTGGGTCAACATGCTCCGCTGCGCCGGTGCGTACGAGTCCTTCCTGCGCACCCGCCGTGCCGCCTTCGGCGACCAGCACGCCGCCGAGTTCCTGCTCCTGGACCGGCTCTTCCCGAGGTCCATCGTCTACGCCCTGAGGGACGCAGACGAGTGCCTGGCCAAGCTGGATCCCTCCGCCCAGCGGGTGGGGTTCATCAACGACGCGCGGCGGATCGTAGGCCAGGCGCGGACCTTCCTTGAGTTCCACCGGACGGATGACCTGATGTCCGAGCTCCCTGAGCACATGGAGCGCGTGCAGAAAGCCGTGGCGCAGGCGTCGGACGCCATTTCCCGTAAGTACTTCAATCAGGCGGATGAACTGGCCTGGGTGGGAGAAGTTTCATGACCCGGCTGAGCATCGTCCACAAGACGGCCTACAAGTACAACAAGCGGGTCACCCTGTCCTACAACGAGGCCCGGATGACCCCGCTCACCGATTCCCAGCAGGTGGTGCTGGAATCGGTGGTCAAGGTTTCGCCGTCGCAGGCCGCCGTCAGCACCTACCGCGACTATTGGGGCACCCGGGTCACGGCGTTCGACATGCAGATGCCGCACGACCACCTCGAGGTCGTTTCCAACATCACGGTGGAAGTCCACCGTGCCGAGAAGATCCCGGCCGAGGCGGACATTGCCGGCTGGGACGTCCTGGCCTCACCGGAAACCCTCAACACGTTCAGCGACTGGCTCCCGCAGTCCAGGCTCAGCGGCCCGGGGGACGAAGTCCTGGGCATCATTCCCGGAGTCGTGGCAGGGAAGAACCCGCACGAGGCCGCCATGGCCGTGTTTGAGTGGATGCGCGGCGAGATGACCTACATGTCCGGTTCAACCGCGGTGACCACCAACGCGGAGGAGGCATGGGGCCAGCGCCAGGGTGTCTGCCAGGACCTGGCACACCTGGCGATCGGTGCGCTGCGCAGCTGCGGTATCCCGGCACGCTACGTGTCCGGCTACCTGCACCCGCGGTCCAGTGCCGGCATCGGCGAGACAGTGGCGGGGCAGTCGCATGCCTGGCTGGAGTTCTGGGACGGCGACTGGCGCAGCTGGGACCCCACCAACCACAAGCCCGCCGGCGACTTCCACGTCACCGTGGCCCGGGGGCGGGACTACCGTGACGTGCCGCCGCTGAAGGGCATCCTGTCCGGCGGTGGCGGTTCCGCGCTGAGCGTCAGCGTGGAGATCACCCAGCTCGCCTGACCGGCAGCCGTGTGGAGCCGCGCGCTTGCTTACGGCTTCTGGGGGAGTTCCTAACTTTCCAATACGGGGCCGCCCGGCCGCCCGCCGATGATCCTCGTGGTGACGGCGGCCGGGCCGCTACCGCACACACCCCGTCTGGGCTGTTGCCACAGGACCGTCTTTAGGGCCCTGTATGGAGGACCGAGCCGCCAAGGTTCTTTTGGATGAGCTTCGGGTCCTCGCTGACCACTGTCCAGTTCTTGCCCACGTTGATCGCGCGTTGCCCAACCGGCCTCCAGAAATCCAGCTGCGCCGCCAGATAAACGTCGTCGGTGTAGATCGCAAGGTAGGTAAACTCGCTGCAGCTTGCGGAGGTGGCGGAGAATTTGGAAGGAGGGGTGTCCAGAACCAGTTCCTGGCATAGCAGGCCAGCGGATTCCACAGCCTCCCGCAAGTCGTCTATCGACTCATAAGTTCCGCCATCCTCCGGCGGCCGCGTGGGTTCGGAACCTGAGCATGATGCCAAGGAGAAGGCGAGAATGACTGCGGCAGTGCCCATAGCGGTTCGGTTCATATCTGGTCCCCATTTCAGAAATCGTCCGCGCTGTCCCAGCCTAACCGGCCCAGGCACCCGCCGCGGCCAAGAATGGCCTTCCCCGCCGGGTCGAGCGACGGCGTACCTGATGGCGCAGCTGAAGCACCGGTTCCCCTGGATCATTAAGTCATTGATTGTTGTCTGCGTAGGGGTCACTTTGGGCACGAGGCTGCGCAGACGAAGGGCTGCGACCGGGTCGTCCCAGGCCTCATTTACGCCAGGATCATGAGTGGGGCGATAGCATGGGATGGTAGCACTGTCCGATGCCCGCGGCGGCGGCAAGGCGTAGCTCCAGGCTCGTCTGAGGTGGCGCAGGTATCGCGCCTAAAGCTGTCGAAGGATGTCCGATGACGATTCTCGATCCTGCCAGGTCCGACCAGTTCCGCACAGCGGCGCAGCATGCTTCATTCCACGTGCCCACGGCGCGCCGCGACGAATTGGCCACCCACGTTCTGGACGCCATGCGCGGCCAACACTACGACAGTGCCGCAGCGGTCGCAGTCCTTGATGGTGACCAACTGCTCGGCCTGGTCACCATCGAGAAGCTGTTCGCCGCCCCGCCTGCCACTCCGATGAGCCTGCTGATGGACGCCAACCCTCCGGTTGTCGCGTCCTCAACCGTGCAGGAGCATGCGGCCTGGAAAGCCGTCCACCACAATGAGCCGACCCTCGCCGTCATTGACGATGGCCGGTTCGGCGGTCTCATACCCGCCAACGCGATGCTTGAGGTGCTGCTGACTGAGCATGACGAGGACATGGTGCGGCTAGGCGGATTCCTGCGCTCTGCATCGCCCGCTCAGCTGACGACGGTGGAGCCGCTGCTGCGTCGCCTATGGCATCGACTTCCATGGCTGGGTGTTGGGCTCATCGGTGCGTTGCTCGCGGCCGGGGTGGTGGGCAACTTTGAGGCCGATCTGGCTGAGCACGTCCTCATCGCTTTCTTTGTCCCCGGCGTGGTTTATCTCGCCGACGCGATCGGAACACAGACGGAAGCGCTTGTCATTCGAGGCCTTTCGCTTGGTGTAGGCGTGCGGCGAATCATTGGCCGCGAGATCGCCACTGGTGTGATTCTGGGTCTGCTCCTTGGAGGGGTGTCACTGCTCGTTGTGGGATTGATCTGGCAGGACTGGGCCGTGGCCCTGGCGGTCGCTCTCTCGCTGCTGGCTGCCGCTTCAATCGCTACAGTCATCGCCCTGGTTCTGCCCTGGGTAATCAGCAGGCTGGGCCAGGACCCGGCCTTCGGTTCCGGGCCCCTCGCCACGGTGGTACAGGACATCCTGACTGTGACGATCTACCTTGCTGTTGCCTCCGCCCTCGTGGGCTGACTGCCCGCAGCCGCGTCCGGCACCAAAGTTCGCGCCAGTACCAGGCAGGGCTCAGCCACCGGCAGGTGAGGCCGCGGCAGGTGTGCACTCCGGCCGTGGCGGTGCGGGGTTTTACTCCTGGGCAGTCTTGATGGCGCCGCTGAGCTGGGTCCACCAGGTCATGGGTTCCGTCACCCTGAAGCGGCGGCCCGTGATGGTGTCCGGGGTGATGCGGACGAACACGTCCTTCTTGCCCGCCTGCCACGGGAAGAGGAAGAGCTGAGTGGTCTCCAGGACCTGCTCCGTGCCGGTGACGACGGCGGCCGTCCCCTTCACCACCACACTCCAGGCCAGCCCGGTGTCAGGATCCACTCCGTCGGCTTCCACGGCCACCGCAGCGTCTTCCGAGGCTCCGGAGAGCTTGGTTCCTTCGCTCGTGCGGAACACCAGGGTGCCGCCGTCCACCGTGTAATTGATGGGGAAGATATCCGGCCGGCCCGAGACCAGGACGGCCAGCCTGCCGACGGACACGTTCCGGAGCATGGCCCAGCACTCGTGGTGTTCAAGATTCTGCACTTCAGATATCGGTTCGCCGCTCATGCCGCGAGCTTACCCTCACCAGGGGCTGGGTTTGTAGTCCTTGAGGAACACACCGTACTGGTCCTCGCCGTTCTCGCCCATGACGATGGGATCGTAGACGCGGGCGGCGCCGTCCACAAGGTCCAGGGGTGCGTGGAAGCCTTCCTCCATGAGCCTGACCTTGGTGAAGTGCGGACGCTCGTCGGTAATCCAGCCCGTGTCCACGGCAGTCATCAGGATGCCGTCGGTGTCCAGCATCTCCTGGGCGCTGGTGCGCGTCATCATGTTGAGCGCCGCCTTGGCCATATTGGTGTGCGGGTGGCCGGGGCCCTTGTAGGCGCGGGAGAACTGGCCTTCCATCGCGGAGACGTTCACGATGTACTTGCGCCGGGCAGTGGAGCGCTTCATGGCGGCGCGCAGACGGCTGACCAGCAGGAAGGGTGCCGTGACGTTGCAGAGCTGCACCTCCAGCATTTCCAGCGGGTCAACCTCGTCCACCACCTGGGTCCAGCTGTTGATCGTAGCCAGGTCCGGAACCAGGCCGCCGGCGTCGATGGCCGTCCCGGACGCGATCCGCTCCAGTGATGCGGAACCGGTGGACAGCGCCAGGGACGTGATCGCGTCTCCGGCCAGCACAGGGTGCTCGGTGACGCTGCTGGCCAGCGCCAGGGGGTGCTTGTCATGCGCGTGGCCGAACGTCACCAGTTCCGGGCCGCCGTTCGCCTGCTCCAGGGCTGCCGGCAGGGGCTCATCCTCGGCGTCCACCAACGGCTTGTAGGCATTGCCGGAACGGCGGACGGTCTGGGCGGCATTGTTGATGATGATGTCCAGCGGCCCGGCCTCGGAAAGAGAGTCCGTCAGGGCCATGACCTGGGCAGGATCCCGCAGGTCTATGCCCACGATACGGAGCCGGTGCAGCCACTCGCCACTGTCCTCCATCGCGGCAAAGCGGCGGGCGGCATCCTTGGGGAAGCGCGTGGTGATGGTGGTGTGGGCACCGTCGCGCAGCAGCCGAAGGGCGATGTACATGCCGATCTTGGCCCGTCCGCCGGTCAGCAGGGCGCGGCGCCCGGTCAGGTCGGTCCGTGCGTCCCGCTTGCTGTGGCTGAACGCGGCACACTCCGGGCACAGCTGGTGGTAGAAGGCATCCACCTGCGTGTAGCGCTGCTTGCAGATGTAGCACGGACGCGACCGGATAAGGTGTCCTGCAACTGCGCCCGTGGCCGAGGTGGCCAGCTTGTTGCCGCGGGTCTCGTCGTCGATCCGGTCGGGAGCGGCGGTGGCGGTCTGGGCGAGCACTGCCCGGTCTGCCTCGGAAATCAGGTCACGCTTGGTCACGCGCCGGTGCCGCTTGACGGCCTTGAACATTTTCCCGGTGGCGCGCCGCACCGAGATGTAGTCCGGGTGCTCCTCGTCATAGGCGTGGATGGTGTTCAGGACCTTGAGGCAGGCCTGGATTTCCTCAGGGGTCAGATCGGGGGAGCTCATTGTACCGATTTTACAGCCTGGGACACTGCCGGCCGCACCTTTGGAGGCGGGCCGGCCCTGGGGTCAGGTGCTAGATCCTGGCGCCCGGTGCAGCGTCGGCAGCAGCCGCAGCGTGCGTCTCGGCAACCCTGTCCACCGATTCCTGCAGGTCGGGGTGGTGGCCTGCGGCCGCCTTGACCGCATTCGGGACAAGGTGGAGGTTCCGCGCGGCAAGCTGCCGCTCGTCGTCAGTGGGTTCGGGAACGGTCTGCCCCTTGGCGAGGACCGTGATGCCGGACTCGGTGACCTTGAAGCCGCGGGCACGGTCCAGGTCGGCGTCCAGTCCGATCGCCGCTCCCGCGGGCACCTTGACGTTCTTGTCGATGATGGCCCGGTTAACAACGGCGCCCTCGCCGATCTGAACCTTGTCCATCAGGACGGAGTCGATAACCCGGCTGCTGGTGGCCACGTAGACGTCGTTGGACAGGACAGAGCCCTCCACGATGCCGCCGGAAATCACCACGCCGCTGGAAACGATCGAATCCAGCGCGGTGCCCACCGTGTTGTTCTGGCCGCGCACGAACTTTGCCGGCGGGGAGATGCTCTGCCTCGTGTAGATGGGCCACTCGGAGTTGTAGAGGTTGAACACCGGCAGCGGGGAAATGAGGTCCATGTGCGCGTCGTAGAAGGAGTCGATGGTGCCCACATCCCGCCAGTAGGTGCGGTCACGCTCGGTGGAGCCGGGGATGTCGTTGAGGGTGAAGTCGTACACGTCGGCCTCGCCCTGGTTGACGAAGTAGGGGATGATGTCCCCGCCCATGTCGTGCTTGGTGTCCAGCCGCTCGGCGTCGACGTGGAGCGCGGCCACCAAAGCGTCGGCGTCAAAGACGTAGTTGCCCATGGAGGCCAGGAACTGCGAGGGATCGGCGGCGAGGCCCGGAGTGCTGGAGGGCTTCTCCACGAACGCTGAAATCTTCTGCGGGTTGTCCTGGTCCACCTCGATCACGCCGAACTGGTCCGCCATGTGCAGCGGCTGCCGGACGGCGGCGACCGTTGCCTTGGCGCCGCTGTTGACGTGCTGCTCCACCATCTGGGCGAAGTCCATGCGGTAGACGTGGTCGGCTCCGACCACCACCACGATGTCCGGGTTGGCGTCATGAATGAGGTTCAGGGACTGGTAGATGGCGTTGGCGCTGCCCAGGAACCAGCTCTTGCCCACACGCTGCTGCGCCGGCACCGAGGCGACGTAGTTGCCCAGCTGGGTGGACATGCGCCAGGTCTCCGAGATGTGGCGGTCAAGGCTGTGCGACTTGTACTGCGTCAGTACAACAATCTGCAGGTAGCGGGAATTCACCAGGTTGGACAGCGCAAAGTCGATCAGGCGGTAGCTCCCGGCGAAGGGTACAGCAGGTTTGGCCCGGTCTGCCGTCAGTGGCATCAGTCTGTTTCCCTCGCCACCCGCGAGGACAATGGCCAGGACTTTTTTGTTCAACGGCATGATGGTCGCTCCTGTACGCCTTCGTAACTCCCCAAGACAGTCCGGTACGCCCGGACCCCTTCACACTAGAACAGTTAAGCGGGAAGGACTACCTTGGGTCTTGTGCGAATAGACATTGTGACCAAAGAGTTCCCGCCGGAGATCTACGGTGGCGCCGGAGTCCACGTGGCCGAATTGAGCAGGGTGCTTAGTAAGCATGTTGACCTGCAGGTTCGTGCTTTTGGGGCTCCCCGCGATACCGACTATCATGGCGCCACCGTAACGTCCTACCAGGTGCCGGAGGACCTTGGCGGAGCCAACGCCGCGGTCCAGACCCTCGGTGTGGACCTGCGGATTGTGCCGGACGTGGAAGGCGCGGACCTGGTCCATTCGCACACCTGGTACGCCAACATGGCAGGGCACCTGGCATCCCTGCTGCACGGTATCCCGCATGTCCTGAGCGCCCACAGCCTGGAGCCGCTGCGGCCCTGGAAGGCGGAGCAGCTCGGTGGCGGGTACGCGCTCTCGTCCTGGGTGGAGAAGACGGCGTACGAGGCGGCGGCAGCCATCATCGCGGTGTCGGAGGGCATGCGCCAGGACATCCTGCGCAGCTACCCGGACGTCGATCCCGCAAAGGTCCGGGTGGTCCACAACGGCATCGATGTCGACATGTGGCAACGTGACGAAAATGACGACGCCGTCCGCGCCCTGGGCATTGACCCCGCGAAGCCCAGCGTGGTCTTTGTGGGCAGGAACACGCGCCAGAAGGGCGTCCCCTACCTCCTCCGCGCAGCGGCCAAGCTGCCGGCCGATGTTCAGCTGGTCCTGTGCCTGGGCGCCGCTGACACTCCCGAACTTGCTGCCGAAACGGCACGGCTTATCGAGGAACTGCAAAGCCAGCGGACCGGCGTGGTGCTCATCGAGAGGATGCTGCCGCGCCACGAGCTCATCCAGGTGCTCAGCCACGCGACTGCCTTCGCCTGCCCCTCCATCTACGAGCCGCTCGGCATCGTCAACCTGGAGGCCATGGCCTGCGGCGCAGCGGTGGTTGCCAGCGCCACCGGCGGAATTCCGGAGGTTGTGGAGCACGGCCAGACCGGCCTCCTGGTTGACCTCGAGCAGGTCACCGACGGCACCGGAACGCCCCTCGATCCTGAAAAATTCGTGATCGAGTTCGCGGCAGCCCTCACCGAGGTGGTCTCCGACCCGGAGCGCGCCCGCGCCATGGGCAAGGCGGGCCGGCTGCGTGCCGAGAAGCACTTCTCCTGGGAATCCATCACGGAAACAACGCTCGAGGTGTACCGCTCCGTGCTTCCGGCCCGGAGCTAGCGAAGCTATGTGAAGGACGCTTCATGACGACGACGGCGCCGCTTCCCCCTCGAGGGGAGCGGCGCCGTCGTCGTTCATGGCGCCAGGGGACGGTCAGTTCCGCTTGGCCGCGGCGGTCCTGGTGAGCAGCACCTTCTCGTCCACCGGTGCCTGGCCGCTGGCCCGCTGGCTGCGGAAGTAGGCCCGCGCCTCGTCCTGCCGTTCCTTCTCGGCGCCCGTGGCCACGGCTGCGCGCACATGGTCATCGCCGTAACCGAACGCTTCCACGAGGTCCAGGGCGTGCGGCCGGATCTTCACCAGCAGCCTGTTGATGTACTCGCCCACCGTGCGGCCCCGCTGCATGGAGAGACGCCCGTTCATGAGGTACCAGGACAGGTTCTTCTCGATCAGCGACAGGCCGAAAAGGTCCCGCAGCCAGGTCAGGACCAGCCTGGTCCCGGGATCCTCAACCTCGCGGAGCGCGTCCGTGAAGGCCTCCCACTGCAGGAGCTCGGCGTGCGCCTGCGCGGCGTCGATGAGCTCGTTCTGGTGCCGGTTGAAGAGCGCGGCGCCCTTCTCCTGGGAGAGCCGGTTGCTGCCCCGGAGCGAGCCCGCCGCCTCCGCCACCATGGTCTGCACCCGGTCAGTGAGCAGCGCACGCTGGCCCTCCTCGTCGCGGAGGGCGATGGCAGCCCGCTGCACCGAACCGGTGTCGGCCATGAACTGGGCAACCTGGCGCAGGCCCGTCCGGTGGATCGCGGCGCCCGTGGCCTGGCCCACCACGTAGCGGGCCAGGACTCCGAAGTCCACGTTCCGGAACTCCTTGGCGTAATCAGCCAGGAGGCGCTTGGCCACCAGCTGCAGCAGTACCGTGTTGTCACCCTCGAACGTGGCGTAGACGTCCAGGTCTGCCCGCAATGACGCGAAGCGGTTTTCGATCAGGAAGCCGGCGCCGCCGCAGGCTTCCCGGCATTCCTGCAGCGTGTCCAGCGCGTGCCAGGTGCTCAGGGCCTTCAGGGCGGCAGCCAGGGTTTCCAGGTCCTGGCGGTCCTCGTCCGTGTCGTGGGCGCCGGAGAAGACGTCGTCGAATTTCTCCAGCAGCTGTTCGTGGGCGAACCCGGCGGCATAGGTGGTTGCAAGCCGCGTGAACAGGCGCCGCTGGTGCCGCTGGTAGTCGAGAAGGACTTCCTCGTCGGTGTGGGAGGAGGCATTGAACTGGCGGCGTTCCGTGGCGTAGCCGATGGCCGCCTTCAGAGCCACTTTGGATGCCGCCACCGCAGCGCCGTCCAGCGATACCCGTCCCTGGACCAGGGTGCCGAGCATGGTGAAGAACCGGCGGCCGGGGCTGGCAATGGGCGACGAATAGGTTCCGTCAGGAGCAACGTCGCCGTAGCGGTTGAGGAGGTTTGTCCGGGGGATCCGGACGTTGGTGAAGTGCAGCCGGCCGTTGTCAATGCCGTTGAGCCCGCCCTTGATGCCGTCGTCCTCGCCTCCGATTCCCGGCAGGAACTTCTTGGTCTGCGGATCCCTGAGGTCCACGTAGAAGGCATGGACGCCATGGTTTACTCCGCGGGTGACCAGCTGTGCGAACACCACGGCGCCCAGTCCGTCGGTGGCTGCATTGCCGATGTAATCCTTCCAGGCGGCGCGGAAGGGGGTGTGCACCACGAATTCCTCCGTGGACGGGTCATAGGTGGCGGTGGTCGCAATGCTGGCCACGTCCGAGCCGTGTCCCGTTTCGGTCATGGCGAAGCAGCCGGGAATGTCCAGGTTCATGATGCCCGGAAGCCACCTGGCGTGGTGTCCGGCAGTACCGAGGTGCATGACGGCAGAGCCGAAAAGTCCCCACTGTACCCCGGCCTTGATCTGGAGTGAGGGATCGGCCACCACCAGCTCCTCGAAGCCGGCGATGTTGCCGCCGTGGTCGTCGGAACCGCCCAGCGCTTCCGGGAAGGCGCGGTGGACGGCTTCATTCTCCACCAGGTACCGCAACTGTCCGAACACCCGTTTCCGGTGCTCGGTGTGCGTCAGGCCCTCGATCTTGTGGAGCTCGGGGCGGGCTGCAAGCTCCCGGGCCTGGAGCCGGACATCGGCCCATTTGCCCAGCAGTTGCCGGCCCAGTGCTTCCACGTCGACGGCGGGCTGGGCCCGGGACGGGCCAGGCGCCGGTTTGGCGGCGACGGGGCGCTGCCCCTTGCCGGCTGGACGGTCCACTACTTCAGTCATGTCAATGTCCTTCGTTGGTGCTGACAGTGCTTGTGGTTACGGGTAGTTGCTTACATTGGCTGCGGGTCGTGTCTTGCCTGGCGGGCAGTGCGGGGTCATCCGCGTGCCGAGGTTGAGAGTTCGGGGGCGATGCCTACGCACAGCCAGGCTGTGATCTGCCGTGCCATCGCCTCCTGGCCGGGCTTGGCAGGGGAGTCCGGAGTGCTCAGCCATTGTTCCCCGGCGTTACGCACCATTCCGATAGCCGCCTTGGGCCAGTAGCCGATCACTGCCTGCTTGCCGTCGCCCAGGTGCGATCTCATGGGGGTGGCGATCATGTCGGCCACGGCGTCAAAGAAATGTCCGAGCGCCCCGGACACTGCGCCCGAGGAAACCTCCGGGTCGCCGCTGCCGTACCGCGTGACGAACGTGTAGACGTTCGGGCTGGTGTCCGCCATCTGGAGGTAGGCGGAGACCATGGCCAGGAGGCCTTCGCGCGGAGTGTCCGCGTTCTGGGCGGCTTCCTGGATCCGGCGCTGCATCTGGCTCAGGACAACTTCGCCTACGGCCTGCTGAAGCCCGGCCTTGTCACCGAAATAGCGGTAGAAAACGGACTTCGAGGTGCCGGCTGCGGCAGCGATCTCTTCCATGGAGGCGTCGCTGCCCAGCACGTGCACTGCTCGCCGTGCAGACTTGATCAGCTCCCTGCGGCGTTCCTCCCGGTGGCTCTGCCAGCGCGAAGAGCGCCCGTCAGGGCTGCCGGGTGCAGGCGGCACAGCCGGGCCGTTGTCGTGGTTGTTCACGATACCCAGCGTATCAGGTACGCTGGGTATCGGTAACCGCACGTGACCCGAGGAGATATCCATGTCCATTGACGGACAGTCCACCGCTGGACCCGAAGAAGCAGGCAGCCCGACTGCAGGAACCCCTGGCCTCCGCAAGGCAGTGATCGTCGGAGGAAACCGGATTCCGTTTGCCCGCGCCGGCAGTGCCTACGCAAAGTCCTCCAACCTGGACATGCTGACCGCGGCACTGGACGGGCTCATCGCCCGGTTCGGACTGCAGGATGAGCGCATCGGGGAAGTGGCCGCCGGTGCGGTCCTCAAGCACTCCAGGGACTTCAATCTCACCCGTGAAGCCGTGCTGGGCTCCGCGCTCTCCGCCGAGACCCCGGCCTACGACCTGCAGCAGGCCTGTGCCACCGGCCTGGAGACCGTGGTGGGCCTGGCGAACAAGATCAAGCTGGGACAGATCGACTCAGCAGTGGCCGGCGGCGTGGATTCCGCTTCGGATGCTCCCGTGGTGGTCAGCGAGGGCCTTCGCGAAGTGATCCTGGACCTCAGCCGGGCAAAGACGCTGCCGCAGCGGCTGCAGATCCTCGGCCGGCTGCGGCCCAAGGACCTGGCCCCGCTGGCTCCCGGGACGGCCGAGCCCCGAACCGGCCTGTCCATGGGGGAGCACCAGGCCCTCACCACGGCACAGTGGAAGATTTCGCGTGAGGCCCAGGACGAGCTGGCCTACAACAGCCACCGGAACCTCGCGGCCGCCTACCAGGCCGGGTTCTTCGATGACCTCATTACGCCGTACCGGGGCCTGGCGCGCGACGGCAACCTCCGCGCCGATACGTCGCTCGAAAAGCTCGCTACCCTCAAGCCGGTCTTCGGCAAGAACCTCGGTGCCGACGCCACCATGACGGCCGGCAACTCCACGCCGCTGACGGACGGGGCCTCAACGGTCCTGCTGGCTTCCGAGTCCTGGGCAGACGCCCATGACCTGCCCAAGCTCGCGGCAGTGGTAGATGCCGAGGCTGCCGCCGTCGACTTTGTCCACGGCAAAGACGGCCTGCTCATGGCTCCCGTGTTCGCCGTGCCCAAGCTGCTGGCCCGGCAAGGCCTCACGCTTGCTGACATCGATTACTTCGAGATCCACGAAGCCTTTGCCGCCACGGTCCTCAGCACTCTGGCGGCCTGGGAGGACGAGGAATTCGGCCGGACCCGTCTTGGCCTGGACGGCGCCTTGGGCAGCGTCGACCGTTCGCGCCTGAACGTCAACGGCTCGTCCCTGGCCGCCGGCCATCCTTTCGCCGCCACCGGCGGCCGGATTGTGGCTTCGCTGGCCAAGCAGCTCCACGCCAAAGGCAGGACGGACGGACGGCCCGCACGGGGCCTGGTCTCCGTCTGCGCCGCCGGCGGCCAGGGCGTCGTCGCCATTCTCGAATCGCTGTAGGGGACACAGATGACAGACAAGTACGCACAACTGGTACACCACGGCGTGGGCAGGAACGTTGCCAAAAAGCTCGGACTGCCCCAGCCCGCGGCTCTCCGCAGGTACCAGCCCGGGCAGCCCTTGATCACAGGCCCCGTCCTGGTGCAGGGAAATAGCGCCGACGCCGACAACCTGGCTGCCGAACTGCTCTCCTGGGACCTCGATGTCAGGCGGCACGCGGTACCCCGCGAAAAACTGGGTGCCATCATCCTGGCACTGGACGAAGTGGCCAGCCCCGGCGATCTGGAAAAGCCCATCCTCACGGCAGCTGCCTCGCTGCGGGACCTCGCCCCGGGCGGCCGGGTGGTCACGGTGTCCCGGCCGGCGTCAGAGGCAGATTCCCCCGCCGCTGCGGCTGCCCGCCAGGGGATCGACGGGTTCCTGCGCTCGCTGGCGAAGGAACTGCGCGGGGGCGCCACCGGCAACGGCATAGTTCTCCGGCAAGGAGTCCAGGCAACAAGCGCAAGTTCCCTGGCCGCCCTCCGGTTCTTCCTTTCGGGCCGTTCCGCCTTCGTGGACGGGCAGTTCATCACCGTGTCCAGCGCCTCCGGTGAGCCCGCCCGCGACGTTGACCAGCCACTGGCAGGCAAGATTGCCGTTGTGACCGGAGCAGCCCGCGGCATCGGCGCAGCCATTGCACGCACCCTGCACCGTGACGGCGCAACGCTCATCCTTGTCGACGTTCCGGCAGCCGGTGACCAGCTGGCAGCCGTGGCGAACGAGGTCCGGGGGACAGCCCTGCAGCTGGACATCAGCAGGGACGACGCCGGGCAGCGGATCATCGGGCACGCGGCACAGCGCCACGGTCGTCTGGACATCATGGTCCACAATGCAGGCATCACCCGGGACAAGCTGCTCGCCAACATGGACCACTCGAAGTGGAGCTCGGTGATCGGCATCAACATCACCGCGCAGCTCAGGATCAACGAAGCGCTGCTTGCATCCGAACACTTCCGGGAATCACCACGTATTGTGTCTGTTGCTTCCACCAGCGGCATCGCCGGCAACAGGGGGCAGACCAACTACGCGGCGTCCAAGGCAGGGGTAATGGGAATGGTCAGGGCCAGTGCTCCGCTCCTGGCAGCGCACGGGGGAAGCATCAATGCGGTGGCCCCAGGCTTCATCGAAACCGAGATGACGGCACGGATCCCCTTCGCCGTCAGGGAGATCGGGCGGCGGCTGAATTCGCTGCAGCAGGGCGGCAGGCCAACGGACGTTGCGGAAACCATCGCGTTCCTGGCAAGCGACGCCGCCGCGGGAATCAACGGGGAGGTCCTGCGGGTATGCGGGCAGAACATGGTGGGGGCATGACTTCCGCCCAGCCGGTCATTCTGGGGGAGATGCCGTCGCTGTCCAAACTGTACGTCAATGCCGCAGCGCAGGCCGCCCGCCGCAGGCTTTTGGGCGCCCATGACGGAACCGCCCTGCCGGCTGAAAGCCATGAAGTGCGGGGCGTCGCCGTCGACGTTGCCACCCTGACCGCGTACCAGCACCTGATCGGGGAAACAGCCAGCGACGTGCTGCCCGCCGGGTTTATCCACGCCCTCGCCTTTCCTTTGGCCATGAGCGTGATGAACAGGGACGATTTTCCCTTGCCGTTGCTCGGTATGATCCACCTTCGGAACAGTGTGGAGCAGCGGATTCCCGTACTTTTCACGGACGCCCTGGATATCACCGCCAGGGTGGAGAACCTTCGTGGGCATCGTTCAGGCACACAGGTGGACGTGATCGCCGAGGTGCGCCGGGCAGGAACAGCCGAGGTCTGCTGGCTGGGAATCTCCACCTACCTTGCCAAGGGAGTCTTCCTCCCGGGCATCGACAAGCCGTCCCCGGCTCCCGACCGGGCCGACTTCAAGGCGCCGGATCCCACGGCCCTCTGGCACCTCGGTGTTGATACCGGCCGTGCCTACGCCGCAGTATCCGGCGACTTCAATCCCATTCACTTGAGCGTGCTCTCCGCCAAGGCACTGGGAATGCGGCGGTCCATCGCGCACGGCATGTACCTTGCCTCGAGGGCGCTCGCTGACGTAGGCCCGTCCCGTGGTGATTCCTTCGCCTGGGACGTGGACTTTGACGCCCCGGTGTTCCTTCCCTGCAGGGTCGCGTTGGAGATTACAACAGTGGAGGGTTCTGCCGGGGCGTGGGGCCGGTCCGACTTCGTGGCCTGGAATCCCCGTTCAGGCCGGCGCCATTTCCACGGTTCAGTGCGCGCCCTCTAGGCAGCTGTCCGGACAGCCCGCAGGATCCGGTGGAGGCTCAGGAGGACCGATTCGGACGCCGGAACCATCCCCTGGTCCGGCTGCCTCCCGGCGGTGGCAGCGAGGCAGGCTTCCACCGCCGTCCTGGCCTCCTTGAGCTTCTCTTCCTGTGTGGCCGGGTCATCTTCGCTGAACGAGCGCAGAAGATCCCCGGCTGACTTCAGGGCGTCAGCCAGCGGGGCGTTGTCCTGCAGCGGCACCCCATACGGCACGTCGCTCTCGTAAATGACATCCGACAAGACGTCCGTAATGTCCTGGATGTGGAAGGTCACCCGCTCCAGTTCGCGCAGGTTGCGGTAATCGAGGTCAACGTCACGCGGGTGGAGCTTGCGCCGCGGGTTTGCCCGGCGGCTGGCGTCGGCCTCCTTGACAAGGTGCCGGACGGAGCGGGCAGCGGCCGAGAGCTCGTCCGAACGGCGCGACCAGTCCTCGTGCTTGGGCGGCCACTCTTCCAGGAGCGCCTTGCCCATGTCCGTGAGCTGTTTGCCGAGGGCGATGCGCAAATCGTCCAGGCTGGCTGCCGCGGCATTGAAGTGCAGCGGTGGAAAGATCAGGAAATTGACGCCGATTCCCACCGCCACTCCCACACCCATCTGCAGGAGGTAGCCGAACGAAAAATCGTCCGGGTTGCTGCCGCCGACCAGCAGGACCAGCAGCGCCGCCGTCGGAATCCAGTCACTGCCCTTGCCAATTCCCGGAAGGCCGCCCAGCAGCACGCCAATGCCCATGATCAGTGCCACGGCAAGGGGCGACGGATCGGTCACGTTGACCAGCACGAACGCAAGGCCGATGCCCATGGCGAGTCCGGCGAGGGCCTGCATGCCCTGCTTAACCGAACCGGCAACATTGTGGTACATGGCCACCAGCGCGCCGAGTGGTGCGTAGTAGGGATAGTTGGCAGCCGCGCCCGGCATCAGGGGTGCGATCAGGAACGCCACACCGGCGGCAACTGCCGCTTTTGCCGCCAGCTGGAGCCGCTGTGTTGCAAAGGCCGCAGACAAGCCCGATACCGCCTGTTTGAGGAAAACGGTCCCCCTGGCCCAGCGGGCGTCCGGGCGTATTTTAGGCTTGGTCATCCGCACAACGTTACGGGCGACCTACGGCTGTGGACAAAGCTGCTGGTCAGGCGTCCGCGGCGGCACGGGCGCAGGACGGTTCAGGACAAATCCGCCGCCGATCGGCGTACTTCAGCGGCCAGACGGTGTGCACGGCCAGGTGTCCGGCCGTCCTCCTGCCGCTGCGGGATGTAACCGAAGCCCAGGCCATAGACCGGGTCCGCGAACCCGAGGGCGGCGTTGGCCCCCTCATGCCCGAACGCACGGTGGCTGCCGAAGTTGCGCGACGGGTGCGGTTTCATGAACACAACGGCGAACGCGTTGTCCAGCCCGGAGGAGCGGTCAAGCCCCCACGCCTGTTCCCGGGACATGAGGTCGACTGTCGCTGCGTTGAGGAACGGTGTCCCTCCGTTGGTGCCCGTGGTGGCCGCGGCGTAGAGGCGGGCCAGGCCTTCAGCGGTTCCCACCCCTCCGGCCGCGGACATTCCTGCGGCCCGGACAGCGCGGATGTTGGGGAGTTCCATGATGGTGCTTACGGGGGCGTTGCTGTTCAGGCCTTCAAGGCTGAGCGGATCCAGCCAGGGCTGTTCCGGGCCGGCCGAGTAGAGGACGTTCCGGTAGCGGGATTCCTGTTCGGCCGGGAGTCCGAGGAAAAAGTCGACGCCGAACGGACGCCGGATCCGCCGCTCGTACACCTCCTGCAGCGTTTCTCCGGCAGTGCGGCGGCACAGTTCCTCCATGATGATCCCGATGGTGAGCGCGTGGTAGCCGAACTGCCTGCCGGGCTCCCAGGCCGGGGCCGCTGCGGCGAGCCGGGCGGCGGCGGCCGGAGTGGTGAACTCTTCCAGGGGGAAGCCGCCTTCAACCCCCATAAGCCCGGCCTGGTGGGACAAGGCCTGCCGGACCAGGAGCCGGTCCTTTCCATGTACGCCGAACTCCGGCCAGTAGTGGGCCACGGTTTGGTCCAGGTGCAGCAGTCCGTCCTGCACCAGCAGTCCGATCACCATGGCGGCCACCCCCTTGGAGCAGGAGTACGCCCCTGTCACGGAGTCCGGAGCCATCTCCGGCCCCCCGGACAGCCCAACCACCTGGACACCGTCCCTGTACGCGGCCAGCTGCGCGCTGTACTTCGGGTCATCGCGAAGGAATGAGTCGAACAGTTCAAGGACACCGCCATATCCGGGCGCCACAAAGCCGTGTGATGTCTGCATGGCGCAAGTCTAGCCGGAAAGCGCTTACCGCATGCTGCCCCTACGATTCCGGAGCAGCCCCGTGGCCGGGCGCCACATCCTCGCCCTTCCTGACTGGTCCGGGCGGCGTGCCGTCTCCAAAGGGACGGCCGCCAAGTGCTTCCCGGCCGTGGGCTTCCAGCCAGCCACTCAGGTCCGGGCCCGCAGGAACGATGCCTGTGGGGTTGATGTCCTCATGGACGATGTAATAGTGCTGCTTGATCTGCACGAAGTCGATGGTGTCCCCAAAGCCCGGGGTCTGGAAGAGATCCCGGGCGTAGCCCCAGAGGGCGGGCAGTTCGTTGAGTTTCTGGCGGTTGCACTTGAAGTGGCCGTGGTAAACGGCGTCGAAGCGTGCCAGCGTGGTGAACAGCCGGACATCCGCTTCCGTGATGGTGTCGCCCACAAGGTAGCGCTGCCCCGAGAGCCGGTCTTCCAGCCAGTCAAGTGCCGACCACAGCCGGGCGTAGGCGGCGTCGTAGGCTTCCTGGGAGCCAGCAAAGCCGCAGCGGTATACCCCGTTGTTGACCTCGGTGAACACACGCTTGTTGACCTGGTCGATCTCCTCCCGCAGAGTCTCCGGGTACAGGTCCGGCGCCCCCGGCCGGTGGAACTCCGTCCACTCAGTCGCGAAGTCCAGGGTGATTTGGGGGAAATCGTTGGTCACCACGGCGCCGCTGGCCACGTCCACGATTGCCGGGACGGTAATGCCCCGCGGGTAGCCAGGGAAACGTGTGAAGTAGGCATCCTGGAGCCTTTCGATACCCAGGACCGGGTCCACGCCCCCCGGATCGAGGTCAAAGGTCCACGACCGCGCATCATGGGTGGGGCCGGGCTGTCCCAGGGAAATGGCGTCCTCCAGTCCAAGCAGGCGCCGGACGATGACAGTCCTGTTGGCCCAGGGGCAGGCCCGTGCGGCGATCAGCCGGTAGCGGCCCGCCTCCACGGGCCAGCCGGGCTCGCCATTGCTGCCCGGGGAGCCATCTTTGGTGATGCGGTCCTCGATGTAGTTGGTATCACGGTTGAATTCCGCTCCACCGGTGACATAGGCGCCGCGGGTACTGTGCTCTGCGCCGCCCACCACGGTGGCCTGCTGGGTGGTGTCCGTTTCCTGGCTCATGGGACCAGCCTATGCTCCCGCATACAGGACTGTGGAGATGGGCTGCCAGGCCCACAGCCAGGAGCCCGCCACCAAGGCCGCGAAAAGGATGATCCAGACGCCTGAGGGGACTGAGGTAGCGCGCCACAGCAGGTAGGCGTCAGAGCTGGCCAGCCGTTCCCGCCGGCGCAGGTGAAGGTGTGCCAGCTTGATCAGGTCGCGCACGGCGGCCACCAGCAGTGCCACCCCCAGGATGACGGCCACATGCCCTACGAATGCCTCCGGTACCAGAAGGATCAGGAGCACCGACGCTGACATCGCGGTGACGGTTATGAGGATGCCCGCAAGATTGCGCAGGAACAGCAGCGAGGCAGCCAGGGCCAGGCCGCCGGCCATGATGGCGGCCGGACCCCAGCCGTTGAACCCGCACCAGACGAAGGCAGCACCCACGATTGCCGGGACCGGATACCCCCAAAAGCAGGACCATGCACTGGCGAGCCTGCTGCGGCTATAGGTTGTGGTGGTGCCTGAATGGTCGAGGCGGAGCCGGATGCCTGACAGCCGCTGGCCGCTGATTAGTGCAGCGACCGCGTGCCCGATCTCGTGTGTTGCCGTGGCCAGCAGGCCGAAATACCTCCACGACCGGCGCGGGACTGACAGGGCTGCAGCTACCACCAGGGCCAGTACGAGCTCGGTAAGAGTCACCCTCGGGGCGTCTGCGCGGCTGAAGGCGTCCAGCAGTCTGTTCCAGGGGTCGCCGGATATGTTCATCAGGGCCAGGTGCCGGCCGGGTCATCGTGTGCCATACGCGCCACAGTACCGGGGCCTCCTGGGTGCCGGCTTAAAAACCGAAAGGCACGCCAATGTGAGGGCGTGCCTTAGGATCGGTGGGGCCACGGACGTTCCCGAAGCCCCACGTCGACTGTGTTAACTAGCCTTCGCACTCGGTGCAGTAGCTGTGGCCATCCTTCTGGCGAGCAATCTGGGACCGGTGACGGACCAGGAAGCAGGAGTAGCAGGTGAATTCATCCTCAGCCTGCGGGATGACCTGTACCACGAGCTCTTCGGCCACGAACTCGCCTCCGGGCACGCCTGCGCCGTCGAGCCCGTCAGCCTCATCCAGCTCAAGTACAACGCTGCGCGCGTCGGGAGCATTTGCTGACTGGAGCTGCTCGAGTGAGTTGTCCTGCGATTCCTTGACGTCGGAGCGCAGTTCATCGTAATCGGTTGCCACTTTAGGTGCTTCTCTTTTCTTTGGTTCGCCTGTCGCGTATGAAACGTACAGCATCAAGAGGCTATTCCCCAATAGCCGGAGTATGTTGACCGTCCGCGGGGTAAGGGTTGAACGGACAGCAGCCCGCGCTTATTCACAGCAGCACGGGTGCAGGGCGGAGGAGGACGCAACGTACCGCGGCGTTCTCCGCACTATAAGTAAGGGGTATACGTTGGAGCAGCTCACTGCAGAGTTCGGTGGTTCCCGGCGGGCAGGAACCGGTGTCGGCCCTGTCCTGGAAAAGTTCCAGGACGTGACGAGGATCGCTGTACTTCGTGGGGGAGGCCTGGGCGACCTCGTCTTTGCCATCCCCGCCATATCCGCCCTCAAGGCGGCCTACCCCGAGGCATCAATCACCTTGCTGGGCACGCCCGTGCACCAGGCACTGCTTGCCGCCACCATAAGTCCCGTGGACGAGGTGTGCATCCTGCCGTTTGCTGAAGGCGTCCGCCCCGGAGGGGAGAACGCGGAGGAGCTGGAAACATTTTTTCGCGAGATGCGCGGACGGCAGTTCGACCTGGCCGTCCAGCTCCACGGCGGAGGGCGATATTCAAACCCGTTCCTCCTTCGCCTCGGCGCCCGGCACACGGTGGGCACACGGACGGCGGACGCCGCCAGCCTGGAGCGTACGGTTCCCTACCTCTATTACCAGCACGAACCGCTCAGGGCATTGGAAGTGGCCGGCCTGGCCGGCGCTTTTCCCGTCGACTTGGAGGCCCGCCTGGCGCCGGCGCCGGGACTGGCCCGTCCTGCCGTCGCCATGGACGACGACGGCGCCGCACCTTTGGTGGTGATGCATCCGGGCGCTACGGATCCCCGCCGCCGGTGGCCGGTTGGGCGGTTTGCTGAACTTGCGTCGGCGTGCGCCGCGGACGGGTTCAGGGTTGTTGTTGTCGGGGACGGGAGCGAACAGGAACTGGCCGCGCAGATCGGGGAGCAGGCAGCCTCCACGCACGTCCGTTCCCTGGCGGGGACCCTGGACATGGGCGGGCTTGTGGCGATCCTGGCCGGTGCGGCCGCAGTAGTAGCCAACGACAGCGGCCCCCGACACCTCGCCCAGGCACTGGGAGTCCCCACTGTAGGGATCTTTTGGGCAGGGAACGTCATCAACGCCGCGGCGCTGGGCAGGAGCCTGCACCGCATCCATGCATCCTGGGTGACGGCCTGCCCTTCCTGCGGGATAGACGTCACCCAGGTTGGCTGGACGGCGCCCAGGTGCCCGCACGACGATTCCCTGGTGGCCGATGTTGCGGTGCGTGATGTTTACGAGGACGTGCGGAGCCTGGCCGCCACCGAGCTGCCGGCGGAGGACGCATGAGCGGCGGGGAGGTCCTCGCTCAGGCCGCACCGGGGAATCACGGCGATGGAAGACCGGAGCTCCTGGTGCTTCGGGCACTGAAGCTGGGGGACCTGCTGGTGGCCGTGCCTGCCCTTAAGGCTCTCCGCCGCGCCTATCCCGGGCATCGGCTGCGGTATGCGGCGCAGGGATGGCTGTCCGAGGCATTGGGACTGGTAGGAGGCTACGAGCTCCTGCCCACCCACGGCCTGGACGAGCCGCTGGCTGTGGAACCCGGCGTGGTGGATGTTGCAGTAAACCTGCACGGCAGTGGTCCCGAGAGCCAGGGACGGATTGAGGCCCTGCAGGCGCGGCGCACCATCGGGCACCGGAGCCGCCACCGGGACGGGCCGCCGTGGCGCGACAGGCTGCATGAGAGGGAGCGCTGGGCCGCACTCCTGGAGTGGCACGGCATCGAAGCTGATCCGCTGGACATCCGGCTGAATGCTCCCCGTCAGCCCAGCCCCGTTCCTGCAGCCACCGTTCTGCATGTCGGGGCAGCCTATGGCAGCCGCCTCTGGCCTGCCGAGCGGTTCGCCGCCGTTGCATCCGCGCTCGCCGTGGCCGGGCACAATGTCGTCTTTACAGGCGGAAGCGGGGAGAGGGAACGTGCACTGGAGGTATGCCGGCTGTCCGGGCAGTCCGAACACGCCGTGCTGGCCGGACGGCTGGGCTTGGGCGAGTTCGCTGCAACCATCGCAGCAGCCCGGCTGGTGATCTCCGCTGATACCGGGGCCGCGCACCTGGCGTCCGCCTACGGGACGCCTTCGGTAGTACTGTTTGGGCCTGCTCCGCCCGAAATCTGGGGCCCGCCCCCGGGTCCGCACATAGTCCTGACCCGGGCTGAGCTGCGACGGGGTGACACGTTTGCCTACCGGCCGGACCCTGCCCTGCTGGCAGTCACCGTGCAGGATGTCCTGGCTGCGGTGGGAGAACTGGGCGTCCTGTAGAGCTCCCTGCACGCGGCGAAATCGAGCGTGGACTCATCTCTCTTTGCCCTTCTGCACGGCCTAAAATGTAGCTATGGGCACTGAGCTGGAAATTGCCTTGGTATTGTCCACGGCGTTCCTTTGGGTCACGGGCACATTCGCAATACTCTCCGCCATCGACCGTTCGGAGAGGAAGGCCCGGCGCCGGGAGCGCAGGGCCAGCCGGGCCGGTAAGCGCCGCGTCCTGTACAGGCCGGCAGTCAAGGGTTCGCGGCTCGCGGAAGGCACCACGCCCCCACGGCCACTACATCCGCAGTGACGCTGCCCGCTGCGCCTGGCCCTGCCGGCACAGGCAGGTCCCGGCACCAGCAGATGGCCAAGGGGAGCCTCGACGGCCCACACAGCCCCGTTACCAAATCGTTGACATCCGCCGCGCTGCCTTCAGTGCGCCTGGTCCGTCTACTGCAGGAATGCCCTGACGGCCGTGCACACAGGCGCTGACCAGCAGGGAGACGGGTACGGCCCGGCACCTGGCGGGAACCTGGCCTCCGGAGGGCAGCCGTGGGGCGGCACCCCCCGCCCATTGTCCTCCTCGACCACACCGGTAGGATCGCCTCAAGTTACAAACCCACTACGCATCCCGGGGGTTGGTTCATCCATGTTTCGGAGCACGAGGTCGGTGAGGCAGCTGCTGGCCGCCGGAATGGCAGCCCTGGGCCTGGTAGTCCTGGCCGCTTGCGGGTCCCCCGAGGAAAAGTCCGTACATTTCACCGCTGCCGGGGACATCGGCCTGGGCGAGGGCGCACTGGCGGTGCTGGACACGGTGGCCGGACTGAAACCGGACTTCAACATCGCGCTCGGTGATTTCCCGTACGAACCCGGTGCCGACCAGGAATTCTGCGACATGGTTACCGGAAAGCTGGGAGCGGACTTCCCGTACCAGCTGCTTCCCGGAAACCATGAGAGTGACGGCTCTGACGGGGACATCAAGAAGTTGGCAGCCTGCCTGCCTAACAGGCTTCCCGGCCTGCAAGGCGACTACGCGGAGCAGTGGTTCGTGGACGTGCCGCAGGAAGAACCCCTGGTGCGGATCATCGTGGTTTCACCTGGCATCGAATTTTCGGCCGGCAAGCTCGACTATTCAAAGGGCAGCGATCGGTGGAACTGGACGGAAAAGGCGATTGACGGAGCGCGGGCGGAGAGCATCCCCTGGACAGTGGTGGCCATGCATACTCCCTGTTTCACGATGGGACGGTATGCCTGCGCAGCGGGGGAGTCTCTCACCAACATGCTGATCAGCAAGAAGGTGGACGTTGTCCTCAACGGCCATGAGCACCTGTACCAGCGGACGCACCAGCTCGGCTTCAGCGACCGGTGTGAGTATATGGCAGTCAAAACCGTTGAGAAGAGATGCGTGGTGGACACCGGTGACTCCATGACCCAAGGCAGGGGAACGGTCTTCATCACCGTGGGCATTGGCGGGCGGACCCCCCGCGAAATCAATCGCGACGATCCCGAGTCGCACTACTTCGCCTCCTGGTCAGCCGGCAACCACAATTCGACCCTGGGGACGTTGGATGTGACCGCAACCAGCAGCCGCATGGACGTGAAACTTGTCCCCGCGGACGGCTACACCTTCTCTGATTCCTTCAGCATCCGGAAGTGACCACGGACGCGGGGTTCGCCACAAAGAGCAGGGCCGGGAACTAAGTCCGGGCGGTGAGTGGAGCCGGCGACGGCTGGGGGGCGAGCACACGTGGTCTCAGGCGTGTGCTCTCGTCGCCGGCTCCGTGAACAACACTAGGATCTGCGTGGGGCGGGCACACGAGTAGTTAGTACCTGCTTTGGAAGAACCCGTTACGCGTCCAGGTATACCGGCAACCGGAACCTCAGGCACAGACAAAGAAGCCCCGGAAAATCACTGATTTTCCGGGGCTTCCGTTTGTGCGCGGAGGGGGACTTGAACCCCCACCCCCTTTCGAGGACTAGCACCTCAAGCTAGCGCGTCTGCCATTCCGCCACCCGCGCAGGTGGTGATTCGGAAACCGTTTCCGCTTTTCAGCGTTTCGCGTTTCTCCGAAGCAGCGAGAAAAACTCTAACACGACTTTTCCTGAAACATCGAATCGGGCCAAGTGGGTAGGCTGAGGGCAGTGCATCAGCGCTGCACCAGCCAGTCATTTCCCAGTGAGGAGCCCTCCATGCCTGACGTCCTGCCCGAGGATGAAGTTGTCCGGATCTGCCAGGAACTCATCCGGATAGACACCTCCAACTTCGGCGACGGGTCGGGGCCGGGGGAGCGTGCCGCGGCAGAGTATGCCGCCGGGCTTATCGAGGAAGTCGGCATGGAAGCCGAAATTTTCGAGTCTGCCCCCGGGCGGGCCAACGTAGTCACCCGCATGGCAGGTGAGGACCCATCCGCCAGCGCCCTCGTGGTGCACGGCCACCTGGATGTGGTGCCGGCGCTTCGGGACCAGTGGTCTGTGGACCCGTTCGGCGCGGAACTGAAGGACGGGCTGATCTGGGGACGCGGCGCCGTCGACATGAAAGACATGGATGCCATGATCCTTGCCGTGCTGCGGGGTTTCGCCCGCACCGGCCGGAAGCCCAAGCGGGATATCATCTTCGCCTTCTTCGCGGACGAGGAGGCGGGCGGCGCCTACGGTGCCCGCTACGCCGTGGACAAGCGCCCGGAGCTGTTCGAGGGCGCCACCGAGGCGATCTCCGAGGTGGGCGGATTCTCGGCCACCATCGGTGGCCAGCGGACGTACCTCCTCCAGACAGCGGAAAAGGGCATCTCGTGGCTGCGGCTCGTGGCCCACGGCAGGGCCGGACACGGCTCGCAGATCAACACGGACAACGCCGTGACGCGCCTGGCCGGAGCCGTGACGCGCATCGGCGAGTACAAGTGGCCCATTGAGCTGACCCCCACCACCCGCCAGTTCCTGGACGGCGTGACGGAACTCACGGGCGTGGAGTTCGACGCCGACAACCCGGACGTCCTGCTCAGCCAGCTGGGGACCGTGGCCCGGTTCGTGGGCGCAACACTCCAGAACACCACCAACCCCACGCTGCTCAAAGGCGGTTACAAGCACAACGTCATCCCGGAGTCCGCGGAGGCGCTGATCGACTGCCGCACCCTGCCCGGCCAGCAGGAGCACGTCCTGGAGATCGTCCGCGACCTGGCCGGCACCGGCGTCGACGTCAGCTACGTGCACCAGGATGTCTCCCTGGAGGTGCCTTTCGCAGGCAACCTGGTGGACTCCATGATCGACGCCCTGCACTCCGAGGACCCCGGCGCCAAGGTCCTGCCGTACACCCTCTCCGGCGGCACGGACAACAAATCCCTGAGCAGGCTCGGCATCACGGGCTATGGCTTTGCGCCCCTGATGCTGCCGGATGAGCTGGACTTCACCGGCATGTTCCACGGGGTGGATGAGCGGGTTCCCGCTGATTCCCTGAAATTCGGTGCACGGGTCCTCAACACCCTCCTCACCAACTACTGAGCGGGCCGCCATGACCCCCGAGGAAGTCCTGCCCGACGCCCTCCTGGAGCGGATCCGGGGCCGTGCCCCCGGCTACGACCGGGAGAACGCGTTCTTCCATGAGGACCTTGCGGAACTTGTCGGGGCCGGCTACCTGAAGTTGTTCGTACCAACGGACGACGGCGGCCTGGGCTTTGGCCTCGAAGCGGCGGCGCAGTGCCAGCGCAGGCTGGCAACGGCTGCGCCAGCCACGGCACTGGCCGTGAACATGCACCTGGTGTGGACCGGCGTCGCGCATGTCCTCCAAGCCCGCGGCGACAGCTCCCTTGGCTTCGTCCTCAAGGAGGCGGCGGAGGGCGAGATCTTCGCATTCGGCAACTCCGAGGCCGGCAACGATGCGGTCCTCTTCGATTCGCGGACCACGGCCACGCCCTTGCCCGGCGGCGGATACTCCTTCACGGGGACCAAAATCTTCACCAGCCTCTCGCCGGCGTGGACCCGGCTGGGAATTTTCGGCAAGGACCCTGGCGGGCGGGATGGGGAAGGCGAGCTGGTCCACGGCTTCATCACGCGCGAAACGCCCGGATACCGCATCGTGGACGACTGGGACACCTTGGGCATGCGGGCGAGCCAGTCCAACACCACCATCCTGGACGGGGCCACAGTTCCGCCTGAACGGATCTTCCGCAGGATTCCCGTCGGTCCCGGAAGGGACCCGCTGATCTTCGCTGTCTTCGCCTGTTTCGAGACGCTGCTCGCAGCCGTCTACACGGGCCTGGGGGAGCGGGCCCTCGCCGTGGGCGTGGCGAGCGTGAAACGGCGCACCTCCTTCAAGAACAACGGACGGAGCTACGCGCAGGATCCGGACATCCGCTGGAAGGTTGCAGAGGCGGCCATGGCCATGGACACCCTGTACCCTCAGCTGGCCTCAGTGGCCGCGGACGTGGACGCCCTGGTGGACCACGGACCGCAGTGGTTCCCAAAGCTGGTGGGACTGAAGGTGAACGCCACGGAGACTGCGCGGCGGGTTGTGGACCTGGCCATCCGCGTCAGCGGGGGATCGAGTTATTTCCGGGGTTCAGAACTGGAGCGGCTTTACCGCGACGTCCTGGCAGGCATGTTCCATCCGTCCGATGATGAGTCCGCCCACAACACCGTTGCCAACGCCTGGCTGGGACCGCTGGAAGGCTAGACCGTCCGTTGGACCTGCAACACCCGCCGGCGCAGCCAGAAGCGTCGGCCCCCGCCCACGTACAGCTTGCTGCGCTCCAGCTCCCACTTGCCGTACTCGGAATGTTCCACCAGGCGGCGGCGTGCCTCAGGGAGTGAATCATCAGGACTGACCGTCAGTACGAGGTACTCGTACTGCCTCAAATAGTCCCGTTCCCGCTGGACCGAGCTGGTGAGAAATTGTTCCTTCATTGCTCTCCATTTTCGTCCTTTTCCGGCTAACGTGAAGTCATGAGCATCGATCCGCGTGTCGCGCTTCAGTCCTTGACCACCGCTATGGAAGAACACCTTATAGCAGCATCCAACCGCCGCGGAGATGGTGACCCCTCCGTCGAGGCGGCGTTCTTTGCGGTCGCAGACGCCTTCGAAGTTTATGAAGATGCGCTCTATGAGGCCTACAACGAGGTAACCCCGCTCCAGGTCTTTGATGACGAGGACGACGAGGACGAAGAAAGCGACGTGGATGACGACGAGGACCTGGAGATCGTCCAGGAGTAGGGCCGCGGGCTTACAGCGGCGCTGAAACATCCTCAAGGGCCCGGGCAATTTCGGGCGGCAGCGGTGTGAGCTGCGCGTCCAGCAGTTCTTTCAGCTGGGCGGGCGTGCGCGGACCCACAATGGCGGTGGCCACGCCGTGCTGGGACAGTAGCCAGCTGAGGGAGACGTCCTGCGGAGTCCGCCCCAGGCCCTTGGCCGCCATGCATACGGCCTCCACGGTCCGGGACGGCTTCTCCTCCAGGTAAGGCTCTACATACCCGGCTTCGGCCGCTGAAGCGGCCCGCGATCCGGAGGGGATGCTGCCGCGGTACTTGCCTGTCAGCACACCGCGGCCCAGCGGCGCCCAGGCCATAAGCCCCAGGCCTGCATCTTCCACCGCGGGAATGAGCTCAGCTTCGGGCCGGCGCTGCAGGAACGAGTACTCGGACTGGACCGCAACCAGCGGGAACCCGGCAACCGCAGCCGCCTTGGCTGTCTGCCATCCGTTGAAGTTGGAAACGCCCGCATACCGCGCGCGGCCGGTACGGACCGCGAATTCCAACGCGGACAGCGTTTCGTCCAGCGGAACGTTGGCGTCCCAGGCCTGGGCAAACCAGATATCCACGTAGTCGGTGCCCAACCGTGCCAAACTCGCGTCGAGCCCGGTGAGCATGGCGTTGCGCGAGGTGTCCACCCCGCGCCGGCCGTCCGGCGTCGTCAACCCTGCTTTGCTGGAGATGGAAATCTCCGTCCGCGCCACCACGTCGCCCAGCAGGGAGCCAATCATTGCCTCCGACCTGCCGTCGCCGTAGGACGCGGCCGTATCAACGTGCCGGCCGCCCGCGTTAAGGAAGGTGCGCAGGAGTTCCGAGGCGTCCTGTTCGTCGGTTTCGCCGGCCCAGCCCATGGTGCCGAGGGATAGGGCGGACACACGCAATCCACTGTTGCCGACGTAACGCTGCTGCATAGCAGCAAGCTTACGGGCAGAACCGGCACTGCCTATGACGTAGGGTCTTAGCGTGAACTGGTTTGAGGCGGCCCTGCTGGGCCTAGTGCAGGGACTGACCGAATTTCTACCGATTTCATCAAGTGCGCATCTTCGGATTGTGGGGCAATTCCTGCCCAATGCGGCTGACCCGGGGGCAGCGTTCACAGCCATCACCCAGTTGGGCACGGAGACCGCGGTCCTGGTCTATTTCTGGCGGGACATTGTCAGAATCGTCAAAGGCTGGACAGGTTCGCTTACCGGGAAGGTATCGCGGCAGGACCCGGACGCCCGGATGGGCTGGCTGGTCATCCTGGGAAGCCTGCCCATCATCGTTCTTGGTCTCCTGTTCCAGGACCAGATCGAGTCTGTGCTCCGCAGCATGTGGATCGTGGCAACCATGCTGATCGTCTTCGGGCTTTTCCTTGCCGTTGCGGACGCCATCGGCAGGCAGGAACGGGACCTCAGCCGGCTGACCTACAAGCACGGCATCCTCTACGGCTTCGCGCAGGCCCTGGCCCTGATTCCCGGTGTTTCCAGGTCCGGAGGAACCATCACCGCCGGCCTCCTGATGGGTTACACCCGCGAGGCCGCCGCCCGCTATTCGTTCCTTCTTGCCATCCCCGCGGTGTTCGGCAGCGGGTTCTACCAGCTCTACAAGACCGTCACCAATGAGGGCATCGCCGGACCGTACGGATTGCCGGAAACCGCCCTGGCCACGATGATCGCCTTCGTTGTGGGATACGTCATCATCGGCTGGTTCCTGAAGTTCGTGTCCACCCGCAGCTACCGGTTGTTCGTCTGGTACCGGATCTTCCTGGGACTCGCCCTGTACCTCCTGCTCGGTTTCAATGTCATCAGCGCCTAGCACTAGGCTTGGTGTGTGAAATCTTGGATATCCCGCCCCGTTCCTGACGTGCCCGGAAGCATGCCCGCCATCCGGCTGTTCGACACAGCGGTGCGCCGCGAGGTGGTACTGGAGGACGAGGGCCGGCCGTCCATGTACGTCTGCGGCATTACGCCGTACGACGCCACCCACATGGGGCACGCATCCAGCTACGTGGCTTTCGACCTGCTGAACCGGGCCTGGCGGGACTCCGGCCGGGACGTTGCGTATGTGCAGAATGTCACGGATGTGGATGATCCACTCCTGGAACGTGCCGAGGCGACGGGTGTTGACTGGCGGGACCTGGCTGCCGGCCAGATCGAGCTTTTCCAGACAGACATGGAAGCGCTCAACGTCCTGCCGCCCGACCACTATGTGGGCGCCGTGGAGTCCATTGGGCTGATCGTCCCGGAGGTGGAACGGCTTGTGAGCCTGGGGCTGGCCTACACCGTCAAAGGCACCAATGGCGAGCCTGACGGGGACGTCTATTACGACGTCGAAGCGGCGGGCAAGCAGTCCGTCGCACCTGATGCGTGGACCTTGGGGTGTATCTCCGGGCTGGCAGAGAGCGAGATGCTTGAGCTGTTCGCGGAACGCGGCGGCGATCCCGGACGGGCCGGCAAACGGCAGGCACTGGACCCGCTGCTGTGGCGTGTGGCGCGCAAAGGCGAACCGAGCTGGCCCGGCGGCAGCCTGGGAGCAGGACGGCCCGGCTGGCATATTGAATGCACAGTCATCGCACAGAAGTACCTGCCTTCCCCCTTTACCGTCCAGGGCGGCGGTTCGGACCTCATCTTCCCGCACCACGAAATGGGCGCCGGGCACGCATACTCGCTTGCAGGCGTTCCGCTGGCCAAGCACTACGCCCACGCCGGCATGGTGGGCCTCGATGGCGAGAAGATGAGCAAGTCAAAGGGAAACCTGGTGCTCGTGTCGAAACTTCGGGCGGCGGGGGAGGACCCCGCGGCGATCCGTCTTGGCATCCTGGCCCACCACTACCGCTCCGACTGGGCCTGGACCAACGAAGGGTTCGAGGAGGCCAAGGCCACACTTGCTGCCTGGCGCCGGGCCCTGGGCCATGCCCCCGAAGGATCCGCCGCCCCCCTGGTGGCCGAGATGCGCGCAGCGCTTGCCGCCGACCTCAACGCTCCTGCCGCCGTCGCGGCGGTCTCCCGCTGGGCGGAGCAGGCAAACGCCGACGGCGGACCTGCAAGCCCTGCCGACCAGGCCCTGGTCAAGGATGCGGTGGACGCCCTGCTGGGCGTGCTTCTCTAAACGGCGCCCACAGCGTGAGGCGGTGCCCGGTTTTCAGGGCGCCGCCGGTTACGGCCGGTCCTGGCCCCGACGCTTGAGGTACCGCTCGAATTCGCGCGCTATCGACTCACCGGTGGCTTCCGGGAGATCGGCCGTGTCCTTTGCTTCCTCGAGCTGCCGGACGTACGCCGCGATCTCGGGATCCTCCGTAGCCAGTTCGTCCACTCCCCGTTCCCACGCGTCCGCTTCCTCAGCCAGTTCGTGCGTGTCCAACGGAACCTGGAGCAGCTCCTCGATGCGGTGCAGGAGTGCCAGCTGGGCTTTCGGCGACGGCGCCTGGGCAACATAGTGGGGGACGGCGGCCCACAGCGAAACAGTGGGGATGCCTGCCAGCAGCGCCACCTCCGACAGCACGCCGACGATCCCCACCGGGCCTTCATACTGCGAGGCTTCGAGGTTCATCCGTTCACGCAGCGGGGCGTCGTCCGACGAGGTGCTGACCGGAATAGGCCTGCTGTGCGGAACATCGGCCAGGAGGGCCCCGACCAGGACAACATAGTCAACGTTCAGCGCCTCGGCATGGACCAGGAGTTCCGCGGTGTAGGCGCGCCATTTATAGGACGGCTCCGTGCCCTGGACAAAGATGACGTCCACGTTGGAGTCCGGAGCGCTTGCTTTATAGATCCGTGTGGACGGCCATTTGATTTTGCGTTCCCCGGCTGCGTTCCGGCGCACGGTGGGGCGCGTGAACTGGAAGTCGTAATACTCGTCGGCGTCGATGGAGGCGACTTTTTTACCGCCCCACAACTTGTTCAGGTAGCGCAGGGAGTCGCTGGCCGCTTCCCCCGCGTCATTCCAGCCTTCAAAGGCGGCAAGCATCACTGTCACGCGCTGTCCGTCAGCTACCGGCTGCAGGAACCGCTCCTGTTCGGGCCCGGCACCCGGTTCTGTGGTGTCTCCCTCGAAGCTATTCATTTCTTCACCCTACGTCCAAGGACCTTGGCTGTGCAGTGAATGAAGCGCCGAAACATCACGCAAAAGCATTACCGCCGGTGCCGGGGAGCGCCATATTCGCCAAGGGCGTAGCCATCAGCCTGCGCCCAGCCAGTCCCCGTAGACTGGGGGCATGCGATTGCCAGCCGACAGTTCCCCGCTCAAAGCCGTCCTGTGGGACATGGACGGGACGATCGTCGATACGGAGCCCTACTGGATCGCAGCCGAACACGCGCTGGTGGAGGCCCATGGCGGGACGTGGTCCCATGAACAGGCCATGCAGCTGGTTGGGCAGTCGCTGACATTTTCGGCCGGGCTCCTCCAGGATGCCGGCGTGGAGCTGGAAATCCGGGACATCATCGACACCCTCACCGGCGCGGTGGTCAGCAGCGTCCGGCGCCAGGTGCCGTGGCGGCCGGGTGCACGCGAGCTCCTTGAGGAACTCCACCTCGCCGGTGTCCGGTGCGCCCTGGTCACCATGTCCGAGGGCCCGCTGGCCAGGGAGGTGGTGGCCAGCCTTCCACGGCAATACTTCGAGGTCCTGGTAACAGGGGACACCGTGACGCAGGGCAAACCGCACCCCGAGGCGTACCTGACCGCCGTCGAATGGCTGCAGGACGCGGACCCGGACCTGGGCCTGCACCACTGCGTCGCTTTGGAGGACTCGGTGCCCGGGGTTTCCGCGGCTGTGGCGTCCGGCGTGGCAACCGTGGCAATTCCCCACATTGTTCCGCTGCCCGAGGATGAGCGCTACACCCTCTGGGATTCCCTGGCAGGCCGCACCGTGACCGACCTCGAATCGCTTCTCCCCGGTGCTCCGGTTCGCGGATCGGGTGGACCGGCCACGCCGCTTGGAGACCGCAGGTGACCGAAACCACTGTCCCGGCCAGGCGCGAAGGCATTCCGCTGGGCAGGATTGCCGGCGTCCCGGTGGTGCTGGCCTATTCCTGGTTCATCATCGCCGCCTTCACCGTCATTGTGTATGGACCCGTCCTGGCCCGCCAGAACCCGGCCCTCGGCGTCAGTGCCTACATCGTGGCGTTCGCCTACGCCGTCCTGCTCCTCGTCTCGGTCCTGGTCCACGAACTCGCCCACGCCCTGACGGCAAAAATCTACGGCTGGCCCACGCAGAAGATCGTGCTCAATCTGTGGGGCGGGCACACCCAGTTTGAGAGCTTTACCGCTTCGCCGGGGCGCTCCGTTCTGGTGGCCCTCGCCGGGCCGGCTGCGAACTTCATCCTGGCCGGAGGAGCCTGGCTGCTGCTCAGCACGGCAAGCATGGGCAGTGTTGCCGAGATCCTCACCAACATCTTTATGTGGGCCAACTTCCTGATCGCCGTCTTCAACGTGCTCCCGGGCCTTCCTCTGGACGGCGGAAGGCTGGTCGAATCTGCAGTGTGGAAGGCCACGGGCAGCCAGGCCAAGGGCACGGTGGCGGCCGGGTGGGGAGGCCGCATCATCGTCGTCGCCATCGGTTACTGGTTCGTTGCCAGGCCGCTGCTTGCCGGGGATGCTCCTGATTTCAGCCTGCTGATGATCACCGTGCTGGTGGGTGGTTTCCTCTGGATGGGCGCCTCGGCATCCATCCAGCAGGGAACCCTCCGGGGCCGGCTCCACCTGGTCAGCGCTGCAGGGCTGTCCACCCCCGCAGCCGGCCTGCCTTCAACGGCCACAGTGGAGGATGCCCTCCGGTACGGTAGCGGTGGAGCGACGTCGCTGGTGGTCTGCGGACCGGGCGGCCGGCCGGAGGCAGTTGTGGATCCGGCCGCACTGTCCACCGTTCCTGTCCACGCCGCGGCGTCGACCCCCATCACCGCAGTCTCCTATGCACTGGCTCCCGGCGCATACGTCCCCGAGTGGTCCAAGGGACAGGAACTGTTCCAGTTCCTGTCCCAGCTGGAAGGACGGCACTACGCCGTCGTAGACCACAACGGCAAGGTGACCGGGCTGCTTTCCCAGGACGCTGTCCTGGCCGCCATCACCGGCAAACCGCGGCGGCCCGATACGCGCCGCCAGGACCAGAACCGGTAGAGTTACCTGCCGGCCGGTGCATTGCCGCCGCACACGCCGGAATGTTTCCCCACAACATGCAGGCGCCACAGTTTTACAGGAGCGAGGAAAGTCATGAGCAGCGAAACCGCCGTCAACGAAGCCACAGGAGCAGCGGTCCCGGCCGGGGCTGCAACCGGCGGCTCGCAGCCGGTGGGCGCCGCCCGGCGCCGGGGCCCCTTCCGCGAAGGTGAGCGCGTCCAACTGACGGACGAACGCGGCCGCATGAACACCATCACCCTCGAAAGCGGCGGGGCGTTCCACACCCACCGCGGCTTCCTGAACCACGACGACATCATCGGCAAGGTGGACGGCTCAGTCGTCGTGAACAACGTTGGGCAGCAGTACCAGACCCTGCGCCCCCTGCTGTCCGACTTTGTCCTGTCCATGCCGCGCGGCGCCGCCGTCGTCTACCCCAAGGACGCCGGGCAGATCGTCACCATGGCGGACATCTTCCCCGGCGCGCGCGTCGTGGAGGCTGGTGTTGGCTCCGGCGCCCTGTCCATCTCGCTGCTCCGGGCCGTTGGGGACAACGGTTACCTGCACTCCTTCGAACGGCGGGAAGAGTTCGCTGACATCGCCCGCGGAAACGTCGAGACGATCTTTGGCGGCCCGCACCCCGCCTGGCAGGTCTCCCTGGGCGACTTCCAGGAAGAGGTTGTCCGGAGCGAGGCGCCGGGTTCCGTGGACCGCGTGGTGCTGGACATGCTGGCGCCCTGGGAATGCCTGGATGCCGTGGCCACGGTGCTTGCCCCAGGCGGTGTCTGGATCAACTACGTCGCCACCGTGACCCAGCTTTCGCGCACTGCCGAGGCCATCCGGGCGGACGGCCGTTTCACCGAACCCGATGCCTGGGAGTCGCTGGTGCGCGGCTGGCACCTGGAAGGGCTCGCCGTCAGGCCGGACCACCGGATGGTGGCCCATACCGGCTTCCTGCTGGTCACCCGCCGGCTGGCCGACGGCGTCACCGGTATCTCCGTCAAGCGGCGCCCCTCCAAGACCGACTTCAACGAAGAGGACGTCAACGCGTGGACGCCCGGTGCTGTGGGGGAGCGGCAGGTCTCCGACAAAAAGCTCCGGCGCGCAGCCCGGGACGCCATCGCAGGCACAAACGTCAAGGACGATCCCGAGGTCACGAACTAGTCCACATTTCGGGAGTCTCCATCCCTACCTGCCTTCTTGGGGCTAATGTCTTAATAGAAGCGCAGGAAGGGGCTGATACATCATGGAGACACCAAACCAGGACTCCGGACGTACACCGGCAGAGCAGTCTGCCGCCAACGACCTCTCGGTTGCAGACCGCCAGGTCAACATCCTCCGGGACAAGCTCAGGCACATAGACCGCCAGCTGGCCGCGGCAACGCAAAACAACACCAAGCTGGTCAGCATGCTTGAAACGGCAAAGGCTGAAATCCTTCGGCTGAAGAACGCCCTGGACCAGGAAGGGCAGCCGCCCTACAGCTTCGGAACCATACTGCAGCTGAATCCAAGGCGGCAGGCGTCCCCCGGCAGCAGCGGGCAGGCGGCCACCGAGGAATCGGTGGACATCTTCAATGCCGGCCGGAAGATGCGCGTTGGCATCAGCCCTCTTGTGAACATGAACCAGTTGGCCGTGGGGCAGGAGGTCCTCCTGAACGAGGCGCTCCTCATTGTCGCCGGACTCGGCTACGAGCGCGCGGGCGAGCTGGCCACGCTCAAGGAGATGCTGGGTGCGGACCGCGCCCTCGTGGTGGGGCGCGCCGATGAAGAACGGGTCGTCCGGCTTTCCGGTGCGCTCCTGGCCGAAAAGCTCCGGGTGGGCGATGCCCTTTCGATTGATTCAAGGACCGGCTACGCCCTCGAAAAAGTGCCGCGCTCCGAGGTGGAGAACCTGGTCCTGGAGGAAGTCCCGGACATCACTTATGAGGATATTGGCGGCCTGGGGCCCCAGATTGAGCAGATCCGTGACGCCGTCGAACTGCCCTTCCTCCACCCGGACCTGTACCGCGAGCACGGACTCAAGGCGCCCAAGGGCATCCTTCTCTACGGCCCACCCGGCTGCGGAAAGACCCTCATTGCCAAGGCCGTCGCCAACTCACTGGCTGCCCGGGCCGCGGAGCGTTCCGGCAACGTGGACCTCAAGAGCTACTTCCTGAACATCAAGGGGCCCGAACTCCTCGACAAGTACGTCGGCGAAACCGAGCGGCACATCCGGCTGATCTTCTCCCGGGCACGCGAAAAGGCCTCGGACGGCAGCCCTGTGGTGGTGTTTTTCGATGAGATGGATTCCCTCTTCCGCACCCGCGGCACCGGAATCTCGTCCGACGTCGAAACGACCATCGTTCCGCAGTTGCTCAGTGAAATCGACGGCGTTGAGCGGCTGGACAACGTGATCGTCATCGGCGCGTCAAACCGTGAGGACATGATCGATCCGGCCATCCTGCGGCCGGGCCGGCTGGACGTCAAGGTCAAGATCCACCGTCCGGATGCCGAGGCCGCCGCCGATATCTTCAACAAGTACATCACCCCCGACCTGCCGTTCCATGAATCGGACCTGGCAGAGCACGACGGCGATGTGCAGTCCACGGTGGACGCCATGGTCCAGCGGACGGTGGAAGCCATGTACTCCACGGACAAGTCCAACGAGTTCCTGGAGGTCACCTACGCCAACGGGGACACGGAGATGCTCTACTTCAAGGACTTCAACTCCGGCGCGGTGGTTCAGAACGTGGTGGACCGGGCCAAGAAGTACGCCATCAAGGATCTGCTGACCACCCACCAGAAGGGGCTGCGGATCGAGCACCTGCTGCGCGCCGTCGTCGACGAGTTCCGCGAGCACGAGGACATGCCCAACACCACCAACCCTGATGACTGGGCGCGGATCTCCGGCAAGAAGGGCGAACGGATCACCTACATCCGCACTATTGTCCAGGGCAAGGCGGGCCAGGAACCCGGCAAGTCCATCGAGACCATGCCGACAACAGGCCAATATCTATGACCGCTGCACCGGAGCCCGCCGCCGGGGGAACCTTACCGGCCGGCGGGGCCATGCGGGTCATGGGCGCGGAAACCGAATATGGCATCCACGCCCCGTCCGCCCCCTCTGCCAACGCCACCATGATGAGTGCCAGGGTGGTCCAGGCCTATGCGCAGGTAACCCGCCAGCGCGCCGCCGGCGGCGCGGAGACCCGCTGGGACTACACGGACGAGGAGCCGCTGCACGACGCCCGCGGCTGGACGGTGGACCGCAGTTCCGCCCACCCGAGCCAGCTGACGGACCAGCCGCCGGTCCTGGATGCGGAAGCGGTGGCGCTAGCCTACGGCCGCGAGGAACTTGAGCTTGACGGCCAGGACGAGTCCGGGACGCTCCTGATGAACATGGTCCTGGGCAACGGTGCACGGCTGTATGTGGACCATGCGCATCCCGAGTACTCCAGCCCGGAGGTGACCAACCCCCGGGACGCCGTGAAATGGGATGCGGCCGGTGACCTCGTGGCCCTGGCCGCCGTCCGCCGCCTTGCGGCAGATCCGGACCTGCCGCCGGTCAACCTCTACAAGAACAATACGGACAACAAATCCGTGTCCTACGGCTCCCACGAGAACTACCTCATGCCACGCTCCGTACCCTTCGGCGATATTGTGCGCGGGCTGACGCCTTTCTTCGTCAGCCGGCAAATCATGTGCGGGTCCGGCCGGGTGGGCATCGGCCAGGACAGCTCAACGCCGGGATTCCAGATCAGCCAGCGCGCTGATTTCTTCGAAGCGGAAGTGGGCCTGGAAACCACCATCCGCCGGCCCATCATCAACACCCGGGATGAGCCGCATGCCACCGCCGACAAGTACCGGCGCCTCCACGTCATCATTGGCGACGCCAACCTGAGCCAGGTCTCCAACTATTTGAAGTTCGGAACTACGGCGATGGTGCTCAGCCTCATCGAGGCAGGACTGGCACCCAAGGTCGAAGTCTTCGAGCCGGTCGCCGCCCTCCAGAGGGTGAGCCATGACACCACGCTCACTGCCAAGCTCAGGCTGCTCGACGGCAGGAGGGTCACCGCCCTTGACCTGCAATGGATGTACCACGAGGCCGCTGCCAAGCTTGCCCAGGACACCGGCGTCGGAGACAAAGTGGACGGCGACGGGCATACGCACGATGTCCTGGAACGCTGGGCCGCCGTCCTGACCCAACTCGACAACGACCGGGCCGCCGCCGCCTCCTCAGTGGAATGGCTGGCCAAGCTTTCCCTGCTCGACGGTTACCGCGAACGTGACGGGCTGGAATGGAACGATGCCCGGCTGGGGCTCGTCGACCTACAGTGGGCAGACATCAGGCCCGAAAAGGGACTCTATTACCGGTTCCTTGCCAGGAACAGGATGCAGCGAATCCTCGAGGACGCGGACATTGCGGCGGGAGTTTCCGAGCCGCCGGCCGACACCCGGGCATTCTTCCGGGGCCGGTGCATCAGCAGCTTCGGCAAGGATGTGGTGGGCGCCAGCTGGGACTCCGTCATCTTCGACGTCCCGGGATACGGGCGGCTCCAGCGCGTACCCACCAGGGAGCCCCTCCGGGGAACCAAAGCCCTGACCGGCGCGTTATTCGAACGCTACCGGGAGGCGGGACCGTTCCTGGCAGAGCTTCTGGGACATAACGCTCCGCCTGCGGCGTAAACCGCCACCGGAGGCCCGCACCGTGGCAGGATGGGCATATCGGAGGATCCGCCGGATCCGATGACGGATATAAGGAGGGGTAACAATGGCAGGCCAGGAGCAGCAGCAGCCGCAATCGCGCGACAGCCAGGTCGAAGAGGACATTCCCGAGGCACCGCCCGCGCCGCCCGAGGCACAGGCATCAGCATCGACGGAGGGCGTCGACGACCTCCTCGACGAGATCGACGGCGTCCTCGAATCCAATGCTGAAGAGTTCGTCCGGGCGTTCGTCCAAAAGGGCGGTCAGTAACCCGGATTCGGAGGCTGGCGGAAGCCGCGGAAGGCCCGAATCTGTACCGACGTTGAAGGACCACGTTCAAGGAGTGCATGAGTGCAGGAATCAACCGCCAACCAGGTAGCCGCCAACGCCACCTCTTCATTTACCGAGCACCTGCAACGGGACCGGCCGGAACTCCTTCCGTATAACCGGTCCCTCCAGGCAGGTGCGCCGGCGGCTGCCCCCTTGCAGGTTCCGCATGCCACCACCATCGTTGCCATGAGTTACGACGGCGGTGTGCTGATGGCGGGCGACAGGCGCGCCACCATGGGCAACGTCATAGCCAGCAGGCACATCGAAAAAGTCTTCCCCGCCGACCGCTACTCCGTCCTGGGGATCGCCGGGACTGCCGGAATTGCCATCGACCTGACCAGGTTGTTCCAGGTGGAACTCGAGCACTACGAGAAAATCGAGGGCACGCTCCTCAGCCTCGAAGGCAAGGCCAACAGGCTGGGTGCCATGATCCGCGGCAATCTTCCCCTTGCCATGCAGGGACTCGCCGTTGTGCCCCTCTTTGCAGGGTTCGACACCAGCGCCGGTGTTGGCAGGCTCTTCTCCTACGACGTCACTGGCGGCCGGTATGAGGAACGTGAACACCACACGGTGGGATCCGGTTCGGTTTTTGCCCGCGGTGCCCTGAAGAAGCTCTGGCGTCCCAACCTCACGGCAGCCGAAGCCGTCGCCGTCGCGGTTGAATCCCTCTATGACGCGGCCGACGACGACTCCGCCACCGGCGGTCCCGACACGGTGCGGCAGCTATGGCCTGTCATCTACACCGTGGACAGTTCGGGCGCGCGGCGGGTGCCCGAGGGCGAACTGGCTGCAGCCTCGCGTAACGTGATCGAGGCGCGGACCATCGCCGGACGGGAGGCCTGAGATGACACAGCAGTTCTATGTTTCACCCGAACAGCTGATGAAGGACCGCGCGGATTTTGCCCGCAAAGGCATTGCCCGCGGCAGGTCCGTCGTGGTCATCAGCTGCGAGGACGGAATCGCCCTCGTCGCCGAAAACCCTTCACCGTCCCTGCATAAGATCGGCGAGATCTACGACAAAATCGCCTTCGCCGCCGTCGGAAAATACAACGAGTTCGAGAGCCTCCGCCAGGCGGGTGTCCGCTACGCCGATGTGCGCGGGTACTCCTACGACCGGGAGGACGTCACCGCCAGGGGGCTGGCAAGCGTCTACGCGCAGAGCCTTGGGGCGGTGTTCACTGCAGAACAAAAGCCCTTCGAGGTGGAGCTGGCCGTGGCCGAGGTCGGGGCCACCCAGGCAGAAGACCACCTCTACCGGCTGACCTTTGACGGGTCCATCGCCGACGAACATTCCTTTGTTGTCATGGGCGGCCAGGCGGACAAAGTCTCCTCTGTCATTGGACAGGGCTGGCGCAGCTCCCTGGACTTCGCGGACGCAGTGCGACTTGCCATCACCGGCCTCGTTCCCCGGGGAGAAGCGGAAGAACAGGCAAAAGCACTTCCGGCAGGCGCGCTGGAGGTGGCGGTCCTGGACCGGCAGTCAGAAGCCACGCGCGGGTCCAGGCGCGCCTTCCGCCGGCTCAACGACGCGGACATCACTGCACTGCTGGCCTAGGAGGACAGGACCGATGGACAAGAGAATCTTCGGCATCGAAACCGAATTCGGGATTTCATACTCGAGCCCGGACTCGAGGCCCCTCGCCCCCGAGGAAGTGGCCCGCTACCTTTTCCGCAAGGTGGTCAGCTGGGGGCGTTCTTCCAACGTGTTCCTGACCAACGGCTCCAGGCTCTACCTTGACGTGGGATCCCACCCGGAATACGCCACCGCCGAATGCGACGACCTGGCGCAGCTCATCGCCCACGACAGGGCCGGAGAGCTGATCTTGGACGACCTCGTGGACGAGGCACAGGCCCGGCTGGCAGCCGAGGGCTTCAACGGAACGGTGTACCTCTTCAAGAACAACACCGACTCCGCCGGCAACTCCTACGGCAGCCACGAAAACTACCTCATTCCACGCCGCGGGGAGTTCTCCCGGCTCGCTGAGATCCTGATCCCGTTCCTGGTTACCCGCCAGCTGATCGCCGGTGCCGGAAAGATCCTGAAGACGCCCCACGGCGCAACCTACGCGTTCTCCCAGCGGGCCGACCACATCTGGGAGGGCGTTTCCTCCGCCACCACCAGGTCGCGTCCCATCATCAACACACGCGACGAGCCGCATGCTGACGCAGAGTTCTACCGCCGCCTCCATGTCATCGTGGGGGACTCGAACATGTCAGAAGCCACGGCCCTGATGAAAATCGGCACCGTGGACCTCGTCCTGCGGATGATCGAGGCCGGAGTGATCATGCGCGACATGAGGATGGAAAACCCCATCCGCAGCATCCGCGAGATTTCCCATGACCTCAGCGGCCGGGCACTGGTCCGGCTGGCCAACGGGCGCCAGCTCACCGCACTTGAAATCCAGCAGGAATACCTGACCAAGGTCACGGCATTCGTGAAGGAGCACGGCCCGCACAACCCGCATGTCCCGCTCATCCTCGACCTGTGGGAGCGGACCCTGAAGGCCATCGAAAGCGGCGACTTCCGCGGGATCGACACCGAAATCGACTGGGCCATCAAGAAAAAGCTCATGGACAAGTACCGTGAGCGGCACGGCCTGGGGCTGGACGCACCCCGGATAGCCCAGCTTGACCTTACCTACCATGACATCTCGCGCAGCCGCGGTCTCTACTACCTGCTGCAGTCACGCGGTGCGGTGCGCCGGATCGTGGACGATACGGTCATCAAGGACGCTGTGGACGTCCCTCCCCAGACCACACGGGCCAAGCTCCGCGGAGACTTTGTCCGCCGCGCACAGGAACTGGGCCGGGACTACACCGTGGACTGGGTCCACCTGAAGCTGAACGACCGGGCACACCAGACAATCCTGTGCAAGGACCCCTTCCGGAGCGTCGACGAGCGCGTGGATGCCCTCCTTGACTCTATGGGCTGACACCCAGCTTCAGGGGCTATTCTGGATAGGGCCCTTTAGAGGGCCCCCGCGATGCCGGCCGTTGCCATGCGGAACATCGCATCCACCCTGCCCCGACGAAAGTTCTCTTACGTGCGCCGACTACTAGCAATTCTTCTTCCCGGTCTGCTGCTGCTGACCGCCTGCGGCGGTTCAACCGCAGAGCCGGAACGCACCAGCGTTTCCGCCGGCGAGACTGCCAAGTTCGACTCCCTCAAACTGACCGACAACGGGGACAAGAAAGCTCCCGGAGTGGAATTCACCAAGCCACTGGAAGTGGCAGAACCCACCATCAAGGTCATCACCGAGGGCAGCGGCGAGCCCGTGAAGGCAAACCAGGTCGCCAACATCTCCATCCTGGCCCTCAACGGCACTGACGGCAGTACCCTTGAGGACACCTTTCCCGGTGAGCCCGAACCCCTTGAGCTCAACGACGAACTGAAGACCAGCAGCGAGGTCATCTACAACGCTTTCGTCGGTGCCAAGGTGGGCTCCAGCCTGGCCCTGGCTGTCCCCGGCCAGCAGAGCGCACCCGCCCCGAGCCCCTCGGACGGAGCAAGCCCGAGCCCCTCCGCGGCAGCCCAGCCCACACAGCTCCTGATCATCAAGGTCCTGTCCGCCGAGGACGTTGCGCCGGTTCTGGAAAAGCCCGAGGGCGAGACCGTCACCCCGCCGGCCGGACTGCCCACAGTGTCCGAAAAGGACGGTGTCCCCGAAATCAACGTTGAGGGTGTGGCTGCCCCGACGGCCCTGGTTTCCCAGGACCTCATCAAGGGCAACGGCGCCGCCGTGAAGGAAACCGACACCCTCACCGTGAACTACGTGGGCGTCACCCTGGAGGGCGGCACCAAATTCGACTCGAGCTTTGACCGCGGCGAACCCGCAAGCTTCCCGCTCACCGGCGTCATCAAGGGCTGGACCCAGGGCCTGGCCGGCAAGACGGTAGGCTCCCGCGTCCTCCTGGTCATCCCCAAGGACCTTGCCTACGGCGACGCCGGACAGGGTGAGGCCAAGGGCGACCTGGTGTTCGTCGTGGACATCCTCGGGGCTAAGTAGCAAACACAAGCATCACAGACATCAAAGGAGCAACCATGTCATTTGGACAGCGTGAATTCGACCGCCAGAAGCCCGAGATCGATTTCCCGGAGGGCGACGTCCCCACCGAACTGGTCATCACCGACCTCATTGAGGGCGACGGACGCGAAGCCAAAGCCGGCGACACCGTTTCCACCCACTACGTCGGCGTGGCCTGGTCCACCGGCGAAGAGTTCGACGCCTCCTGGGGCCGCGGTGCCCCGCTGGACTTCCGCGTGGGCGTCGGCCAGGTCATCCAGGGCTGGGACCAGGGCCTGCTTGGCATGAAGGTGGGCGGCCGCCGGCGCCTGGAGATCCCCTCGGAGCTGGCTTACGGCTCCCGCGGCGCCGGCGGAGCAATCGCTCCGAACGAAGCCCTGATCTTCGTAGTGGACCTCGTCGGAGTCCGCTAAAAAGGATCACCGGCAGCGACAAGAAGCGCGGCAGCACCAGGACGCACATCCTGGAGCTGCCGCGCTTCCTGCGTTCCGCCGCGGACTTTAGTAACGTAACCAGAGTGCCCGTATCCCGTACTGAACGCCTCCTCAACCTGCTGATCGCACTCCTGAACACCCGGTATGGGCTGCGCCGCAGTGAGCTGCGCGAAAAGGTCTACCACGATTCTTCCGGCAATGACGTGGCCTTCGGCCGGATGTTCGAGCGGGACAAAAACGACCTGCGCCAGTTCGGCTTCGAGGTGGAAACCCTGACGGATATGGGGTGGAGCGAGGATGATCCCGCCACCACCCGCTACCGCATCGGCAAGGAATCCAACCGCCTTCCGGATGTCCAGCTGGGGCCGGACGAATGGACTGTCCTCCTCCTGGCCTCACAGCTGTGGGAGCGTGCCGCCCTTGGCACTGCCGCGCAAAGCGCACTCCGGAAACTGCAGGCGTCGGGACGCCTTGCCGACGTCGCCCTTCCGGCCGGTGTCCAGCCCCGCATCAAGCCGGCAGGACAGGCCTTCGACGACCTGGTCTCTGCACTGCACGCCCGCCACCCGGTGACCTTCATGTACCTTGCGGGCAGCACAGGCAACGAGGAGCTGCGGACAGTGGAGCCGTGGGGCCTGGGCAGCCGGTTTGGCCAGTGGTACCTGGTAGGCCACGACCGCGCCCGGCAAGCACCGCGCCACTTCCGCCTTTCCCGCATCACCAGTGCGGTCACGACCCTGGAGAAGGAGTTGTACACGCCGCCGGCGGACTTCAACGTCCGCCGGGAGCTGGACCGCCTCCCTGAACTGCCGCTGCGCACCGCCGTCGTCGAGGTCCGCGAAGGAAAGCTGCTGGCACTGCGGCGGCGCAGTTCCGTTGAGGGTGGCGCGGCCGGCCGGCCTGGGAGCGGCTACGAGCGGCTGGCCGTGCAATACCGGGATCCCGAGGCACTGGCTGAGGAACTGGCCTCCTACGGACCGGACGCACAGGCCATAGCCCCGCCTGGGCTTGTGGCCGCAGTCCTCCGGAGGCTGCGCGCGGCTGCGGAGTTCAGCGCCGAACCTGCGCCTGCATACAGCTTCGGCGCAGCCCGCGCTGTTGCCGTCCGCAAACGCACGTCCGAGGACCAGCTCAAGCGGATGCTGCAGCTGGTGCCGTTCCTGGTGCACAACCAGGGCCTGCACATCCAGGACGTGGCAGACCGGTTCGGCATCACCAGGAAGGAGCTGGAGGACGATTTGCAGATCCTGATCTGCTCCGGCCTCCCGGAGGGGTACCCGGACGACCTCCTGGACATCCACTGGGACGACGACCATGTTTACATCACCCAGGACCTGGACCTCACAAAACCGGTCCGCTTCACTGTGGAGGAAGCCTGTGCCCTCCTGGCGGGGCTGGAGACGCTGAACGGCCTGCCGGAAGTGGCGGAGGGCGGCGCGCTGGAATCGGTGACCCTGAAGCTGCTGGCGGCCGCGGGCGAAGAAGGCCTCCGCGCGGCATCCCTTGCCGGCCCGGAAGTGGCACCTGCCGACGCTGCCACCCACGCCACGGTCAGGCAGGCCATCGAATCCCGCTCCCAGCTCCGCCTCCGCTACCTTTCGCCCCAGCAGGACACCATCACCGAGCGGGATGTGGACCCATTCCGCCTGTATTCGCTGGACAACACCTGGTACTTCGAGGCCTACTGCCACCTGGTGCACGGACTTCGGAACTTCCGCCTGGACCGTGTCCAAGACGTGCACCCGAACGGTGCTCCCGTCTCTGCCGGCATCACGCCCGCCGAAGGAGTCCCTGCCAGGCTCTTCACCGCCAGCGACGACGACACCACCGTCACCGTCCAGCTCACGCGGCGGGGGAGGGGGCTGGCGGACGACTACTACGCTGAACGCACGGCAGAGTTGCCCGACGGCGGGATGGTGGCCGAGATCCGGTTCGGCACGACGGACTGGCTGCCGATGTTCGTGGCCCAGCATGGCGGTTCTGCCAGGATCCTGGCACCAGGTGAGCTCGCGGAGGCGTCCCGCAGGTGGTTGGCGGCATCCCTGGCCAGGTACGGCGGCTAGACTTCTCAGCATGCCTTGGTGGTCCTGGATCCTGATATGGGTGGCGCTCGTTGCGCTCTCACTGCTCTTCTATGTCCTGTTGGGCATTCGCCTGTTCCGCCAGTTCATGGCGACCGTCAAGGATTTGGGGGCCGCCGGCGAGAAGCTGGGACACCTGGGCCCCATGGATGTGCCGGACGATGCCGATCCGGCAACGCCGCCGCCGGGTGCGGCGGTTTTTGCCTCGCCCACGCTCATGCGACATGATTACGAGGCATCCAAGTCGTCCCGACGGGAAATGCGCCGCCTGCGACGAGTGCAGCGCAAGAAAGACCGGGGCCAGCCCCAGGCGCTCGGCGATCTCGACTTTACTTAGAAGTAAAATGAACTTAGACGAAAGGATTTCCCGTGGGAAGACTCTTTGATGGCCCCTGGCCCATCGTAATTATCATTGTTGTTGCTTTGCTTCTCTTTGCCGCACCGAAACTTCCGGCCATGGCACGCAGCCTTGGACAGTCCATGCGGATCATCAAGTCCGAGGTCAAGGAAATGAAGAACGACGGCAAGCCCGAGTCCACCGACCCTTCAGGCCCGGTGGAAGGAACCATCGTCAACCACCCCAAGGCGAAGCCAGGCGAGCCGACCGACGGCACTGACGTTCCGCCGTCGAACCGCGCCTGACTCCCAGTGGCACTGTCGCGGGCCCGTAAAGCCAACCCCGAGGGGCGGATGGCTCTTTGGGACCACCTCAAAGAGCTGAAAAACCGGCTGATCAAGTCGGCCATCGGCGTCGTCATTGGCGGCATCGGAGGATGGATACTTTACGATCCGCTGCTGAAAGCCCTGGCCGATCCGGTCAACCGCATCTCCCAGCAGACGGGCGGGCTTTCGGCCATCAACTTCGGGACCATCGCGTCCCCCTTCGACTTCAAACTCCAGATGTCGCTGCTGATTGGCGTGGTGATCTCCAGCCCGATCTGGATTTACCAGTTGTGGGCCTTCATCACGCCCGGACTCACGTCCAAGGAGCGCCGGTACACACTGGGGTACATGGCGGCTGCGGTCCCGCTGTTCCTTGCCGGCATCTGGGCAGGCTGGCTCGTGGTCCCGCAGGTGGTCAGGGCACTCACCCAGTTCACCCCGGACGGTTCGTCCAGCGTCATCGATGCGCGCACCTACATCGAGTTCGTCACCCGGATGGTCCTGGTGCTGGGCGTCGCCTTCCTGGTGCCGGTGGTGCTGGTGGGCATCAACATGGCTGGCATCATCTCGGGCCAGACCATCCTGAAGGCCTGGCGCATCACGGTGTTCCTGGTGTTCGTCCTTGCCGCGATTGCCGCCCCCGGGGCCGACGCCATTTCGATGTTCATGCTGGCGGGGCCGCTGCTGGTGCTGTTCTTTGCGGCAATCGGCATTTGCCTGATGAACGACAAGCGCCGGGCGCGCCGGGAGGCCAAGCGGGCAGCTGAAACAGACGCAACAGCAGACATCGCCACCCCGGGCAGTGAGCTGAAGAACCTCTAGGCGCCCGTTAGGCTTGGGGTATGTCCTCCAACACCGGGCCTTCTTCCTCTGGACCGTTCCCTCCCGGACGCACTGATTTCGAAGAGCTTTCCCCCGCAGAGCGGTACCAGGCCAGCGCCGAACGCAGGGCCGAAGCTGCGACGTACCTCGGAGCGTTCGTCCGCACGCTCGACTTCGAGCTCGACGATTTCCAGCGGCAATCCTGCCGCTCCCTGCAGGAGGGCAGGGGAGTGCTGGTGGCGGCCCCCACGGGAGCCGGGAAAACGATCGTCGGGGAGTTCGCCATCTACCTCGCCCTGGAGCGTGGGCTCAAGGCGTTCTACACCACTCCGATCAAGGCCCTCAGCAACCAGAAGTTCACTGAGCTTGCCGAGAAGTACGGCGCCGGGAATGTAGGGCTGCTCACCGGCGACACAAGCATCAACGGTGACGCTCCCGTCGTCGTGATGACCACGGAAGTCCTCCGGAACATGCTGTACGCGGACTCGGCAACCCTTGACGACCTGGGCTATGTGGTGATGGATGAGGTCCATTACCTCGCCGACCGCTTCCGCGGCGCCGTCTGGGAGGAAGTCATCATCCACCTCCCCAGTGAGGTGCAGGTGGTCTCGCTCAGCGCCACCGTCTCCAACGCCGAGGAGTTCGGCGCGTGGCTGGACACCGTGCGCGGCGACACCGACATCATCGTTTCCGAGCACCGGCCGGTACCCCTGTGGCAACACGTTATGGTGGGGCGCCAGGTCATGGATCTGTTTGCCGGGGAAACCACCTTCGATGAAATCGCCCCGCCCGTGGACGGCGACGGGACGCAGCCGGTCCCGTCTGCTGACGGCACCAAGGGGCGCGGCTTCGACGTCAATCCGGACCTGCTGAAGGTGGCGCGCAGCGAAATCCAGCAGAACTTCCGCAGCCGCCAGGGAGGACCGGGCGGACGCGGCCAGCGCGGAAGGCGCGGCAATGACCGGCCCGGCCGGGGCGGAGACGAACGGGGTGTGCGCCCGGCCAGCCGGCCGCAGGTCATCGCAAGCCTTGACCGCATGGACCTGCTGCCCGCGATCACCTTCATCTTTTCCAGGGCGGGCTGTGACGCTGCGGTGGCGCAGTGCGTGGGATCCGGGCTGTGGCTCACCACGGAGAGGGAACAGGGCATCATCGCCCAGCGCGTTGATGAGGCCGGGCAGGACATTCCGCCCGATGACCTCGACGTCCTGGGCTTCTGGACCTGGCGTGACGGCCTGATCCGCGGCTTCGCAGCACACCACGCCGGCATGCTCCCCACCTTCAAGGAAGTGGTGGAGAAGCTCTTCGCTGATGGCTTGGTCAAAGCGGTTTTCGCCACGGAAACGCTGGCACTGGGCGTCAACATGCCTGCCCGTTCCGTGGTGCTCGAAAAGCTGGACAAGTTCAACGGTGAAGCCCACGTGGACATCACGGCCGGTGAGTACACCCAGCTGACCGGCCGTGCCGGCCGCCGCGGCATCGACGTGGAGGGCCACGCCGTGGTGCTGTGGCAGCCGGGAACGGATCCGACGGCGGTCGCCGGCCTTGCGTCGCGGCGCACCTACCCGCTGAACTCGAGTTTCCGGCCCACCTACAACATGAGCATCAACCTCCTGGCACAGTTTGGCCGGGCAAGGGCCCGCGAGATCCTTGAGTCCTCCTTTGCCCAGTTCCAGGCTGACCGGTCCGTGGTGGGATTGGCGCGGCAGGTGCGCAGCCGGGAGGAATCGCTGGCCGGGTACGCAAAGTCCATGACCTGCCATCTGGGTGACTTCACCGAGTACGCACGGCTGCGCAGGGAATTGTCCGACGCCGAAAACGCCGGCTCCCGCACCAAGTCCCGCGTCCGGAAATCGCTCAGTGACGACTCCCTTGCCCGGCTGTTGCCGGGTGACGTGGTGGACGTTCCCGGCGGCCGGGCACCGGGCCCGGCTATTGTGCTCAGTTCAGACCACACCAGCCGGGAGCCGCGGCCCGCCGTCCTGACGCTGGACAACCAGCTGCGCAGGATCGGGACCGACGACCTGGAGGGACCCATCGCTCCGGTGACGCGCATCCGCATTCCCAAATCCTTCAACGCCAAAGTGCCCAAGTCCCGCCGGGACCTGGCCTCCTCGGCCCGGAATGCACTGCGCGAAAACCGGCCGCCCGCGCCGGGCAATAACCGCAACAACGACTTTGGCCTCGCCACCGCACTGCCCAACCAGGAAAAGCGTATTGCGGACCTCCGCCGCGCGCTCCGTGCCCACCCATGCCATGGCTGCAGCGAACGCGAAGACCATGCCCGCTGGTCCGAGCGCTGGTGGAAGCTCCGCCGCGAGACAGACGGGCTGGTGCGGCAGATCCAGGGCAGGACCAACACCATAGCCAAGACCTTCGACCGCGTCTGTGATGTCCTTTCCACCTACGGGTACCTTGAACAGGCAGCGGACGGGCAGCTCTCCATCAGCCCTGACGGGCAGCGTCTCCGGCGGATTTATGGTGAGAAGGACCTGCTGATTTCCCAGTCGCTGCGGCTTGGCGCGTTTGACGACCTGGACGCCGTGGAGGTCGCGGCCCTCGCCAGCGTGCTGGTGTACCAGGCGAAACGCGAAGACCGCGGGCTGCGCCCACGGATGCCCAGCATTTCGCTGGAGACGTCGGTGGATATTGTCGTCCGTGAATGGTCCGCACTTGAGGATGTTGAAGAGGACAAGAAGCTGCCGCTGACCGGCGAACCTGAACTGGGGCTTGTCTGGCCTGTGTACAAGTGGGCCAAGGGCCGGCACCTGCAGGACGTCCTCAGCGGCACGGACCTGGCCGCAGGTGACTTTGTCCGCTGGGTCAAGCAGGTTGTGGACCTGCTGGACCAGCTCGCCAAGATCCCCGGGCTGGATCCGCGCCTGGCCAGGCTCTGTGCCGAGGCCATATCCCTGATCCGCCGCGGTGTCGTGGCGTATTCCTCCGTCCTCTGACCAGCAACGCCGGCTGCCCGCCGGCGCGCCCAACGCCAGGAGCACTGCCCCGTATGTCCCAGCCTGAACCGCTGCCCGCCCAGCGCGCAAAAACAGTCCTTTACCGGAACGGCTCCGTCTACACCGCCGCCGACCCCTTTGCCACGGCAATGGTGGTGGAAGGCGGCACCGTGGCCTGGGTGGGATCCGAGCAGGCAGCCACCTCCATCGCGGACAGCTCCATGGAAATCATCGATCTCCGCGGCGCCCTCGTTACCCCAGGGTTCGTGGACTCCCACATCCACCTGACGGAGACGGGTATTGCGCTGGACTCCCTCCGGCTGGGCGGAATCCGGTCAGCCACGGAACTGCTCGACGCCGTGGCAGCTGCCCCCGGAGACGGCCCGGTCCTGGGCCACGGCTGGGACGAAACCGCCTGGCCCGACAGCAGCCTGCCCACCGCCGCGGAACTGGAGCGGGCATCAGCGGGACGGCCGGTGTACCTGTCCCGGGTGGACGTACACTCCGCCCTGATTTCCGGGTCACTCGCCGCTGCGGCCGGGGTCAGTCAGTTGGACGGGTTCGACGGCGGTGCCAGAGTCCGCCGGGCCGCGCACACGGCCGCCCGGCAGGCAACCCGTCGCCAGCCCGAAGAAGTGTTGAAGCGGCACCAGGCGCGGGCACTGTCCGAAGCGGCAGCCAACGGCTACGTGGCGGTGGCCGAAATGGGCGCACCGCATATCGGCGGTGCCGAGGACCTGCGGCTTGCAGGGGCCTGGAACAGCGGTGCGTCCGGAACCGCGGGGGTCCCCGAGGTCCTGCCCTACTGGGGGGAACTGGCGTTCTCGGAGGAGCATGCCCGCAGCCTCCTGGACCAGTTTGGTTTCGCGGTGCGGGGACTCGCCGGCGACCTGAACATCGACGGTTCCGTGGGCTCCCGGACGGCTGCCCTGCGGTCCGGGTACAGCGATGCTCCTGGCGAGCAGGGCCACCTTTATCTCAGCGTGGAAGAGGCCGCGGCGCATCTGGCGGCCTGCTCGCTTGCCGGAGTCCAGGGCGGTTTCCACGTGATTGGCGACGCCGGGCTGGACGCCGCGCTGGCCGCGCTGGAACTGGCCGCCAAGGAAGTCGGGGAGCAGCGGGTGCGCGCTGCCGGCCACCGCTTTGAACACGTGGAGATGGTTGACTCGTCCGCCGTCGGGGTGTTGTCCCGGTATGCCGTAACGGTCAGTGCCCAGCCGTCGTTTGACGCCGCCTGGGGAGGCCCGGGAGGGCTCTATGAGAAGAGGCTGGGGGAGCGCAGCCGGTCCATGAACCCGTTCGCCAGCCTCTACGCAGCCGGGGTGCCTGTCTGCTTCGGCAGTGACAGCCCCGTGACGCCCCTGCGCCCCTGGTCCAGCGTGAGGGCGTGCCTGGAGCACCACAACGAGGATGAGCGGATCTCGGCCCGTGCCGCCTTCCTGGGCCACACGCGTGCGGGCTGGCGGGCGGCGAAGTACCCCGACCCGATGGCCGGCCAACTGGTCCCGGGGGCCCCCGCGAGTTTCGCTGTGTGGGAGGTTGAGGAACTGATGGTCCAGGTCGCCGACGGGCGGGTCCAGTCCTGGAGCACCGACCCGCGGGCGCGAACGCCGCTGCTGCCTGCCCTGGATACCGGCAGTGATCCGGTGTGCCTGCAGACTGTCCGCAACGGCGTCGAACTTTACGCAAGCCCGGCGCTGCGGTCCTGACCGGAGCGCTGCCGTCCTATAATTGATAGTTGCGCCCACCGCCGATCCGTTCGCAGCCGGGCGCACTGACCATTTCCCCCAGGAAAGGCCCCCTGTGCGAGTCCTCACCATCATTCCCACCTACAACGAACTGGAATCGCTGCCCAAGACCCTTGAGCGGCTTCGCGCGGCAGTTCCTGCGTCGGACGTCCTGGTGGTGGATGACAACAGCCCTGACGGCACCGGCCAGCTCGCGGACCGTTTCGCCGCTGAGGATTCCCAGGTTCATGTCCTGCACCGGAAGGGCAAGGAAGGGCTCGGAGCCGCGTACATTGCCGGCTTCAGGTGGGGCCTGGACGCCGGATATGACGTGCTGGTGGAGATGGACGCGGACGGTTCCCACCAGCCGGAGCAGCTTCCCCAGCTCCTGGAAGCTGTGGAGCAGGGCGCCGACCTTGCCATGGGCTCCCGCTGGGTTCCCGGCGGGAAGGTCGTGAACTGGCCGCTGTACCGCCAGGCCATTTCCCGGGTGGGCAGCACCTACGCCCGCCTCATGCTGGGGCTGAACATCAAGGATGTCACCGGCGGGTACCGCGCGTTCCGCAGGACAACGCTGGAGAAGCTCAACCTGGACCAGGTGGATTCCGTCGGGTACGGCTTCCAGGTGGACCTCGCCTTCCGGGTGGCCCGGATGGGACTCCGTATCGAGGAACGGCCCATCACTTTTGTTGAGCGGGAACTTGGAGCCTCCAAGATGAGCGGCAACATCGTGGTGGAGGCCATGATCAACGTCACCAAGTGGGGCCTGCAGGCACGCTGGAACACGCTGACCCGCAAGAAGGCATCCGGCCGCTCCTAGGGCTACAGCACCGCCGCCACGGCGGATGGCTCAACCAACGGAAAAGGGAGCCGCCCCGCACGAAAGTGCAGGGGCGGCTCCCTTTTCTGTCAGAGCAACAGTCCAAAACCTCTAGGCGGAGCGGCGCTCTCCGCGGCGTTCGCGCAGGATGGTCAGCCGGTCTTCGAGGATCTGCTCAAGCTCGGGCAGCGAGCGGCGTTCCAGGAGCATGTCCCAGTGGGTACGGACAGCTTTGTCGTTGCTGGTGTCGGGCCGTTCGCCATCAACCAGGAGCGCTTCCTTGCCGGTCTTGGAAACCCAGACAGGGGGAATTTCCGCTTCTGAGGAGAAGGTGACGAAGACCTGCTCGCCGTCCTCGCACCGGTACTCAACACGCTGGCGCGGAGCCGGCTCTACTCCGGACTCGGTTTCCATGCTCTGTGCACCAAGGCGCATGCCCCGCAGGCTGCGATCGCTCATGATTTCTCCCTCTGGTCGGTTCGCGGTGTACAACACCGCGCTAGCCGGTGGCGGCGAAGCGCCGCCGGACTACTGTGTGCTCTGTGCTGCATCTCTAGATTCAACGCATCGCGAAGCTTTGTTGTTCCAGCGGATCTGCTCCGGCCGGACAAATACACAATTATACCGGCATCCCGGTGGAACAGCCAAAAGGAGGGACCCGCCCTGAAGCGGATCCCTCCCTCTTGGCCGGCCAGGATGCTGAATCCGGGTGCCGGGTGCCGGGTTCTAGGGTTCGGACGGCTTGGCCCCGACTTCGTCGAACAGGCCGCCTGCGGATTCAGGGGTAGTCCCGCCCAGTGCGTTGCCGATTCCCTTGAGTGCCTCGCCGACCTCGCTGGGAATGATCCACAGCTTGTTCGAGGAGCCCTCCGCCAGCTTGGGCAGTGTCTGCAGGTACTGGTAGGCCAGCAGTTTCTGGTCCGGATTGCCCTTGTGGATGGCGTCGAACACCTTCTGGATGGCCTGCGCTTCGCCGTCAGCACGGAGGATTGCCGCTTTGGCGTCACCTTCAGCCGCAAGGATCGAGGCCTGGCGCTGGCCCTCAGCGGTCAGGATGGCTGACTGCTTGGTTCCCTCGGCAGTAAGGATGGCCGCGCGCCGGTCGCGCTCGGCGCGCATCTGCTTCTCCATCGAATCCTGGATGGAGTGGGGCGGATCGATGGCCTTCAGCTCCACACGGGAAACCCGGATTCCCCACCGGCCGGTGGCCTCGTCCAGGACGCCGCGGAGCTGGCCGTTGATCTGGTCGCGGGAGGTGAGTGCCTCCTCCAGGTTCAGGCCGCCAACGACGTTGCGCAGGGTAGTGGTGGTCAGTTGTTCAACGGCCTGGATGTAGTTGGCAATCTCGTACGTGGCCGCGCGCGGATCAGTTACCTGGAAGTAGACCACGGTGTCGATGGAGACCACCAGATTGTCCTCGGTGATGACGGGCTGCGGCGGGAATGACACCACTTGCTCACGAAGATCGAGCAGAGGCAGGAGCCGGTCAACGAAAGGTATCAGGATGGTCAGTCCCGGATTAAGCGTCCTCTGATATTTGCCCAGCCGCTCAACTACTCCCGCGCGGGCCTGCGGAATGATCCGGACCGCACGGACCAGAACGATAATCACAAACACGATCAGGACCACCAGCACTATGGCGAGTGCGGCTCCTCCTGCGTTATCCATACATCTCCTTTTTCCCCAATTGATCAGGCTGTATCAGGACTTGCCGTCGGCTTCCGATGCCGCCGAGACGACGGCAGTGGCGCCGTCTATCGCGGCTACGACTACTTTTTGTCCGGCGGGAAGGACCCCCGCCGCGGAGCGCGCACTCCAGATGTCCCCGCCGATTTTCACCAGGCCGCCGTCGGACGAGACGGGCTCCATCACTACTGCCTGCTCGCCGATCAGCCGGTCTACATTGGTCCGCTGCTCGGACGGCCCCTTCTTCAGGTGGGACAGGGCCACAGGCCGGACAAACGCAATCATGAGCAGGGAAACGACGCAGAAAACCACAATCTGCAGCCAGGGGTCCGCGCCGGCGAAATCCGCCACCATGGCGGCGAGGGTACCTCCACCAAGCATGATGAAAAAAAGGTCAAGCGTGATCATCTCGATCACTGCAAAAGCGAGGAAAGCCGAGAGCCACAGTGCCCACCAGTTTTCGCCCAACCATTCAAACATCGTGCTCCCCCTTCGCTACGGGAGGCCCCATCCAGGGCCGGCCAGTAACTGTCCTTCCATCGTAGTGCTGGCGTCCGCCTTATGGGGGGCGCTGCACTTGTGTGGGGGGATAGTGGCCAAGTCGTTACCCTGGCGGGGGCTCTGCGGGCCGGAAGACAGTGAGCCGGAACCTTGCCTCGGTGTGAATGGTCCCGGGCTCGTTCTCGAGCCGGCCTGCGATGGCACTGAGGTCGAGGTGGTGCCCTGCGGGTCCCATGAAGGCAAGGTCGGCTGCTTCCTTGCGGGTCAGCGATAAGGGAAATTCGATGTCGAGGGTTTCCGCGGCGGTGAAATGGGGGGCCATCGCCGCAGCCAGCCGGCTGTCCTTGCCTTCTTCAATACCGAGCATGCCTGTGATGCGGGCAATGGAGCCGAGGTGCCCGGAGCGTGGCGTGACCACCACCAGCCGGCCCGTTGGCCGCAGGACACGGGCGAACTCCGGGGCATTGCGCGGCGCGAATATGACCGTGATGGCGTCGACCGAATTGCCGGCCACCGGCAGCGGCTGCCACACGTCCCAGACCAGGTTCAATGCCTCGCTGTTGAGCCGGGCAGCGCGCCGGAGGGCGAACTTGGAGATGTCCATGCCCACGGCGGCTACGCTCCGGCCCGCTGCTGCCGCGTGGTCCAGCAGGACCCGCAGGTAATGTCCGGTTCCGGTTCCGGAGTCCAGGACGACGGCGGGTTTGCAGGTCAGGGAAGGTACGACGGCGGCCGCTACGGCTTCTGCGAGGGGCCGGTAGTGCCCGCCCGCCAGGAAGTTGAACCGGGCCTCCACCATCCCGGCGGTATCAGCCTCGAAGGCGGTGCCTTTGCCCACGAGCAGGTTGTAATAGCCCTGCCGGGCCGCATCGAAGCTGTGCCCGGAGCTGCAGCGAAGGCGGCTCTGTCCTGGGGCATCCGGCCCCACCCGCTCCAACGGCTGGGAACAAACAGGGCACAGCAGCGGGAGGTCCGCGGGGGAAGGCATAGCCACTATCTTAAGGCTGTCTACAGGGCTGCCCGGCGGGCAGAGGCAAGGGTGCTGCGCATGGCTGCCTTCGCCGTACCTGTGACAGCCATACCTGTGACAGCCGTACCTGTGACAGCCATACCTGTGACAGCCGTACCTTGATCAGAGGAGGGTGACGGGTCCGTCGCCGAACCCAAGCCCCTCACGCGCCTTGCCGATTCCGGGCTCAGCCCAGTGGGCGGCGTACTCGGCGTTGCTGCTGAGCGAGCGCAGCTGGGCGCGGTCAATGTAGAGAACGCCGTTCAGGTGGTCTGTCTCGTGCTGCACGATGCGGGCCTGCCAGCCTGAGAACTCCCTCTGTGCCCGTGAGCCATCCGGCACCTGGAAGTCCAGCAGGACTCTTTCGGGCCGTGCAACCACTGCCTGCAGTCCGTTCAGGGAGAGGCAACCCTCATAAAAGGACGCCAGCTCCGTGCCCAGCGGGGAGTACCGGGGGTTCAGGAGCGCCATGAACTCCAAGGGACTCCGCTTCCGCACCGCTGCCGCCTCGGGGTCGACGTCGTACTGGTCCTCAATGACGGCTATCTGGAGTGGTATGCCGAGCTGCGGCGCTGCCAGCCCCACTCCCGGAGCCTCATGCATCACCTGCCGCATGAGTTCGATGAGCCGGTCCAGCTGGCCGGGAGACAGCTGCCCGTCAAAAGCGGCGGCGCGCCGGCGCAGGGCGGGATGCCCGGCCTGCACGATGGGCGGCAGCGTCCCCGCCGACAGGATCTGCTCCACAGTCTCCCTGATCTGTTCGTCGCTGAGGGTGGTCTCCGGCGGATTCTGGCTCATGGGGAAAAGCCTACTGGCGGTGTGCGGTCCTGCCCGCCGGCCTGGGCTAGTGTCTTTTCCATGGCTGAACACCCCTCCCTGAATACCCCCGCACTGGACTGCGTCCTCGGATTCATCCGGGTCCTCGAAGCAGGCGGCGGATCCGCTGAGCTCCGGCCCTTCCTGGCGGAATCCTTCGTGCTGGTCGAAGCGCCGCACCTCCTGGCTCCGGAAGGTTCCACCCGGACGCTGGCCTCTGTCCTTGCCGGTGCCGACCAGAGTTCGGAGGTGGTGTCAGACCAGGAGTTCAGCATCAGGCGCACCACCTGTGAAGGCGGGAGGGTGGCGGTGGAGGCGGACTGGTCGGCGACAGTGCTGCTGGATCTGCCGTACTGGGACAGGGGAGAGACCATCCGAGCCAGGACGTCATCGGTCTTCGAGGTCAGGGACGGCAGGATTGTGAGCCAGGACAGCTACGACTGCTACTTCCGCGGTAGTTCCTAACGGGCGTGCCCTTCCGGCGCTCGTGGCTGCTGCATGGTGAAGCGCCTGGCCGTCCACCGGTTAAGTGCCGGAACCGATGCGGCGGTGCCAATGGCCAGGTTCCGCAGCTGCAGGAAGGGCGACGGCAGGGGACGGCCCAGCATCATGTTGATTTCGGACTGGCGCCTGGCGATGACGGCGGCCCGCCACTGCCGGGCCTCGAACTCCTTCAGTGCCTCTTCCACCGGCTCTCCTGCCAGGCCCTGGCGGATCAGGGGCGACAGGGCCCGGGCAGCCATCCAGCCAAGATTCATGCCCTGGCCGCCGATCGGGCTGATTTCGTGCGCAGCGTCCCCGATCAGCAGCGCCCGTCCCGCCACGGTGCGGCGGGCCAGGGCGGACCGCACGCTGAACGCGCTCAGCATGGTGTTGGTCTCCACGTCCGGCAGGATTCCCGTCCGCTGCAGCACCAGGCGGGCCAATCGGCGGGCGTCTGCCGCCTCCGCCGGCTTGCCGAGGCGCACCACCCACCGCCGCAGACCGGCCGGCAGCGGGAATGACTCAACGATTCCCCCGGATTCAAGGTACAGGACTGCCATCTGCCCGTGGTGTCCGGAGTCCGCAAAGTCGCCCATCAGGTAGTGGTCCGGATAGGCCTTGGTGCGGACGGGCACGCCAAGCACCTGGCGCATCCGCGATTTCGCGCCGTCGGCGGCGACCACATAGGACGCCGTGAGGTCCCGCGGTCCCGTCCCTCCAGCGGAAGGTTCGACGACGACGGCGGCCCTTGCGCCGTCGTCGTGCAGTCCCGTAACCCTGACGCCCCTGACAATGGCCCCGCTGTCGAGGGCAAGGACGCGATCCTCCAAAAGCTGTTCTGTCCGGTGCTGGGGAAGGGCCAGTACGAACGGGAAGGCTGCGGATACGCCGTCGAAGGACATGCTCCCCACTGTTCGTCCGCCGCTGACCGCAAGGCCTGTACGGATCGGTACCCCCTCCTGCACCATGGCGGCGGCCAGCTGTACCTGGTCCAGAGCGTCGAGGGCGGGCGGGTGGATTCCGATGGCGCGGGTATGGATGTTCCGTTCCGTCCTCTGTTCGATGATGCGGACCGAGACTCCCTCCTGGAGGAGCGCAGCGGCCAGGTAAAGGCCCACCGGTCCGCCGCCAACGATCACCACGTCCGTAGCCATGTCAGTTCCCCTGGTATTCGAGGACCTGGTGGAAGGCGCTGCCGGTCCGGACCGCCCAGCCCGGGGGAGCGAGGGCCCTTAGTTCCGCGCGCGTATAGCTCCGGCGGATGGAGGTCAGCCCGTCCGCGCGGATGAAAGAGTGGCGGAAAGGAAGTGCTGCAGCACTGAACAGGGCGTAGGCGGCGGGGCTGCGGCGGAGATCGTTGTGGAGCGCTGCTTTCCGGGCAAGCGTTTCCGAGTGCGCCAGCAGCTCCTGGAGCTGGCCGGCATCAAGGTGGTGGAGGACATGGTTCGAGATCACAAAGTCGTACTGCCTGCCCTCCTGTACGAGGTCGGCACTGTGGGCCAGACGGAAACTGACGCCCGGAACGGCAGTCCTGCGGAGGGCGAAGGCGGCGGCGCGGGGATCCGGATCAATGCCTGTGATGTGGAGTGCGAGCCGGTCGCGTGCGGCCCAGCGCGCCAGCATGGTGGCGAGGTCGCCGCCTCCCGACCCGATGTCCAGGAGCGTTCCCGGGCGGGAGGTGGCTGCAAGGAAGGGGCGCAGTTCACGAACGTACAGGCGCCGCCATCCGGACAGCACGCGGTTCACCAGGGCAAACTGCCTGTAGGTATTGTCCAGGGCCTCGGGGTCGCAGTCGGGCAGGTCCATGATCTCCGTGGCCCCGGCGTCGCGCTGCCGCAGCAGGAAGTCCACCTGGTCAGGCCACCGGAGCTTCCGCCGCCAGCCGCTCCTGCCCGTTGTGTTCTTCCGGTGCAGGGCGCGGGGCCTGCCGCAGTTTGGTGAACAGCGCTGTCTCCACCGTGAGCCCCGGACCGAACGCCATGGAGCAGATCCGTTCGTCTCCTGGCTCGGGCGCCTGTTCCAGGATGCGTTTGATGACAAACAGGACCGTGGCGCTGCTCATGTTCCCGTAGTTCCTGAGGATTTCACGGGCCGGGACCAGCTGTTCCTCCGTCAGGCCGAGCCGGGACTCGACCTTGTCCAGGATGCTCCGGCCGCCCGGGTGGATGGCCCAATGGCGGATGGCGGAGTAGGGGAGTGCCGCGAGTTCCGGCTCCCGGGCCAGGAGCGGCTGGAGCGCACCAACGATGTGGTCATCAATGATGTGCGGAACGTAATTGCCCAGGACCATCTCGAATCCGTTGTCGCCGATGTTCCATGCCATGGAGTCTTCACCGACGGGCGTGAGGACGGTTTCGAAATGATCCAGTTGCAGCAGGGCTTTGTCCTCCATGCCCGGCCTGGCTGTCACGACGGCGGCCGCGGCGCCGTCCGCGAACAGCGCCGATCCCATGATGGTGTCCGGATCGTTGGAGGTGCGCACGTGCAGCGAGCACAGTTCCGCACAGACAACCAGGACCACCGCGTTGGGGTCGGCCTCGCAGAACGACTTGGCGGCGCGGAGGGCTGGAAAGGCCGCATAACACCCCATGAAGCCGAGGTGGTATCGCTGGACGGCAGGGTCCAGGCCGAGTTCCCGCACGATCTTGTAGTCGGGCCCGGGGTTGAAGAAACCCGTGCAGGAGACGGTCACCAGATGAGTTATGTCAAGTAAATCGAGTTCCGGGCAGGCTTCGACGGCGGCGCGGGCAGCGGCGACGAACAGTTTGGTGGCCTCCCGGCCGAAGATCTCGTTGCGCACTTTGGTGCTGGGATTCAGCAGCAGGCCGGTGGCGGCGTCGTAGAACTGCGGGTCCTCGGCCTGGAAATCGTTGGTCATTTCCTCAACGGCCGTAAACCGGGTGTCGATGGCCGCCGCATCGAAGCATGTGCCCACCAGTCGCGAACCGAGCCGGGTCAGTCCGGGCTGCGCCGCAAAAACGTCCCGGGCCTCGGACTGGATCAGCATCGTTTTCGGAACCGCAGTTTCAAGTGAACGCACGTAGACCGTCATTGGTTCATTCTTAGCGAGCCGCGGGATAAAGGCAACGGTGGTCGAGGCGCTGACCTGCGGACTTGTTGAGTGTTTCTCTGAGACGCCGGCGTGGCGGATCCGGCCGCTTCCGTGGTGACTGAGACAACGCCGATAATCCACATTATGTAAAGTAAAACTTTGGAAGAGGTACGGGGCGGTCCGCCCCCGGCCAGTTGACCTCCCCTGTTCCTGTGCCTTCCGGCCATCGACGGAACTCTCACATAACGTGACTTGGCCGAACGCATTCCAAAGGCGACCGCGCGCCGTCGTAATGTCTCCGGACTAATGAATGCCCACTGATCTTGCCGCAGCAGTGTGTTCGCCCGAGCGCCCGTTCGGGACACAGCGGGTACAGCCAGGAGCGACACGCCTTCGAAAAATTCTGTGGGGGGACACGCCGCTCCCCCGCAGCCGCGTCTGCCTCGGGCTGGGATGGCCTCAGAGGACCAGGGTCCGCGGAGTCACGGTGAGGTTGATTCCAGCCTTGGCACCCAGAAGGTCCTTCGCAAAGTCCGGAACGCCGATGTGCCCCCGCCAGCGGCCGGGAGTATCGTCCATGTCCCGCAACTGGTCCTTGTCCTCGGGATTCCAGTCGCGGACTGCTGTGGGAATGGCGCTGTTCCAGGCTGCCCATGCTTTGGGCAGCGGCCGGTCTTTGCCCGGAGGTTCGATGTCGACCACCAGGGTGTCCTGCCAGTCCTCGGTTTGCTCCAAATGGTCATCAAAGAAGAAGTGTCCTTCCTTTTCCCTGATGGACATCAACCGCAGCCTGAGCGCGTGACGGAGCCGGGGCACTTCCCTCCCGCCGACCCGCGGCCGCGGTGCTTTCGAGGAAAGAAAAGTGGTCAGCAGCGGCAACGGCGAGTCGATCGGGTCCCCTTCCTTCCAATGCTCGATCTGGACGGGACAGAAGTGCGCGGCACTCTGTTCGTGGACCATTACCGGCAGCCCCCGAATGGCCAGGCCAACATCAAGCTGGAACTCGACCTCAGGCGGGGCCTCCTTGCCGACAGTGAACCCTGCCAGCTCAACTTCGATCTTGAGGTCGCCGAAGAGGAAGCGCTGGAGGTTCTGGTATCCCTCTTCCGAATTGACGATGCCGTAACGGCCGCTGTGGCTTCGGTGCACCACCGCCAGCGGCGCACCCTGGACAGCGGCATTGTCTATCTGGACCAGGCCGTCGCTTCGGGCTCCTACCGCTTTGGACGAAAGGCCCAAGGCGACGTCGTAGTCGCCGGGATTGGAGCCAACAAGGCAAAACAGTTCATCCAGCGGAAAACCGTCATCCGGCATCTGCGTTCCTACAAAAGCCTCCCGCGTCAGTCTCCGCCTGAGTGCGGGCGGGGTGAGGTACTCATACATCCTGTCCGGTCCAAAAATGTCTGCCCCTTGAACACCAAGGACGTCACGGATTTTCTCAAGCAGGCCAAAGCCGACGGCGAAGCGGATTCCGCCATGCGGTGTGGCATAGGTGAACACCCGTGCCACGTACCTTGCCCCGGCGGCCGGGTCGACCTTGCCCTCTGTGGCGGCAAGGGTTTCCGGTATAACGCGCTGCAACAGTGAGCGGCAGATCAGCCCTCCCATCGAATGGGCCACCAGGAAAACCTTGGGGGCACCGGTCTTCTCAAGGACGAGCTTGATGAGCTCAAAAAGATCCCGGGCGGCGTCTTCGAAGGAGAAGCTCTCCCCCTCCTCGCCGAAGGTGTCTGCGGAGTCATCGTAAAACCGGTGGATCCATACCGATGCCGGGTTCACCGAGCCGGAGTCCACGCTGTTCAAGAAGGCCCACTGGTCGCCGTGGACGGGGACTTCGTATTTGTGGTCGGTGACAAGCCGCAGCATCGGGGACTCGAACTGGTGGAACTTTGCCCGTCCGTTGCCGTCGGCACGGACATGGACCGAGCCCTGGCTGAACCCGTAAAACGGATCATCCACTGCATTGTTAATGGCAGAGCCTGTCCCGGCGAAACCGCGGACATAAATCACCGGAAGCCTGCCATCATCGCCGGGGAATCCCATGCCTCGTCCTTCCTGCACCAACGAATCCGGATCTTTCTGCCAAGAGAAGCTCCTGTTGTGGGCAGTGGACCACTGAAGGCGTTACCGCCGCGTTACCGCGCGGCCCTTTTTCTTCCACCAGCTGCAGGCAGCCCGCGATAACGCGGCCGTAACGGCACCGCAGTGTACTGGTCTGAAGTGACCAGCTTTCGAGGAGCCAGCCGTGGATGACCGAGTAGCCGTGAATGACCAGCCAGCTGGCCGCCACTGTGACGAAAAGCCCCAAACCCGTCCGGTTCTCCGTCCGGATCTGTCGACCCGCAGAGAGCGCCTCATCCGCCTGCTAAGGCTCAAATGGGTCAACGGCACCGTGCTGCACTACTGGTTCCTGGCCGCGCCTGCGCCACAAAAGGAAGCAGTCCGCACAGCCTTCAAGGAGTGGAAGGACCTGGGCATCGGCCTGGAGTTTTCCGAAGTGGCAGACCGCAGCGAAGCGGAAGTCCGGATCGCCTTTGACCAGGGCGACGGCTCATGGTCGTACGTCGGGCGGGACGTCCTGGGCATCAGCGCCAACGAGCCCACCATGAATTTTGGCTGGGATCTCACAGATGAATACGGCCGCACCACGGCACTTCACGAGATCGGCCACACCCTGGGCCTGCCGCACGAACACCAGAACCCCTTTTCCGGCATCGTCTGGGACGAAGCCAAGGTGTACGAATACTTCGGCGGCGCGCCCAACCACTGGCCGCCGGAGCAGACACTGCACAATGTGCTCCGCAAGATTGACACCAGCGAGGTCGACGGGTCGTCCTGGGACCCTGATTCGGTCATGGAGTATTGGTTCCCCGCCGGGTTGATCAAGGAACCTGCGCGATTCCAATCGGGGCTTAATCCGCCGGGCGGCCTGTCCAACGCGGATAAGGAATGGGTGCGGAAGTTCTTTCCCGCCCTGCACCCCACGCTGCCTGTTCTCCACCCGTTCCAATCGGTGCCGCTTTCCCTGGTTCCCGGCGGCCAGGCTGACTTTGCGCTGGAGCCCCAGGCCTCGCGCAAGTACGAGATAGGCACCTTCGGTGCAGCCGATACCGTGCTGGTCCTGTTCGAGGAAGTGCAGGGCGGGTTGCGCTTCGTCGCCGGGGACGATGACAGCGGAGAAGACCGGAACTCACGGGTATCCGCGAAGCTGTTCCAGGGCAGGCGGTACGTGGTGCGTGTCCGTCTGTACTGGGCCGGAGAGTCCGGACAGACCGCTGTCATGCACTGGTGACCGCCCCGGCCATTCTTGCGCCAAAATTTCGGAAACGCGGGCCAACTCCTGATTTTCCTCCAGCAAGATCAGAACACCTGAACAGACGTCCCGCCAGGGAAAACAAGTTTCGGGCGGCAATAGGATGGGCCCGGGCGTATGCCCTGGCCCTCCCAGGCATTGAACTCAACCCGGGGAGGCGTGACCGCGCGATGCAAGAGCACAGCTGGTCCGAGCCCGCTGGTGAGTCCGGTGCCGATCCGGAGCTCCCCTCGACAGGTTTGTTGATTATCCGCACCTGGCATGAACCGGGCCATCCCCAGGGCTTCAGGGCAAGAATTACCTACGGGCAGACAGCCGGCCGCGGCCAGCACACTGTTTCTACTGCCGACCCAGCGGAAGTTCTAAAAGTTGTTAAGCACTGGCTCGCCGCCCAGCCAGGGGTCACCGGCCGGAACTAGGCGCTCCTTCGCCACGCGCTCCCGGCGTTCAAGGACGGGGGCAAGGAGTTCCCTGACCGGCTCCGCGGGCAGCAGCCCCATGTCCTCCTGCAGTTGCTGCCGATACCGCTCATAGGCCCGCAACGCGGCCCCCGGATTGCCTCGCTGCAGTTCTGCCCGAATCAGGAGTCCGACGGCGTTCTCATAGAGCGGTTCGATGCCCACCGCCGCCTCTGCCGCTGCCCCTGCCGTTCCGTAGTCCCCCAATGTGAGCGACCTCGCGGCGATATCCGTGAAAATTTGCAGCCTGTCCTGCTGCAGGCGGCTTTGTTCAAACACCACCCAGTCTTCATACCAGCCGGGAAGCAGTGGTGCATCACGCAGCTCCCCAAGCAGGGAGGCGGCGCCTGCAACGGTGCCGGGCTGGCCCAGCGTTCGCGCATGTTCCCGGATCCGGTTCACATCGACCTCAACCCGGTCGCTCAGGGACAGCAACCTGCCCTCGTTGACGATCAGTCCCGGCACCTGCCGGGACGTCAGATGGACGCTGACCCGCAGGCTTTCCAGGGCTTTGGAATCCGGGTACTCGGGCCACAGCAGCCCTACGAGATAGCTCCGGAGACGTGGGCCCTTAATGGCCAGGGCCGCGATGAGCCTCTGCTGCCGTGTCGCGACGTGGACAACGACGCCGTCCTGGCGTAGGCGCCAGGACCCGAGCAGGTCCAGTTTCAATTCTCCATAGCCGTCGTCGTCCATGGGAACCTGATTTCGGTTCAGCTAAATGTGGTGGATCAGTAGAACTGAGGATCCTCATTTCGTTTGCCCTTGTCAATGTGTTCTGTCCCCTTTTTCCAAGGGGAGAGACCGCTATCGGTATGGCTTTACGGACAGCCAGCGCCGTGCGGCCTACCTCGGGACTTTTGGCTCTGCCTGCTGTGGCCACAAAGCCGCATGCTGGATGTCCGTGCAAGAGCATGGGATGACCCTGAAGCAACGTGGCCAGGAGGCTGCAAGCAGTGCCCAGTACCGGATCACCGACGCAACGGCCACCCTGGAAAGGCTCCTCCGGGTATCCCGGCAAGATTATGTCCGGCAGGTATACCGGGCCGGCCATTGCTGTGGCCCTGGCTGGAGGATGGGGGCTCCTCTCCGGGTGGTTGATGCCTCGGGGCCCGCTGACAACAGCGGAAGCACTGGCAACCATGGCTGTCAGCCTGTTCGTGGGCGTTTCTGCGGGAGCACTGATGCGGTCGCGCTGGGCGATGCTCTTTTCACCTGCCGTCTCCGTCGCCGTGTTTGAAGCAACCCGCATGGGTGTTGATGGACCAACCGTGGACAGTGTCCAGACCAGCCCTTACGGCCTTCTTGCCTTCATCGTAGGACGCGGTTTCCACGCCCTTCTCGGCCTCACGCCCATGATTCTCGGCGCGGCCCTTGGCGCCGCACTTAAGCGGTCCGGTCAGCACTCCCCCGGCCGCCACGCAGCACTTTGGCGCGGAATTCGGAGAACCGCTGGCGTCGCCGTCGGCCTGGCGCTCCTAGCGTTGGCTGCCGTGATTGCCCGGCCGGCATCGACCGCCCCTTTGGTGGGCCCTGACGGCCAACCGCTGGCCGGAAGCATTGCAGAGCTTAGCTCTGTGCGGTCCGGGGACAAGGACCTGGGCCTGATGCTGCGCGGCGCCAGTACGCGTAATCCGGTCCTGCTGTTCCTGGCCGGCGGCCCTGGTGGATCCGAATTCGGCGCCATGCGCAACCATCTCCCTGCCTTGGAAGAAATCTTTGTTGTGGCCACGCTTGACCAGCGCGGCACCGGCACGTCCTACCCGGACCTTGACCCAACCTCCACCCTTAGCCTGGAGGGATACATCGAGGACACGCTTACGGTGACCAATTACCTGCGGGATCGGTTTGGCCAGGAACGCATATATCTCATGGGCCAGTCCGGCGGAACCATCCACGGCGTCATTGCCGTACAGCGGGCCCCGGAACTGTACCGCGCGTTCATTGGGGTGGGTCAAATGGTCAGTCCCCTCGAGACCGACCGGATTTTCTACCAGGACACCCTTGACTGGGCGAAAAAGACCAACAGCCAGGAACTGGCCCGTCAGTTGGAGGACATCGGTCCCCCGCCCTACAGGAGGATGCTCGACTACGAAACCGCACTGTCCCATGAATATGCTGTCTACCCCTACGACCACACCGGCAATTCGGAAGGTGAGGGCGGGTTCTCCGAGAACTTCCTCGTCCCCGAATACACCTTTACCGACCAGGTACATCTGCTCGGCGCGTTCATGGACACCTTCGCGGTCCTCTACCCGCAACTCCAGGACACCGACTTCCGGAAAACAGCTGTCTCGCTGGATATCCCTGTCTTTTTCGTCCAGGGCGCGCATGAGGCGCGCGGCCGGGTTGAGCCATTCCGCGAATGGGTATCGGTTCTCGCTGCGCCCGGCGTAGAGGTGGTGGAATTTGGGAAATCGGGGCACCGGCCGCTGTTCGAGGAGCCCGGCAAGTTCGTCGCTTACATGCGGGACACTGTTCTTGCCGGCACCGCATAACGAGTTTCTGCCCGGGCAGGCGGAACGCAGCCGGGCGGGTCAGCGCTTGGATCCTATTCCGGCCCCTACCAGCGCTCCGACGCCAAGACCTAGCGCAAAACCGAGAAACGGGCTGTCGAAGACAGCCAGCCCAAGGGTGATGCCCACGGCGGCGCCAAGCAGGGAGCAGATCCAGAGCGGCTTGTTCACAGGGCTCCCCTTGTCATCGCCGCACCGGCGGCGTCAGCCGTCATAGGCCCTCTGGAGCTCCGCGATGTCCAGCTTCCCCATACCCAGCATGGCCTGCATCGCCCGCTGCGAGCCGTGCGGGTCGGGGCCGGCGATCAAGGACGGCAGGATCGACGGAACAATTTGCCATGACACTCCAAAGCGGTCCTTCAACCAGCCGCACTGGCTTTCGGAGCCGCCGTCGGTAAGTGCTTCCCAGTACCGGTCCACCGCGGACTGGTCCTCGCAGTCCACCACGAAGGAGACAGCCTCCGTGAAGCTGGAGCCCCGCGCACCGTTCAGCGCAGTGAATCCGCGGCCTTCAAGTTCAAAGTCGACGGCGATAGCCTCACCTGCCACACCCGGTCCGCCCTCCCCGAAGCGCGAAACGTTCAGGATTTTCGAATCGTCGAAGACCGAAGTGTAGAACTGTGCCGCTTCTTCCGCCTGGTTCTCGAACCAGAGGCAGGTACCGATTTTCCGTGGCATACGTGGCTCCCTTCCGGCTCGAGCCTAGTGCCGCATTCCACACCGCACAACGGCTGGCATTAGGCTCGAATCCATGAGTCCCCGCGCTGTTAAAGCTCCAAAGCCGCCCACCATGCCCCTGCTGCTCGGTGCCGCAGCAGCCGACGTCGTCCTGATCCTGGTGTTCGCAGCTGTGGGACGCGACGCACACCAGCGCGGCGACATTCTGGCCGGCGTCCTGCAGACGGCCTGGCCGTTCCTCGCGGGCGCGGCCCTGGGGTGGCTGGTGGCAAGGGCATGGCGGGACCCGTTGTCGGTGCGCCGGGCCGGGCTTGCCGTGTGGCTCGGCAGCGTGGCGGGCGGGATGACCCTGAGGGCCGTGACGGGGCAAACCGTAGTGCTCCCGTTCGTCATCGTTGCTTTGCTCAGCCTTGGAGTCTTGCTGGTTGGCTATCGTCTGCTGCTTGCAGGCGCGAGGCGACGCCGCCGTACGTAAGCGGCCGGACGCGGTGTGCTCCAGCAGCACCCCGGTGCTGATGTAATAGGCTGGCAGCAGAAGCCGGCCGGGCACTGCCACGGCGCAACAGATCCGAAAGGGTTCAACGTGATCACCGCATTCGTCCTGATCAAGACCGACGCTGCCCGCATCCCCGAGACGGCCGAGGAGATCTCGGCGATCGAGGGCATCAGCGAGGTATATTCCGTCACCGGCGAATGGGACCTCATTGCCGTCGCCCGCGTGCACCGGCACGAGGACCTGGCCGATGTCATTGCAGACCGGCTCTCGAAAGTGCCGGCAGTCGTCCACACCACGACGCATATTGCTTTTCGCGCCTACTCCCAGCATGACCTGGACGCGGCGTTTTCCCTGGGCTTCGAGCAGTAGGCAAGCCGCCCTCAGCGGGCGGTAAGGGAAACCCATTTCTCCAGGACAGCTGCGGCGGCGCCGGAATCAATCGATTCGGCTGCACGGACAAAGGCCGTCCTCATCCGGTCCAGGAAGGGCCCGTCGGCGTTTTCGTCGAAGGCCACCAGTCCAGCGGCAGCGTTAAGCAAAACGGCATCACGGGCGGGGCCTTCCTTGCCCGCAAGGACGTCCCGGACAACCGCCGCGTTCACTTCCGCGTTGCCGCCGCGAAGTTGCTCCACCGTTGCCAGGCTGATGCCAAGGTCCTGCGGCGAAAATGTCATTTCGCTCACAGCCCCGTTCCGAATCTCCCAGACGGTGGACGGCCCGGTGGTGGTGAGCTCATCGAGGCCGTCATTGCCCCGGAAAACCAGTCCCCTGCTCCCCCGCTGCGCCAGGACGCCCGCCACCAGCGGCGCCATCCTGGCGTTGGCGACGCCCACAGCTGAGGCCTGCACCTTGGCCGGGTTCGTGAGGGGGCCCAGGAAGTTGAACGCCGTGGGAACAGCCAGTTCCCGCCTGGGGACCGCGGTGTGGCGGAACGACGGATGGAACACCTGCGCAAAGCAGAAGGTGATCCCCGCCTCCTCGGCGTTGCGGGCAACCTCATCAATGGTCAGGTCCAACCGGACACCCAAGGCCTCCAGCACGTCGGCAGAACCGGACGACGACGACGCCGCACGGTTGCCGTGCTTGACGACCTTGGCGCCGGCGCCGGCAGCGACCAAGGCCGCCATCGTGGAGATGTTCACCGTGTTCAACTGGTCTCCGCCGGTGCCGACGATGTCGAGTTTTTCGCCCGAAATGCTGATGGGGTTTGCGTGGGCAAGCATGGCATCCACCAGGCCGGAGAGCTCCTCCACCGTCTCACCCTTGGCGCTGAGGGCGACAAGGAATCCCGCGATCTGCGCCGGCGTGGCCTCCCCGGACATGATGGTGTCCATCGCCCACGACGTATTGTCGGCAGTGAGATCTGTCCGGCTGATCAGTGCCGAGATCAGGCGGGGCCAAGAGTTGCCGGTCGGTGCGGAAGCCTGTGAAGTCACCTCCTGATGCTATCGAGCGTTGGCGCGGACTGACCAATATGAACCCCTGCGGGAACTTTTCCGCGCGAATTCGCGTCTTTGTAGAAAAAGTCCCCCGAAAAGGGCGGTTTGCGTTGGGCAGCACGGACTTTTACAGACATAATGTCTATGTGACATCTGCGACCCATGCCCCCAGTACCCCGGCGCACCCCACGCTGAACCGCCCCAACATGGTTTCCGTTGGAACCGTTGTGTGGCTGTCGAGTGAGTTGATGTTCTTTGCCGGTCTCTTCGCCATGTACTTCACACTGCGCTCCACAAGCGCACAGATGTGGGCGGACGAGACAGCCAAGCTCAACTTCCCCTTCGCGCTTGCCAACACGATTGTCCTCGTGGCCAGTTCGTTTACCTGCCAGATGGGCGTCTTCGCCGCCGAGCGCCTGCAGCCGCGAAGGACCGGGGGTGTGTTCCAGTTCGCCCGCTGGGGAATGAACGAATGGTTCACCCTGACCTTCCTCATGGGTGCCTTCTTCGTCGCCGGGCAGGCCACCGAGTACGCGATGCTGGTCTCTGAGCACGTATCGCTCTCCTCCAACGCCTACGGCTCCGCCTTCTACATGACCACCGGCTTCCACGGCCTGCACGTCATTGGCGGGCTCGTTGCCTTCCTGCTCATCATGGGCCGGTCTTTTGCCGCGAAGAAGTTCGGGCATTTCGAAGCGACTTCGGCGATTGTCACTTCTTACTACTGGCACTTCGTGGATGTCGTGTGGATCGGCCTCTTCCTGGTCATCTACGTACTCAAGTAGCCAGCTTTGATTCTTTTTCTACAAGAGGCAGAATTTCAGGTAGCGGCTCCCGGAGCCGGCGCAGGATCGAATAAAGGAACCACCACGTGAAGGCACTCTCACAAAAGCGGCGTCACCCACTTGCAGCAATAGCGCTGCTCCTGATGGGGCTCCTCATCACGGGTGGGCTCTACGCCGTGGCTACCACCGTCAACGAGGCCAAGGCTTCCACCACCTCCTACAGCGCCGACGACGTTGAGGAGGGCGGCAAGCTCTTCGCCGCCAACTGCGCCACGTGCCACGGCATGGGTGCCAGCGGCACCGACGCGGGTCCGTCGCTTGTTGGTGTGGGAGCAGCCGCTGTTGACTTCCAGGTGGGCACCGGCCGCATGCCGATGCAGATGAACGGTCCCCAGGCGATGAAGAAGCCTGTTCAGTTCAACGATGAGCAGACCAACCAGCTGTCAGCGTATGTCGCTTCCCTGGGCGCAGGCCCGGCGATTCCTGAAGAAAGCCTGCTTGACGAAGGCGGCGACGCCGCAGCCGGTGGCGAGCTCTTCCGCGTGAACTGCGCCATGTGCCACAACGCTGCCGCTGCCGGTGGCGCCCTGACCCGAGGTAAGTTCGCACCCGCCCTCGCAGATGTATCGGGTAAGCACATCTACGAGGCCATGGTGACGGGTCCCCAGAACATGCCCGTGTTCAGCGACTCCAACATCACTCCTGAAGACAAGCGCGACATCATCACCTTCCTGAAGCAGATCGAGACCACCGGTTCCCCGGGCGGTGCCGACCTTGGCTCCTTGGGGCCTGTGGCTGAAGGCCTGTTTGTCTGGGTCGCCGGCCTTGGCGTCATCATCGCTTTCACGATCTGGTTGACCTCCCGGACATCCTGACACCTGCGCCACCGCACACTTCTGCTGATCCGTCAGCAGCTTGATATTAGAAACTAACCCGGTATCCGCCGGGACGAGAGAAGGATGAGGCGAATTATGGGCAACCATAGTGACGGCAGTCCGAACCACTCGGGCACCGTAGCTACGGCTGGTCAGAATGAGGTGGAGAAGTTCCAGGATCCTGGAATTCCTCCGCACCGTTTGCGCCTGGCTGACACGGACCCGAAGGCCGCAAAGCGGGCAGAACGGCAGGTCGCCTTACTATTTGGCATCTCTGTTGTTGGAACCCTGATCTTCCTGGTGGCGTACTTCGCCATCGACCTGGGAGCCGAAGAGTCAAGCATTGCAACCATCCGGCTCCAGAACATGCTGCTGGGCCTGGGAACCGCGTTCGCGATGCTCGGCATCGGCACCGGCATCGTTCACTGGGCCAAGGCCCTGATGCCGGACCACGAAGTTTCCGAGGAACGCCACGCGATCCGTTACGAGGAGGACCGCCAGGCGGCTGTCCGCATCGTCGACGACATCGTTGAGGAGACGGGCATCAAGCGCCGTCCCCTTATCCGGAACACGCTCCTGGGTGCGGTTGCCCTTGCACCGCTGCCGGCAGTTGCCATCTTCGGCGACCTCGGTCCGCGTCCCGACGACAAGCTTGCCCACACCTTGTGGGCACCCCAGGAGGGCAAGCTCAAGCGGCTGGCTCGTGACCCCGACGGAACGCCCATCAAGGCATCCGACGTCACCATCGGTTCGGCGTTCCACGTCATCCCCGAAGGCCTCAATGACCTCCACGAGGGCAAGCTCAACGAAAAGGCCAAGGCCGTCGTGCTGCTCATGCGTCTCGACCCGGCATCCCTTAACCCGTCCGAGGGCCGCGAGGACTGGGGCTACAACGGGATCGTTGCCTACTCCAAGATCTGCACCCATGTCGGTTGCCCTGTTGCTCTGTATGAGCAGCAGACGCACCACCTGCTGTGCCCGTGCCACCAGTCGACCTTCGACCTCACGCAAGAGTGCAAGGTAATCTTTGGCCCGGCCAGCCGGCCTCTCCCCCAGCTGCCCATCGCAGTTGATGACGAGGGCTACTTGGTCGCCACCAGCGACTTCAAAGAACCTGTAGGACCAAGTTACTGGGAGCGTGATATGCATGAGCGCAGCATCAACAGCTGAGCCCGCTTTCGTCGCCAAAACCAAGACAGGCCGGTTTACCGACTTTGTCGACCAGCGTGTTGGCGGTTCCGGAATCCTCCGCGAATTCGGCCGAAAGGTCTTCCCGGACCACTGGTCCTTCATGTTCGGCGAAGTGGCGCTGTACTCCTTCGTCATCCTCCTGCTGTCCGGTACGTTCCTGACGTTCTTCTTTGATCCGTCGATGGCGGAGACCCACTACGACGGTTCCTACGTCCCGTTGAAGGGCGTGGAGATGTCCGTGGCGTACAGCTCATCGCTGGATATCTCCTTTGATATCCGTGGCGGACTGTTCATGCGCCAGGTGCACCACTGGGCTGCCCTGCTGTTCGTAGCCTCCATCGCCGTGCACATGCTGAGGGTCTTCTTTACCGGAGCTTTCCGCAAGCCCCGCGAAATGAACTGGGTTGTGGGCAGCGTACTGCTCATCCTCGCCATGGCCGCCGGCTTCACCGGATACTCCCTTCCTGATGACCTGCTCTCCGGCAACGGCCTGCGCATCATCGACGGCGTCATCAAGTCCATCCCGGTCATCGGTACCTACATCTCGTTCTTCCTCTTCGGCGGCGAGTTCCCGGGTACCGCTGTCATCGGCCGCCTTTACATGCTGCACATCCTGCTGGTTCCGGCACTGATCCTGCTGATGATTGTCCTCCACCTCTTCATGGTGGTGGTCCACAAGCACACCCAGTACCCCGGCCCCGGCCGCAACGACAACAACGTCGTCGGTTACCCGCTCGGACCTGTATATGCTGCCAAGGCCGGTGGATTCTTCTTCATTGTTTTCGGCGTCCTGGCGCTCATGGCAGGTTTCTTCACGATCAACCCGATCTGGAACTACGGCCCTTACGACCCCTCCCCCGTGTCCGCGGGTACCCAGCCTGACTGGTACATCGGATTCGTTGACGGCGCCCTGCGCCTGATGCCCGGCACCCTTGGGGACTGGCAGGTGGAGCAGACCTGGCTTGGCTTCGTCTTCTCGTTCAACGTCCTGCTGCCCGCCCTGGTACCGGCCGGAATCCTGTTCACCGTGATGTTCATGTACCCGTGGATTGAACGGTGGATCACCAAGGATGACCGTGAGCACCACGTGCTGGACCGCCCCCGCAACGCTCCCACACGGACCGCCATCGGTATGGCCGGCTTCGTCTGGTACTGCGTCATGTGGGCCGCGGCCGGCTCCGACCTCATCGCCACCCACTTCCACGTCTCGCTGAACGACGTCACGTACTGGCTGCGCGCACTGTTCTTCATCGGCCCGATCATTGCCTTTATCGTGACCAAGCGCGTCGCCCTGGCCCTTCAGCGGAAGGACCGCGAAATCGCACTCCACGGACGGGAAACAGGACGCATCGTCCGGCTCCCGCACGGCGAGTTCATCGAGGTGCACGCACCGCTGGACGAGTACAAGCGCTACAAGCTGGTTGGCTTCGAGTCCCCTGAGGTCCTCCCCGCCGTACCCAACGAACACGGCGTGGTGACCCGCAAGGAAAAGCGCCGCGCGTTCCTCTCCAAGTGGTTCTTCGAGGACCGCGTCGCCCCGGCCACCCCAGCTGAGCTGGAAGCCGCCCATGGCCATGGCCACGAGGCAGTCGAGGCACCAGAAGCAGCAAAGAGCCTGTCCCACTAGGTTCTGCAATAGACAATGAAGGCCCGGTCCATGAGGACTGGGCCTTTATTGTTTAAGATCGTGCCGGAAGCGCAAAACTGTGTTCGGGCATCCCCTCAACCGTCGGAGGCGCCTAGTGGTTTCGAGCCCGGCGCGCACCGGGCCGCTGCAGCGGAACCCACAGCTTGTATCTGTCGGCGCGGTAGTACGACACGGAGTAGTCCACCATCGCCCGGGCAACAAAGGCATGGCGCTGGATCTTCAGCAGGGGTGAGCCCACCTCCACGTTCAGCAGGCGAGCTGTGGAGGGCGACGCAGCCGTAGCCTCGATCATGTCCTCGCCCCACTCCATCACCAGGCCGAACTGTTCACTCAGGACGTTGTAGAGCGACGTGGGCGGTTCCCCGTCCAGCAGTCCCGGCACGCGGTGCGCGGGAATGAAGTTCTCATCGACACTCATCGGCTCACCGTCGGCCAGGAGCAGGCGGCGAAACCGCACCAGCGGCGTCCCTTCGTCCAACTGCAGTTCCCGTGCCAGGAACGCACTCGCAGCGATTTGCTCAAAGCTCAGCACCTTCGCGGCCGGCACCATCCCGCGCCGCTGCATCTCCTCGCTGTACGACGTCAGTTTGACCTGGAGATCCAGTTTCGGCCTGCGGACGAACGTCCCCAGTCCCACCACCCGCTCGATTACCTCTTCACCCACCAGGGCGTCGATGGCCTGCCTGACCGTCATCCGTGCCAGGCCGAAGCGCTCGGCAAGATCGCGCTCCGAGGGCAGGGCCGATCCGGGCGGGCAGGACTGTGCAATATAGGAACGCAGGATTTCACGGAGCTGCACGTAGATCGCTGTTCCACTGGTCCGGTCGATGTCACCGGTGATGGCTGCCGCGCTAGGAGCCATGGCGGGTCTCCCCTGGATTCGAATTCACCCTCCAATTTTAGGGCAGGTCTAGACCAGTGCGGTCCCTACGCCCTCCGCTTCGTGGAGCGGGACTCCGGGCAGCTATATTTGTCAGGAAAATGTCACCGGCGGCGGTGGACCGCCACAATAGAGGAGTTTCCCTTGCCAGTACACAAGGCCGTGGTCAAAGCCTCGGTGGGGCTGCACGCCCGTCCCGCCGCTGTCTTCGTACGGGCTGTCACAGAAACAGGCCTGCCGGTCACTATTTCCAAAGACGGTGCCCGGCACGTGGATGCACGCTCGCTTCTGCAGGTGATGACGGCCGACTTCGAGCACGGCTGCGAAGTGGAATTGGGTGTCAGCGAAGCCGTGCTTGACGGGTCGCAGAGCCGCCGGGACGCTGAGGAGGCACTCCGCGTGCTCGGCAACCTCCTGGAGTCGCAGGGGGCCGCCTGAGGCGCGCTGGAGACACTGCAAACAACGACGTCGGGCCCCACCTTTCGGTGGGGCCCGACGTCGTTGTTTATGCTGCGGTGCTGCTAGTGGGCGTGGTCTCCGCGGCTGTACTCGTAGACCCAGCCGATCAGCGCTACAACAGCCATGCCGGCCGCGATGTAGACAATCCAGAAGCCAACGGCAAGTCCCAGGAAGCCCGTAGCGCAGGCCAGGCCCAGGAAGAGCGGCCACCAGCTCCAGGGGCTGAAGTGCCCCTGCTCGCCGGCACCTTCGTGGATCTCAGCGTCGCTGCGGTCCTCGGGACGGAGGCCTACGCGCTTGCCGGTGAACCCGAGGTATCCACCGATCATGCCGGCAAGGCCGCCCACGAGCAGGATGCCGAGGATGCCAACCCACTCGCCCCAGTTGGTGAGGAAACCGTACACCATTGAGATCGGAACGAAGAAGAAGACTCCGGCACCAAAAATCCAGGATTCAATTTTCATTGTCAGTTGTCCCTCTGGTCGGCGTTTCCGAGCGTCTTGGCTGCGGGAGCGGGTGACTCAACGGTGTGGACCTGGCGAAGTTCAGGGTGGTGCAGGTCCAGTGCCGGGCGCTCCGAGCGGATCCGGGGCAGCGACGTGAAGTTGTGCCGCGGCGGCGGGCAGGACGTGGCCCATTCCAGGGAAGCACCGAAGCCCCAGGGATCATCCACCTGCACCTTCTCAGCGCTGCGCCAGGTGATGTACACGTTCCAGAAGAACGGGATCAGCGATGCACCCAGGACAAACGAGGCAACCGTGGAGAACTGGTTCATCCAGGTGAAGTTGTCTTCCACCAGGTAGTCGGCGTAGCGGCGGGGCATGCCCTCAACACCCAGCCAGTGCTGGATCAGGAAGGTGCCGTGGAAGCCCAGGAACAGGAGCCAGAAGTGGATCTTGCCAAGGCGCTCGTTGAGCATCTTGCCGGTGAACTTGGGCCACCAGAAGTAGAACCCGGCGAACATCGCGAAAACCACGGTGCCAAACACCACGTAGTGGAAGTGCGCCACCACGAAGTAGGAATCGGAGACGTGGAAGTCCAGCGGCGGGGAGGCCAGAATGATGCCGGTGAGGCCGCCGAAGAGGAACGTGACCAGGAAGCCGATGCTCCACAGCATGGGCGTCTCGAAGGTCAGCGAACCGCGCCACATGGTGCCGATCCAGTTGAAGAACTTCACGCCGGTGGGCACTGCGATCAGCATCGTCATGAACGCGAAGAACGGCAGCAGCACCGAGCCGGTCACGTACATATGGTGGGCCCAGACGGTGACGGACAGCGCGGCAATGGCAATGGTGGCGTAGACCAGGCCCTTGTAGCCGAAGATCGGCTTGCGGCTGAACACCGGGAAGATCTCGGACACGATGCCGAAGAACGGCAGGGCGATGATGTACACCTCGGGGTGGCCGAAGAACCAGAACAGGTGCTGCCAGAGGACTGCTCCGCCGTTCTCCGGGTCGAAGATGTGGGCACCGAAGCGCCGGTCGGCGCCGAGGGCGAACAGGGCAGCTGCCAGCGGCGGGAAAGCCATCAGGACCAGGATGGCCGTGACGAGGATGTTCCAGGTGAAGATCGGCATCCGCCACATGGTCATGCCCGGGGCACGCATGCAGATAACGGTGGTGATGAAGTTGACCGCACCCAGGATGGTTCCAAAGCCGGACAGCGCCAGGCCGAACACCCACAGGTCACCGCCGATGCCGGGGCTGAAGGTGGTGTTGGACAGCGGCGCATAGGCGAACCATCCGAAGGACGCTGCACCCTGCGGGGTGATGAAGCCGGACACCGCAATGGTGGAGCCGAAGAGGAAGAACCAGAAGGCCAGCGCATTCAGTCGCGGGAAGGCCACGTCCGGAGCGCCGATCTGCAATGGCATGATGACATTCGCGAAGCCGGCAAACAGCGGCGTTGCGAACATCAGCAGCATCACGGTGCCGTGCATCGTGAACAGCTGGTTGTACTGCTCCTTGGTCTGCAGGATCTGCATACCGGGCTCGAACAGCTCAGCGCGGATGAGCAGGGCCATCACGCCGCCGAGGCAGAAGAACACGAAGGACGCGATCAGGTACATGTACCCGATGGTCTTGTGGTCGGTGGAGGTGATCCAGTTGACGACGATGCGCCCCTTGGACTTCGGAACCACGGGAGCTGGAAGGACTCCGGTGGGTGCGGATTGAGTGTACGTAGCCACGTCGCTCCCCTTACTTAATTTCGTTCACGTTCGGGTTGCGGTCGTACTCGACGCCGAGGAGACCCGTGTTGCCTGCTTCGCGCAGTTCGTCCATGTGGGCCTGGAATTCGGATTCCGACACCACCTTGACGCGGAACAGCATTTCGGAGTGGTACTCGCCGCAAAGTTCGGCACACTTGCCGTCGTAGGTGCCCTCTTTAGTGGGGGTGAACCTGATGTAGTTGGTCTTGCCCGGGATCATGTCGCGCTTCTGCAGGAAGGCGGGAACCCAGAAGGAGTGGATGACGTCGCGTGCATTGAGCTCGAGGTCAACCGACTTGTTCACCGGCAGGTACAGCGTGGGGAGCTGTTCCTTGTCGATGGTGTTGCCGGTGAGGTTGGTCTGCACGCCTGCTTCGTAGACGTCCTCTTCGATGACGTCGCCGGCCTTGTAGTTGAAGTCCCAGGCCCACTGCTTGCCGCGGACGTCAACAACGACGTCGGCGGGCTCTGAGCGGTTGTCGATCGCCTGCTGGTCGCGGTCGGTGAAGTAGAAGAACACCACAACCATGAACAGCGGGATGGTCAGGTAAAAGACTTCCAGGGGGAGGTTGAAGCTGGTCTGCCGCGGGAACCCAACGGTGCCTTTGCGGCGGCGGTATGCGACCAGGCACCAGACGATCAGGCCCCAGGTAATGATGCCCACAACCAGGGCGGCAATCCATGAGTTGACCCAGAGGTCCATGATGCGGTCGGTGTTGCTGGTGGTGCCACGTTCCGTGGGCAGCCACCCTTTCTCTACCTCTGGCGAACATCCGGTCAAAACCAACGCGCCGGCAATTGCCAAGCTTGAGATCGTTGTGATCGTTTTGCGTCGGCTGCCGGTTCGGTTCTGCGAACTCACAGACGGCCCTTCCTACTTGTTGCTGCTGTCCGGGAAGACTCGGCCGCCCCGGGCACACTAAAAGTTTTACTACTCGGTGTAGAGCTTACCGCTCCGCCGGGTGTTTCGCCCACATGTCGGCGCCGTGCCCCCGTACCGATATTTTCGGCAGGTGGCCCGGCGCCGGCATCGGGCGAAATAACCGGCTTAGTGGAACGAATCCCCACAGGCACAGGAGCCGCCGGCGTTGGGGTTGTCGATGGTGAACCCCTGCTTGGAGATGGTGTCCTCGAAGTCGATGGACGCACCACTGAGGTAGGGAACGCTCATCTTGTCCACAACAACTTCGACGCCGTCGTAGTCCCGGACTGCGTCCCCGTCCAGGAGCCGCTCATCGAAGTACAGCTGGTAGATCAGCCCGGAGCAGCCGCCGGGCTGCACAGCAACCCGGAGGCGCAGGTCCGTACGGCCTTCCTGCTCGAGAAGGCTGCGTACCTTGCCTGCGGCGACGTCGGTCAGTTTGACCTCGTGGACGGGCAGTTCATCGCTGGCCGTGCTGGTGGTTCCGGTGCTGTTCTCATTTGTTGCGGTGCTCATTGGCCTACCTTCTTAGGACGGTCTGGCGGCGCCGCGCTGGCGGTGCCTGCCCCTACGGTTTCGGTATGGGCTATAGCTACATGCTACGCGGGGCGGACGTGTAGCTCTAACTCCTGACGTAACCATGGTTGGGCCCCTCTTGTTCCCGGGGAAAGCCCCTGATCCGGCCCCGGAGAGGTACCGGCAGCCGCCCCGCGGGAAGACCCTACAGCCCGTGTTCGTTGATCCGGGCGAGGAGCAGCGCCTCCGCCAGGATGGCTTTGCGGAAGTCGCCAAGGTGCAGCGACTCATTGGCGCTGTGAGCCCGGGAGTCCGGATCCTCAACCCCGGTCACGAGGATCTGCACGTCCGGGTACAGCTCCGTCAGGTCGGCGATGAAGGGAATGGAACCGCCTATGCCGGTTTCCACCGCGGGTACGCCCCAGGCCTCTCCCAGTGCCCACATCGCCAGCGAGGCCGCCGGCGAGGAGGTGTCGGTCAGGAACGGGTTTCCGCTCTCCCCCGGCGTGAAGGTGACCCGCGCTCCGAACGGAGCATTCGACTCCACATGCCTGCGCACGGCCTCCATCGCCTCCTCCGGATTCTGCCCCGGCGCCAGTCTTAGGCTGAACTTCGCCCGCGCGCGCGGCAACAGGGTGTTCGAGGCAGCGTCCACGGAAGGTGCGTCGAACCCGATGATGGAGAGGGCAGGCTTGGTCCAGAGCCGTGAGGCGATGCTCCCTGACCCGGCAAGCCGTACGCCGTCGAGCACTGATGCGTCAGCCCGGTAATCCTCCTCCGGAAGTTCCACGGCCGCCGTGTCCCTTGCCACCAGTCCCCCGATGGCGACATTTCCTTCGTCATCGTGCAACGTGGCAATGAGGCGGGACAGCAGGGTGGGTGCATCCAGCACGGGCCCGCCGTACATGCCCGAGTGCACGGCGTGCTCGAGGACCTGGACTTCGATGGTCCCGTCCACCAGGCCCCGCAGGCTGGTGGTCAAGGCCGGAATGCCGACTTTCCAGTTGCTCGAATCGGCGACCACGATGACATCGGCACGGAGCAGCTCACGGTTTTCCTCCAGGAATCTCCGGAAAGTGGGTGATCCTGCTTCTTCCTCGCCCTCAAAGAAGAACGTCACGCCGAGACCGAGCGAGCTGCCAAGTACCTCCGAAACTGCCGCATAGGCGGCGATGTGGGCCATGATCCCGGCTTTGTCGTCCGCTGCGCCCCGCCCGTACAGGCGCCCGTCCTTCTCGACGGCGGTGAATGGTTCGGTCTCCCACAGCCCGGTATCCCCCGTGGGCTGGACGTCGTGGTGCGCGTAAAGGAGGATCGTCGGCTTGCCGTCCCTGGCAGGCCTGCGGGCGACGACGGCGGGACCTCCCGGGGTGCCGTCCGGCTTGTCGCAGGCAAGGATCTGCACATTGTCCAGGCCGGCGCCGCGCAGCAGTTCCGCTACTGCTTCGGCACTGCGCTCCAGGGGCCCGCGGTCAAAGCTTGGCCATGCAATGCCGGGGATGGCGACCAGCGCTTTAAGCCTTTCAAGGGTAGTGCCGAAGGACCTGTCGATGGCGGCACGGAGATCCTCCGTCGAGCTGTTTCCGGCAAAGCCCTGGGGTAGGTGGGCACTGGGATTCTGCGGCATAGCCGCGGGCGATGAAGTCATGCCAAAAACATTACCCGCGTCACATCCTCCGTTGTGGGGGCGCGGTGGGCCTTACAGCAAATCCTGGGCCTGCCGCAAGGTATTCTGTTCAGGTGTTCGGACGTAAAAAGGAAGCGCCCTCGGCGCAGCAAACAGTAGACCAACAAGCTGCAGAGGCGGCGGCGCGGGCCAACGGATTGAGTGGCAAGGGGGCCCCGACCCCCACCCGCAAGGCACAGGAAGCTGCCCGCAAGCGCCCGCTGGTCCCTGAGGACCGCAAGGCATCGAAGGCTGCCGAGCGCCAGGCCATCCAGGACCAGCGCCTCAAGATGCGCCAGGCGCTGGACACCGGCGACGAGAAATTCCTGCCGCTGCGTGACAAGGGCCCGCAGAAACGCTTTGCCCGTGACTACGTCGACGCGCGCTTCAGCCTCGGTGAATACCTCATGTTCGGTGCCCTGGTTTTCGTCCTGGTGTCGTTGGTGGTCCCGGCATCCAGCGACATGATGATTTACGTCCTGGGCGGGTTCTGGGTAATGTTCCTGGCCGTCTTTGTGGACGTGTTCATCCTGTCCCGCCAGCTCCGCAAGCGGCTGACGGCCAAGTTCGGCGAGGTGGAGCGCGGCACCGTCTGGTACGGCTCCATGCGGTCCCTGCAGTTCCGCAAACTCCGTCTTCCCAAGCCCCAGGTCAAGCGCGGGCAGTATCCCGCCTGACCGGTAACGGTCTTCATGACGCGAAACCCCGGCGGTCGATCCGCCGGGGTTTCGCGTTTAAAGGATGAGGGCGCGCAGGGCGCCGCGGTCCATGGGTCAGGACCGGCGCTTCCTCGCCAGTTCGCGGTTGATGCGTGCGGCCCAGAACGGCCCCTCATAGAGGAAAGCCGTGTAGCCCTGGACCAGCGTTGCCCCGGCTTCGAGCCTGTCCTGGACATCCTCCGCTGTTTCCACGCCGCCCACCGCCACCAGGGTGAGGGCGTCGCCCGTGACATCCTTCAGCCTGCGCAACACCTCGAGGGAACGCTTCTTCAGCGGGGCGCCGGAGAGCCCGCCCGCACCGCACTTCTCCACCTGGTCCGCCGGCGAGGCCAAACCGTCCCGGGCGATGGTGGTGTTGGTGGCGATGATGCCGTCCAGCTTGAGATCCAGCGCAAGGCGGGCGACGTCGTCGATATCCTCGTCGCTGAGGTCAGGTGCGATCTTCACGAGCAGGGGGACGTGGCGTCCGGCAGCCCGGTCAGCTTCTTCACCCACGGCGACCAGCAAGGGACGGAGCGACTGCACATCCTGGAGCAGGCGCAGCCCGGGTGTATTGGGCGAGCTCACGTTGACCACCAAGTAATCGGCGGCGGGTGCAAGGCTGCGGGCACTCACAAGATAGTCATCCACGGCGTCCGCCAGTTCCACCGCCTTGGTCTTGCCGATGTTGACACCGATGACGGGGCGCACGTCCGGGTGCCGGCGCTGCAGCGCAGCGCGGGCGGCCCTGAGCCGCGGTGCCACGGCCGTTGCGCCGTCATTGTTGAAGCCCATCCGGTTGATGACGGCGCGGTCCTGGACCAGGCGGAAGAGCCGCGGCTTCTCGTTGCCGGGCTGGGCCTGGCCGGTGATGGTCCCTACCTCAACGTGGCCGAACCCGAGCTCGGTCAGCGCCTCGATGCCGTGCCCTTCCTTGTCGAACCCGGCAGCAAGCCCGAACGGTGACGGAAAAGTCACGCCGAAAGCCGTGGTCTGCAGGGACGGTGCGGGGGCAGTGAGCTTTTCCAGGACCTTTCCCGCGCCGGAGCGGTGCGCCAGCCTGATGGCCTTGAACCCGATTTTGTGGGCGCGCTCGGCGTCCATCCATGAAAAGGCAAGCCTGAAGAATGTGGGGTAAACGCGCATGACTCTAGTTTTCCGCCTTGGAGGGCCCAGACCAAAATGGGCAGGTCAAACCGGCAGCGGATTAGCATAATCCCATGGAGTGGCAGCAGGACATCCTGGGCGAGGACTTTGAGTCACACGCCTTTCAGGCCATGGGACCGGACAGTGTGGAGCGCACGGCCACACTGGTCCGCTTCCGCCCTGCCGTGGCAGCGTTGACCTCCTCCCCCGGACGCCGCAGGGTGGTCCTTTTCCTGCATGGCTGGAGTGATTATTTCTTCAACGTGGACCTCGCCCGCTTCTGGTCATCGGCCGGGTACCACTTCTACGCACTGGACATGCACAACCACGGACGGAGCCTGCGGCCGGAGTCGCCGGGCGGCTATGTGTCGGACCTCGGGGATTATGACGCCGAAATCGACATGGCGTGCCGGCTGATCGCCCAGGACGGGGCAGACCTGTCCCTTACCCTTATGGGGCATTCGACGGGTGGGCTGGTGGCCGTGCTCTGGGCAAGCCGGCATCCCGGCCGGGTGGCACGGCTGGTCCTCAACAGCCCCTGGCTGGAGATGCACGGCAGTTCACTGGTGCGGCGTGCCACGGCGGGCATGGTGGGACCTGTGGCCCGGTTCCGGCCCGAAGCCGTGCTCCGGCTGCCGGAGCGGGGCTTTTACTGGCGGACCATCAGCAGTTCGGCCGACGGAGAGTGGACGCTGGATGACCGCTACCGTCCCCCCATGGCTTTTCCCGTGCGGGCGGGCTGGCTCAGTGCCGTCCTGGCCGGGCATTCACGGGTGGCGCGGGGACTCAACATCGAGGTCCCCATCCTCGTCCTGCTCTCCAGCGGCAGCGCCAACGGACTCTTCTGGTCTGAGGAGATGCGGCGGACGGATGCCGTCCTTGACGTCAACATCATTGCTGCCCGTGCCCTGACCCTGGGCCGGACCGTCACAGTGGAGCGGATCGACGGCGCCCTGCACGACGTGTTCCTCTCCCCCGCCGCCGTGCGCGCCGACGCGTACGCCAGGCTTGCGCGCTGGCTCCGGGCCTATGGAGACGGGGAGCCGGACCCATCCCTCAGCGGAGGCAGCGGATGACCGGCGCACGGGTGGGCAGGGATACGGACGCGGCCCTCTGGACTGCCGACATCCTGGGGCCGCGTTTCGAGCAGCGTGTCCTTCCCCTCGCCCCGGACGATGAGGGCGACGTCTGTGCAACGCTTGTCCGCTGCGTCGCCAGGGAGCCGGCGGCATTGCCGACGACGGCGGAGCAGCCTGCGGTTAACGCGGTATTGTACGTCCACGGCTGGGCGGACTACTTCTTCCAGGAGGAGCTGGCAAAATACCTGACCGATGCCGGGTTCCCCTTCTACGCCGTGGACCTGCGCAAATTCGGCCGCAGCCTCCGGCCCTGGCAGACGCCGGGTTTCACTGATGACCTGGCGGTCTATGACGAGGACCTCGCCGCTGCCCTCGGGGCGATCAGGGAAGACCTCAAGGAACGCCTGGGCCCGGGGGTTGCACCCACTGTCCACGTCCTGGCGCATTCACTCGGCGGGCTGATTACCGCACTGTGGGCTGACCGCAACCCGACGGCGCTGGGCACCCTGATCCTGAACGCGCCGTGGCTGGAACTGCAGGGCAGCAGTATCGTTCGCACCATTGCGATGCACCTGGTGGACCCGCTGTCCAGGGCCGACCCCCGGCGTCCCCTATGGCTCCCGGAGATGCCCGGCTACTGGCAGAGCGTCAGCAGCGAGGCCCACGGCGAGCGGCACCTCGACCCCCTGTGGCGGCCCAGGGCATCATTCCCCATCAGGGCCGGCTGGGCCAAGGCGGTGCTTGCCGGCCATGCCGCGGTGGAGCGCCGGCTGGACATCAGGGCCCCGGCGCTGGTCCTGCTCTCGCACCGTACCCGCATCCAGATCGAGTGGTCGGCGGAGATGATGGAGGCCGACGCTGTAATCGACGTCGAGGAAACAGCCCACCGCGCGCTGCGCCTGGGACGGCGGGTGGCGGTCTTCCGCTATCCGGGCGCCATCCACGACGTCTTCCTTTCCCGCCGCGGCGTACGGGAGGAGGCCTGCCGGGACCTGGCGGCGTGGCTCAGGGCCTACTCCGCCTGAATGCCGCCCCCTGCTTGGCCCGCGGGTCTTTGGGTACGCTGCCTGCGCGGCCTCGAACCTAAGAACCCGCAGGTGCGGCCGCGTCCACGGCCCCGCCGTAGCGGCGGTCCCGCTGGGCGTACTCCTCCACTGCCGCCCAGAGCGTGCGCCGGTCGACGTCGGGCCACAGGGTGTCCATAAAAACGAACTCGGCGTAGGCGGACTGCCACAGGAGGAAGTTGGAGAGCCGCTGCTCCCCCGAGCTGCGGAGGAACAGGTCCACGTCCGGCAGGTCCGGCTCGTCAAGGTACTTCTGGATGGTCCGTTCCGTGATGGCACCGGGTTTGAGCCTGCCGGCGGCCACCTCGGCCGCGATGGCGGAGACGGCATCCGTGATCTCCGCCCGGCCGCCGTAATTAACACACATGGTCAACGTGCAGGTGCTGTTGCCCGCCGTGAACTCCTCCGCCTCCTCAAGCTCGCGGATGACCGAACCCCACAGGCGGGGCCGCCGGCCCGACCACCGGACCCGGACGCCCCACTCGTCGAGCTGGTTCCGCTGCCGGCGCAGCACATCCTTGTTAAATCCCATCAGGAAGCGGACTTCCTCCGGGGACCGGCGCCAGTTCTCGGTGGAGAAGGCATACACGCTGACGTACTCGATGCCCAGCTCGATGGCACCTGCCATCACGTCCAGCAGTGCAGGCTCCCCTGCCTTGTGCCCTTCAATCCTGGGCAGGCCCCGCTGGTTGGCCCAGCGGCCGTTGCCATCCATCACGATCGCCACATGGCGGGGAATGAACTCAGCCGGGATGGAGGGCGCAACGGCCCCCGAAGGGTGCGGGTACGGTGCGACCACCGGGTGGGTGCGCTTCCTTGAGGCGGTGTTCTTTTTGCCGAGGGCCACTGTCAGCTACGCTCCACATGTTTAAGGGACTTCAGCACCCGTTCGAGGTGCCATTGCAGGTATGCGGCCACCAGGCCCGCGGCCTCTTTCCGGTGCACGGGAAGGGAGCCGTCCGCCGTAGTCCAGTTACCGGTCAGCAGCGCCGCGAGCAGCACCACAGTCTCCGGCGCCGGGGCCGGGGAACCAGGCGGCCTGCATCCGCTGCAGACCATTCCTCCCAGGGGAGCCGAAAATGCCGTGTGGGGGCCCGGCAGGCCGCACCGGGCGCAGTTCGTGAAGCTGGGTGCCCAGCCGCCGGTGGCCAGTGCCCGCAAAAGATAGGAGTCGAGGATCAGTCCGGCGGCATGTTCATCCCTGCTGAGGGACGCCAGCGCACCCACCAGAAGGTTGTACTGTGCTGTCCCGGCCTCGCCGTCCACGTCGGTCAGCTTCTCGGCTGTCTCGGTCATGGCCGCCGCCACCGTGTAACGGCCGTAGTCTGCGGCAATGTTGCCGCCGTAGGCGCCCTTGGCCACGGCCTGGGTCACGATGTCCAGGGTTTTGCCCGACACGAGCTGGAGGTCCGCCACCATAAACGGCTCAAGCCGCGCGCCGAAGCGGCTGCTGGTGCGGCGGACCCCTTTGGCGACCGCCCGGACCTGGCCATGGTGCTTGGTCAGCAGGGTGATGATCCGGTCCGCCTCACCCAGCTTGTGGGTGCGCAGCACCACGGCGTCGTCCCGGTACGCGCGGGAGGCGAAAGAGTGTTGGGCCACGCCTTCTATCTTCCCATTCTTTGCCGGCACAGCCGTGCCGCATGCTGCCGTGCCGCCGGAAGCGTCCGGCGGCACGGCAGTGCGGTGCTTAGGCCTGGGCGTCCCGGATGGCGCGGTTCACGGCGGAGATGACTGCCTTCAGGGAGGACATGCTGGTGTTGGCGTCGATGCCGACGCCCCAGAGCACCCGCTCCCCCACGGCGCATTCGACGTAGGCGGCGGCCATGGCGCTGCCGCCCTCGGACAGGGCGTGCTCGCTGTAGTCGAGCACACGGACGTCCACGCCGTCTTCCCGCAGGATGCCCAGCAGCGCTGCGATGGGACCGTTGCCCGTGCCGGTACGGCTGACCTGCACACCGTCAATGGTGAGGGAGGCGTGCAGCGTCATGCCGCCGTCGTCGTCCGTTTCCGTCTTGACGGCACCCAGGGCGTAGCGGCCCCACTGGCCGTCAGTCCTGCCGGAGGGCAGGTACTCGTCCTGGAAGACCTGCCACAGCTGGGCGCCGCTGACTTCGCCGCCCACCGTGTCCGTACGCTTCTGGATAACGCCGGAGAATTCGATCTGGGCACGGCGCGGCAGGTCCAGGCTGTGCTCATTCTTGAGCAGGTAGGCGACGCCGCCCTTGCCGGACTGGGAATTGACCCTGATGACGGCCTCGTAGCTGCGTCCCAGGTCCTTGGGGTCGACGGGCAGGTACGGGACCTGCCAGGTGAAGTCGGCAACATCCTTGCCCGCGGCAGCGGCGTCGCGCTCGAGGGCCTCGAAGCCCTTCTTGATGGCGTCCTGGTGGGAGCCGGAGAACGCCGTGAACACGAGGTCGCCGCCGTAGGGTGAACGCTCCGGGACGGGCAGCTGGTTGCAGTACTCCACGGTCCGGCGGACGTCGTCGATATTCGAGAAGTCGATCATGGGGTCGATGCCCTGGACGAACATGTTCAGGCCCAGGGTGACCAGGTCCACGTTGCCGGTCCGCTCGCCGTTGCCGAACAGGCAGCCTTCGATCCGGTCCGCCCCGGCCATGTAGCCCAGCTCGGCGGCGGCGACGCCGGTACCACGGTCGTTGTGGGGGTGTAGGGAGAGGATGATGCCTTCGCGCGGGTGCAGGTGGCGGCTCATCCACTCGATGGAATCGGCATAGACGTTGGGCGTTGCCATTTCCACCGTGGCGGGCAGGTTGATGATGACCTGGCGGTCCGCGGACGCTTCGAAGACATCGGCGACGGCGTTGCAGACCCGGACCGCGTACTCCAGCTCGGTCCCGGTGAAGGACTCCGGGGAGTACTCGTAGGTCACGTGCGTGTCCGCGAGGGTTTCCTCGTACTTCTTGCACAGCCGGGCGCCCTGGAGCGCAATGTCCAGGATTCCGTCCTCATCCTGGTTGAAGACCACGCGGCGCTGCAGCACGGAGGTGGAGTTGTAGAGGTGGACGATGGCCTGCCTGGCACCCACCAGCGACTCGTACGTGCGCTCGATCAGGTGCTCACGTGCCTGGGTCAGGACCTGGATGGTGACGTCCTCAGGAATGTGGTTGCCCTCGATCAGCTGGCGGACGAAGTCGAAGTCCGTCTGCGAAGCGGAGGGGAAGCCGACCTCGATCTCCTTGTAGCCCATCCGGACCAGCAGGTCGAACATCTTCATCTTGCGGGCCGGGCTCATCGGGTCGATCAGTGCCTGGTTGCCGTCGCGCAGGTCCACCGCGCACCAGCGGGGGGCCTTGGTAATAACCTTGTCCGGCCAGGTGCGGTCCGGCAGTTCAACCTTGATCTGGTCCTGGAACGGCGTGTAGCGGTGGGCGGGCATTCCTGAGGGCTTCTGTGCGTTTCGCATTACTATCGGGGCCTTTTCTGTGGTTCAACGTTGAAAGGGTGGCCGGGCAACACAAACTCCGCAGCGAGGGTGGGCCTTGCGCTAGATCGCGTCTGAGGCCTCGCCGCGGCAGCTAAGAAGAAGGAGCTCTGCACGCACCTTTTGAGGGTAACACGGGTGCGTAAGATGAAAGGGCACTACCGTCAGTAAAGTCCACCATGCAGACGCTGCGCGCTGTTCTTCCTGCCGCCGCTCTCCATCAGAAGGAGTTTCAGTGCCCATTTCGGGGATCGACCTGTCCACCATTGATCACACGGTCCGGCCGCAGGATGACCTTTACCAGCACGTCAACGGCGCATGGCTGAAGGCCACGGAAATTCCCGATGACCGGCCGCTCGCGGGCACCTTCACCGCCCTCCGGGACGGTTCCGAGATCGCAGTCCGCGACATTATTGAAGAAGCCGCGGCCAAGGGCGGTGCCGCCAGCGGGATTGAACGGAAAATCGGGGACCTTTACAGCAGCTTCATGGACGAGGCCACTGTTGAAGCGAAGGGCCTTGAACCGATCCGCCGGCGGCTTGAAGAGGTGTTCGCCACCACTTCCGTGGCGGACCTCGTGTCGCTGGCGGGCCGCCTGTTCCGGGCCGATGTCAGTGGGCTCTTCTACATCTACCCAGCACCGGATGCTGGCAACCCGGACCGGATTCTGCTGTATACCGGGCAGGGCGGCCTCGGATTGCCCGACGAGTCCTACTACCGGGAAGACAAGTTCGCGCCGATGGTCACCGCGTACGCCGCGCACGTGGAGACGATGCTCGGCCTGGCGGGCGTTGCCGATGCGGCGTCAGCCGCCGGGCGTGTGGTTGCCCTGGAGAGCAGGCTCGCGTCCCACCACTGGGACAACGTCACCCTTCGGGATCCTCAAAAGACGTACAACCTGAAAACGGCGGAGGAGGCATCAGCGCTGTTCCCGCTGCTGGCCACCTGGTTTGAAGCCGCCGGCATCGATGCCGGCAAGCGGCAGGAGATCGTGATGAGCACTCCTCCGTTCTTCGACGGCGCCGCTGCCCTCCTCGAGTCCGAGCCGCTGGCCCACTGGCAGGAATGGCTGGCGATGCGGGTGGTGGGTGCAGCCGCACCGTACCTTTCATCCGCTTTCGTGGACGCCAACTTCGCCTTCTACGGGACCACCCTCAGCGGCACCCCCCGGAACAAGGACCGCTGGAAGCGCGGGGTGGCCGTCGTCGAAGCGGCTTTGGGAGAAGCTGTGGGGCAGATCTACGTGGCCCGGCACTTCCCCGAGACCCACAAAGCCAGGATGCAGGCGCTCGTCGCCAACCTGACAGAGGCGTACCGCCAGAGCATCACGGCCGTCGGCTGGATGGGCGACGCCACGAAGGCCGAGGCGCTCCGGAAGCTGGAGGGCTTCCGGGCGAAGATCGGCTACCCGGACCAGTGGATTGACTACTCCGCGGTCGAGATCGACCCCACCGACCTCCTGGGCAACGTTGAGCGGGCGCACAACGCCGACGTCGACCGGCACCTCGACGAGGTGGGCAAGCCGGTGGACCGCAACAAGTGGCTGATGACCCCGCAGACGGTCAACGCCTACTACCATCCCATGATGAACGAGATCGTGTTCCCGGCAGCGATCCTGCAGCCCCCGTTCTTCACGGCCGACGCCGATGATGCCGTTAACTACGGCGGCATCGGCGCGGTCATCGGGCATGAAATCGGCCACGGATTTGATGACCAGGGGTCCCAGTTCGACGGCGGCGGGGCGCTGCGGAACTGGTGGACTGAAGAGGACCGGCAGGCGTTCGAAAAGCTCACCGCAAAACTGGTTGCCCAGTACGATGCACTTTCGCCCTACGCAGCCCCCGGACACACCGTCAACGGGCGCCTCACCCTGGGTGAGAACATTGGTGACCTGGCGGGCCTCGCGATTGCCTACAAGGCATACCTCATCAGTTTGGACGGGAAGGAACCGGACGTCCTGGACGGCCTGACCGGGGAGCAGCGCTTCTTCGCCTCCTGGGCGGCGGGCTGGCGCCAGGTCATCCGCCCCGAGGAAGCCATCCGCCGGCTGGCAACGGACCCGCACTCCCCCAACGAGTTCCGCACCAACGCCATCGCGAAAAACCTGGATGCTTTCCACGACGCCTTTGAGGTCTCGGAACAGGACGGCATGTGGATGCCACCGGAGGAGCGCGTCAGTATCTGGTAGCCGAACGCCAAAAGGCCGGCACGTCGAACTGCTCCCGGGAGCCGGGCTGAAACCCGGGTCCGACTCCTGGGGCGCAGTTTCACCTCCCGCTCCGCCGGAAACGGAGCTGTAACGGCTGAGCCGCGGGAATGAGCGCGCTTGGAGATCCGCGCGGACAGCCTTCTGCAGCGACGCGTGATCCGCCGGATAGCGGTGAAGGTGGCCGAGTGGGATAATTTGGTCATCCTTCGAAAAGGGGGCCATCATGGCCGGCCTTGGTGCTCTTCGCCCAGGCCGCCGCTCCCGGGCATCCACACCCCGGCTCCTGGCGGCTCTACTTGCGCTGGCGCTCGGCGTGCTGTTCGCCCCACCCGCACGAGCAGTCGACTACGGACACGACTTTTCGTGGCCACAGTGCCCAGGCGGTCTTCCGATGCCGCCGGAAGACACGGAGTTCGTGATCGTTGGGCTAACGCGTGGACTCGCGTTCACCGAGAACCCCTGCCTGGACGGGCAGTTCCAGTGGGTGCTCGACCAAGGCGTCCGGGCTCAGGCCTACGCAATGGCTACGTTCCCCACGGCCGCGCAGTACGACACCTACGGCGACGACGGCCCTTGGCCTGTAGACACCAGGCCGGACCGGCTGCGCAACGTCGGGTACGCCGAGGGTCGCGCGGCTCTTGCATCTCTCAACGAGGTGGGATGGCGGCCGGAGAGAATATGGGTCGACGTCGAGCCCCGCCCGCAACAGCCCTGGCCCAGCTCGACAGCAACACAACGGCAGGAGAACCGGTACGTCATCTCCGGGCTCCTGGCCGCACTGTCGCATGCCGGGTACCCACACGGGATCTACTCCTATGTGAGCGCTTGGGAGGCTATCACCGGATCGTGGCAGCTTCCTGACGTGCCCGTCTGGTCACCGGCAGGACATCTCGATTTCGCCAGTGAAGCGTCCGACCTCTGCGTGAACAACAGCTTCTCCGGCGGCACCGTCCACATCTCACAATGGACCGACGGCACCTACGACTATGACATGACGTGCATCGGGGTCTATCAGGCCCACGTCGCGACGATCGGCTGGCAGCCGAGCGTCCTGGACGGTGCCTCCGCAGGAACTACCGGACGGTCACTGCCAATGGAGGCGTTGCGGCTGTCGGTGGCAGGAGACCGCCTCTCGGGCGACATTCTGTGGAGGGGGCATGTCCAGAACATCGGCTGGCAGCCGTGGACAACGTCGGCGGCCCCGATTGGAACCACGGGGCTCGGTCTGCGCCTTGAAGCGTTCGAGCTGCGGTTGACGGGGGATCTGGCCTCGCAGTACAGCATCAGGTATCGCGCCCACGTACAGAACATCGGCTGGCAGCCGTACGGGGTCGACGGAGCTACGGCTGGCACCGTCGGACAGGGGCGGCAGGTGGAGGCCGTTTCGATCGAGCTGGTTCCGAAGCTCGCACCGGCATTCACTGCCGTGTATGCCGCCCACGTTCAGAACCTCGGCTGGACGGCGGACGTTTCGGATGGGACCGTCGCCGGGACTACGGGCAGGTCCCTTCGGGTTGAGGCGTTGCACCTCACCGTGTCCAGCACCGCTTATTCCGGGGACATCGAGTGGCGGGGGCATGTGCAGTCGATCGGCTGGCAGCCGTGGACATCCTCGGCCACTCCGATTGGCACGGTTGGGCAGGGGCTACGCCTGGAAGCGTTTGAACTCAGGTTGACCGGTGAGATGGCGAACCATTACAGGATCCACTACCGCGCCCATGTGCAGGATGTGGGCTGGCAGTCATGGGCCGCTGACGGCAGAACGGCGGGCACATCAGGCCTGGGCAAGCGGATCGAGGCCGTCCAGATCCTCCTGGCGCCCAGGACCGGTGGCTAACCCTGGACGATCAGTGCCGGGTTGGCCTGCTGGCAGGACGCATCCTTCGCCGTCTGGTTGACGATATCGTCCGGGAGCGCGGCTGGAGCCCCGTAGGTGATCCCGGTGGTGAAGTCGGTGCCCAGGTAGACCTGGACACCCGCGATGTTGGGGGCGGGCACCATCTGCGCGGCAGGGATCCCCAGCGCGGCGGCGACATCCGCAGCCACGTCCGCGAAGTCCGTGCCGTAGTACACCACCGACTGCTCCACCGCTGTAGCCTCGAACTGGCCGGCCTGGGTGAAGCCGCCCGAGATCAGGGCCTGCACGATTTCCTGTGCGCGGCCGGGAACCCCGGTGCCGTTGGCCACGGTGACGGGCTGTACGGCCTTGTCGTAAGGCGGCAGCGGAGGAGCCGTCTCGGTGGGGGCTGCCGTGGGGGGTGCGGAGGTTTCCGAAGGGGACGGGGAAGGCGCCGTCGGATCAGTCAGATCGACGTCCTGCCGGAGGGCGGCGAACAGCTGGGAACCGGCGGGCTCGGCGATCTGCAGCCTGTTGGGATCGGCCAGCGCCGGCGTGGTGGGCACGGCCACGAAGGCGACCTTGCTGATGTCGATGTCCTTGAGCCGGTTGCCGATGGTGAGCAGGCTGGGCACAGAGGCCAGCCCTTCATCCACGGTCAGGTTCTGGGTGACGACGTCGGCGATCTTAAGCATCCTGCCGGGATCGGACAACGTCCCGTCGTCCTTGATCTTGCGGGTTAGGGAGGACAGGAAGCCCTGCTGGGCCTTGATCCGGCCCAAATCGCCGCCGTCGGCAAAGGCGTGGCGCGTCCGCAGGAACGCGAGGGCCATTTCCCCCTGGACCGCTGACGTGCCCGCGGGCAGCCGAAGGCGCGAATCGGGATCGTAGACGGCGTCGCTGATGCAGACTTCGACGCCGCCGACGGCGTTGGACAGTTCCTTCACGGCGGTAAAGTCGGCCATCATAAAGTGGTCCACCTCCAGGCCGGTGAGCTGGTTGACGGTGTCCACTGCGCAGCCTATGCCGGCTTCGGCCATGGCCTCGTTGATCATCACGCCGCTGCGTGCGGGATAAACCTGGTTGGTTTCCTCATCCTTGCATTCGGGAATGTCCACCAGCAGGTCCCGGGGGAAACTGATCACGCTGACGCGCTTGTTGTCCTCGGAGATGTCCATCATCATCATGACGTCCGACTTGCCGTAGCCACGGGAATCGTCCGCGGTGCCGTACTCGGCGTTTTCACCGTCGCGCGTGTCCGAACCGAGAATCAGGATCTGCATCCGTCCGGTCGCGTCGCTCACCTGTTCGTTGTTGCCGCCGCCGGCGTTCAGCGGGGCCTTGGAGATGTTGTTCTGGAGCCGAAGGAACCAGAAACCGGCGAATGCAATGCCGCCAATCATGGCAACGGAAACGACGGCGGTAACAACCTTCAGCCACACCGGCATGCCGCGCAGGTGCCCCAGGTGGCGGGCGGCGCCAAGGGTGCCGCCTTCCGCGTGCCGGGACACGGGTCCCCCGGATGACACTTCAGCTCCGTCGTCGCGCTTCTCGCGGCCTAGCCCCACGTGGTGAACCTTCCTCTAAATTCGAAATCCGGCCCATTTTAGTGGTCCAGGCTGGGAAATTGCCGGGCGGTCCAGCGGCCGCGCCCTGTAAAGGGCTCAGAAGCCCAGCTTCACCAGCTGTTTCGGGTCCCGCTGCCAGTCCTTCGCCACCTTCACGTGGAGGTCCAGGTAGATGCGTGTACCCAGGAGCGCCTCGATGCCCTTGCGCGCATTGGTGCCCACCTCACGCAGACGGCTGCCGCCCTTGCCGATGATGATTGCTTTTTGGGAAGGACGCTCCACATAAAGGTTCACCCGCACGTCAAGCAGCGGGCTGTCGTCCGGCCGGTCCTCCCGGGGAACGATTTCTTCCACCACCACGGCGAGGGAGTGTGGCAGCTCATCCCGAACGCCTTCGAGGGCCGCTTCCCGGATAAGTTCCGCCACCATCACGGCTTCCGGCTCGTCGGTGAGTTCACCGTCCGGGTACAGCGGAGGAGACGGCGGCATGTGGCTGATGAGGACGTCAGCGACGGTGTCCACCTGGAAGCCGTCAGTGGCGGAGACGGGAACGATGTCCTTCCACCCCTCCTCCCCCAGCACTTCCCGGCCGAGGGCGGCCACGGCCAGGAGCTGTTCCGTCAGGGCCTGGCGGTCCACAGTGTCGGCCTTGGTGACGATGGCGATCACGGGCTTGCGGCCCACGGCGGCCAACTGCGCGGCGATGAACTTGTCGCCCGGGCCGATCTTTTCGTTGGCGGGGAGGCAGAACCCGATCGCATCCACCTCCGCCAGTGTGTCGGCAACGAGGTCGTTCAGGCGCTTGCCCAGGAGTGTGCGGGGGCGGTGCAGCCCCGGTGTGTCAACCAGGATCAGCTGCGCGTCCTGCCGGTGGACGATGCCGCGGATGGTGTGCCGGGTGGTCTGGGGCTTAGCGGACGTGATGGCCACCTTCTTGCCCACCAGCGCGTTAGTCAGGGTGGACTTGCCCGCGTTGGGCCGGCCTACCAGGACCGAGAACCCTGCGCGGAAACCACCGAAATCGTCGTGGCTTTCGCCCTTATTTTTCTTGCTCACGTGAAACTCCCTGCTGGGTTGCTTCCGCCTCTTGGAAGAGGTCCTCAAGGTCAGTGTCTTCTTTTGCCACCCGCGCCGCAATGATATGGCTGACGCGGTTGCGGCGGCCTTCCAGCCGGTCGGCCCGCAGGGACACGCCCTGCACTTCCACCGTGCTTCCCACGATGGGTACGCGGCCCAGCGCTTTTGCGAGCAGGCCGCCAACGGTGTCCACTTCATCATCATCGAGTTCGATGTCGAACAGCTCGCCCAGGTCATCGATGCCCATGCGGGCGCTGACCCGGTAGGATCCGTCGTCGAGCTCCACGGCCTCGGCACTTTCGGTGTCGTACTCGTCCACGATTTCACCCACGATTTCCTCGATGAGGTCCTCCAGGGTGACAAGTCCGGCAGTTCCGCCGTACTCGTCGATCACGATGGCAACATGCGTGGACTCCTTCTGGAGCTCCCGGAGCAGGTCGCTGACGGGCTTCGATTCCGGCACATACCGTACTTCCCGGGCGAGCGACTCCACCAGCGGCGGTTCCTCGTGGGGTGCCAGTTCGTGAATGACGGCCGCAACGTCCTTCAGGTAGATGATGCCGAGAATCTGGTCCGTGCTGTCGCCGATGACCGGGATCCTGGAGTAGCCGGAGCGGAGGAAGAGGGACATCGCCTGCCGCAGGCTGGACCCCGCTTCGATGGTGAGGATGTCCGTGCGCGGCACCATCACGGCGCGGACAAGCGTGTCACCGAAATCGAAAACGGACTGGATCATTTCCGCCTCGGTGTCCTCGATCATGTCGGACTCGCTGGCACGTTCAACAAGTTCACGGAATTCCTGCTCGCTGAAGAACGCCTCGTCCCCGCCGGGGGCTCCGGGGGCAGCGGTACTGCCAAGCGTCACCAGCCAGCCTGGAATTGGCCCCAGGACCCAGGTCAGGAAGCGGATCATCGGAGCGGTGGAGCGCACCACGGCAGCGGAATGCAGCCTGCCAAGCTGGCGCGGGGAGACACCGACGATCACAAAGCCCAGCAAGGCCATGATGCCGGTGGCGGCAAGGCCGGCAAGCCACACGTTGTCCAGCAGGCTGTAGAGCAGCACGGCGACGGCAACGGCAGAGGCCATCTCGAACCAGATACGCCAGAACCGCAGCGCCCGGATGTGCGCCACCGGATGGGAGAGGATCTGCCGCAGGGCGGTCCCGCGGCTCTTCAGCAGGGCGTCTTCCGCGTCATGCCGCGGAATGAAGTTGAAGGCCGCTTCGGCCGCAGTCAAGACGGCCGCAACAGCCAGGAAAGCCAAGGCCATTGCGACGAGGAGCAGAGGCGTCACTGGGTGGTCTCGGCGGGCGCTTCTTTGCCGGTGAAGCCGGACAGGAGCTCACGCTGGAGCCCGAACATCTCGGCCTTCTCCTCGGGTTCTGCATGGTCGTATCCCAGCAGGTGGAGGATCCCGTGCGTGGTGAGCAGGAGCATCTCGTCCTGCAGTGAGTGGCCGGCGTTCTTGGCCTGCACCCGGGCAACCTGCGGGCAGATGGCAATATCGCCAAGCATGCCCTGGGGGGTGGGACGGTCCGGCGTCCCGGGAGTCAACTCGTCCATGGGTACGGACAGGACATCGGTGGAGCCGGGCTCATCCATCAGTTCGATGTGAAGCTTCTCCATCGCGGGCTCGTCCACCAGCAGGACGGACAGTTCAGCCTGCGGATGGATATACAGCTGTTCAAAGATGTACCGGGACAATGCCACGATTTCCGCTTCGTCCACCTGGACGCCGGATTCATTGTTGACCTCGATGCTCACGCGTGTTCCCCCCGTTTAGCGGCGCCGGCCGAATGTTTTACCCGGCTGCGCTGGGTTTCATCCCAGATGCTGTAGGCGTTGACGATGTCACCCACCAGCCTGTGCCTGACGACGTCTGCGGCGTCAAGGACCGAGAAGCTGACGCCCTCGATGCCCTGGAGGATCTCCTCCACGATGCGGAGTCCGGAGCGGGTGCCGAAGGGCAGGTCAACCTGGGTGACGTCCCCGGTGACCACCATCTTGGATCCGAAGCCAAGCCGGGTAAGGAACATCTTCATCTGCTCCGGCGTGGTGTTCTGGGCCTCGTCAAGGATGATGAAGGCGTCATTGAGCGTCCGGCCGCGCATGTAGGCGAGGGGCGCCACTTCAATGGTGCCTGCTGCCATCAGCCGGGGAATGGACTCGGGGTCCATCATGTCGTGCAGTGCATCGTAGAGCGGGCGCAGGTACGGATCGATCTTGTCGCTCAGGGTCCCGGGGAGAAAACCCAACCGCTCTCCCGCCTCAACGGCGGGGCGGGTCAGGATGATGCGGCTGACCTCTTTTTGCTGCAGTGCCTGGACGGCCTTTGCCATCGCGAGGTAGGTCTTGCCTGTACCTGCCGGACCTATGCCGAAAATCACCGTATTGGTGTCGATGGAGTCAACGTAGGTCTTCTGGTTCAGCGTCTTCGGGCGGATGGTTTTTCCGCGGCTGGACAGGATGTCGTGGGTCAGTACGTCAACGGGGTTTTGCAGGGACTGGGTACGGAGCAGTGCAACAAGCTGCTGCAGCACCGCCGGGCTGATCACCGTGCCGCGGGCCACGAGCCCCCGGACCTCGTGGAGGAGGCGCATGATGCGGGGAACGTCGCTGGCAGGCCCTGTAATCGAGAGCTCATTGCCCCGGACATGGAAGTTGACGGCCGGAAACTGTTCCTCGATATACCGCAGTGCCTCGTCATGGCTGCCCAGGGACTGGACCATCTGGTCGGAGTTGTCGAAAAGGACTACCTCGGTCCGGCTGCCGGGGAGGGAATGGGGAAATTCCCCCGCAGCGCCTTCTCCCGTGTTGAGCTGGCGCTTGCCATTCGCTGATTCAGTCATAGTGGTGGCCCGCAGGCCCGTGATCCCCTCAAAGTACCGGACAATTCCCGCTGCTGGCGGCCGGCGACAGGGCCCTTCGACGATGGACCGGTTGCGCCTCGACCAGCGATCCTTCCATCTTACGCCAGGACCCCATCAACCTCTGAAAAGGGGAACGGCAAGACCCTTCGGATAGCCTGGACGGCGCCGCCCGTTCCGCCATTAGGTATCAACTTCATATCGGCCTCATATCGTTCCCGTTGCAGTTCCTCCCCGAGGCCCGTATCCGGCCTTTCAGCTTCGGGCCCTGTGCCATGCTGGAAATCCAGCCGCTGCTGGATTGCCGCTTGGGGAGCGGCCAGCCATTCATGGAAGGACAGGCAACAAACGTGCCGGAATCTGCTGCGCCCCGCAGGGCAGGACGACGTGGCGGCATTGTGCGCCCTGCCGTCCTGGCAGTGGTTCTCTTGGCGGCTCCGCTCCTGACGGGCTGCCTGGCCGAGCCGGACCCCTCCCCCACTACCCTTCTGGGCTCTGGCCCTGCCGCCACCGGCACCGCGCCTTCCACGAGCGCGCCGCTCGAAACCACGCAGTCGTCCAACAAGGCCCCGGTCTACTGGATTGGCCGGAGCAACAGCAGCATCTTCCTTTACCGGGAATTCAGGGAAGTGCCTGAGCAGGAGAATCCGGTAACGAGGGCCCTGCGGGCCATGATGTCGGACAAGCCCCTTGACCCGGATTTCTTCACCCCCTGGCAGAATCCCGGCAAGCTGGCCACGTCCATCTCCGGCAAGGACGTCATCACGGTGGATGTGTCTGAGGACGCCTTCAACAGCAACCTCGACGCCGATATGGCCGGCCGCGCTGTCCAGCAACTTGTGTATACGGCCAGCGCTGCTGCGGCCAGTTCAGGGCTTATCGATTCCGGGCAGCAGATCCGCGTGCGGATCCTGGTGGACGGGCACACGGACTACGTTGCTTTCGGCCATATCCAGCTGGGTGACCTTATGACGAGGGCCGCCGGCATGGTGGCCCCAGTCTGGATCATTGATCCGCAGGAGAACTCAGAAGTGGCGGCCGGGAGCGTCAAGATCACCGGCCGCAGCACCCTGTCCGGAGGCAAGCTCCGCTGGCAGATCCTCCGGACGGAAGATGACGGAAGCAAGGTCCCGTTCCTGACTGGGGAGACGACGGCGGCCGCCGAGCCAGGGCAGGCAGGACTGTTTACGCTGGCCCTCACACTTCCGGCCGGGGACTACGAATTGAAGGTGGCACAGGCCGGTACCGGGGATCAGCCGGACCAGAATGAGGATTCGCGGGCTTTCAAGGTCCGGTAGCCTACCCGGCCGGGGCACGCCGGGCTGGTCAGGGTGAGGGGGCGGTCCACCGGCCCAGGATGTCGCTGGCAAGCACGACGGCGGCCGGTCCGGCCGTTGACGAGCGCAGGACATGGTGCCCCAGCAGGGCGGTGACGGCGCCTTTCCCGCAGAGCCTGGTCACTTCCCTGGGGCTGATGCCGCCTTCCGGCCCGACGATCAGCAGCACTTCACGGGGTTCCGTTCCGTCCGCGACCAAAGAGGCTTCCAGAACCGCGCGCAGGGGGCGCACGGCGTCCTCATGCAGGATGACTGCCAGCCCCGCGGCCTCCACGAGGCCGGCCAGCGCGGCGGTGTCGACGGCGGGACGCACCTCGGGGACCCACGCGCGGCGCGCCTGCTTTGCTGCCGCCGCCACCACCGACTGCCACTTCGCGTGGGCTTTGGCCGCCCGGTCGCCCTTCCACCGCACAATGGACCGTTCGGACTGCCAGGGTATAACGGCGTCGATCCCGAGTTCAGTGCCCGTTTCGATGGCGAGTTCATCCCTGTCGCCCTTGGCCAGGGCCTGCACCAGCACCAGCCTCGTGGACGGCCGCTCCTCAACAGCCACTGAGGCGCACTCCACCTCCAGTCGTGCGGGCGTGGCCGCAAGCACCCGTCCGCTCATCCGCGTTCCGGCTCCGTCAACGATGTCGACCGGCTCACCCGGGGTGAGCCGCTTGACCGTGACGGCGTGCCGCGCCTCGGTCCCCTCGAGGACGAAGACCTGCCCCGCCACCATGTGGTCCAGGGACCCGGGCGGGGTGAAAAAGACAGGGTTGCTCACCGCTACAGGTTACCGAGCCGGTCCCGGAGCTTGGCGAACATGCCGCCGCTGGCCGCAAGCTTGCCCTCTGTGATCTGTTCACCGCGCATCTTGGCCAGCTGCCGCAGGAGCTCTTCCTGTGCGGCATCAAGCTTGGCGGGCGTCTCAACCTGGAGATGCACTTTGAGGTCACCGCGGCCGTAACCGCGCAAGTGGGTGACGCCAAGTCCACGAAGAGTGATGATCTCACCGGACTGGGTCCCGGGCTTGACGTCGATTTCCTGTGGCCCGTCGAACGTTTCCAGGCTCACTTCGGTGCCCAGGGCGGCCGCCGTCATCGGAATGTGCAGGGTGGCGTGGAGATCGTCGTTGTCGCGTACGTAGGTGGCGTCGTTGTTCACGCGGATCTCAACGTAAAGGTCACCGGACGGTCCGCCGGCCGGGCCTGCCTCGCCCTGGCCGGAAAGCTGGATCCGCGTTCCGGTGGCAACGCCGGCGGGAACCTTGATGGTCAGCGAACGGCGGCTCCGGATGCGTCCCTGGCCGCTGCACTCGTTGCACGGGTCCTTGATGACGGTGCCGAAACCTTCGCAGGTTCCGCACGGGGCTGCCGTCATGACCTGTCCCAGGATGGAACGGACGGCGCGCTGGACCTGGCCGCTGCCGCCGCAAATGTCGCAGCGTTCAGGATGGCTGCCGGGCTGGCAACAGGAACCCTCACAGGTTGGGCACGTGACGGCGGTGTCCACATCGAGCTTCTTGTTCACACCGAAGACAGCGTCGCGGAGTTCGATCCGGACGCTGATGAGGGCGTCCTGCCCGCGCCGCACCCGGGAGGCCGGGCCGGTGGAACCGCCGGCACCAAAGAAGGTGTCGAAAATGTCCTGGAAAGCGAACCCCTGGCCGGCGTATCCGCCACCGCCGAAGCCGTTGTCCGTCCCATTTTCGTTGCCCGTGGTGTCGTAGACCCGGCGTTTCTGGGGATCCGACAGGACTTCGTAGGCGTGGGTTACTGCCTTGAAGCGGTCCGACGCATCCTCACCCGGGTTGACGTCCGGGTGCAGGGTGCGTGCCAGCTTGCGGTAGGCCTTCTTGATCTCTTCTCCCGTGGCCTCCGGTGAGACTCCAAGGACGTCGTAGTGGCTGCTCAAAGTTCGTATCTCTTCCTTGTTGTACTGCCTGCAGTTGGACTGCTGGAAATGCTGTGGGTGTCCAGTGGTCCCGGCCGGGCCTCAGGGGCCCAGGATCCGGGAAAGGTAGCGGGCGACGGCCCTGACCGCGGCCATGGTGGTGGGATAGTCCATGCGTGTTGGTCCCAGAATGCCGATCTTTGCTGCGCTGTCCGGGCCGTAGCCGGTGGCCACCACCGATGCCTCGGCCAGTCCGTCGTAGGGATTCTCGCGGCCGATGCTGACAGCCACTCCGCGGTGGTCCTGCGCCATCTCGCTCAGCAGGCGGAGCATGACCACCTGCTCCTCCAGGGCTTCCAGCACCGGGCCGATGCTCAGTGGGAAGTCCACGTTGGACCGCGCCAAATTCGCTGTGCCGGCCATCACCATGCGTTCCTCGCGGCTGCTCTGCGCCAGGGCTTCCAGGCCGATAGCGAGGGCCTGCGCCGCCTGCCTTTGCCCCGGGGCAGCCGTGGCCACCACGGCAGGCAGGGACTGGGAGAGCTGGCTCAGCGGCGTTCCGGCAAGCGATCCGAGGAAGCGTGCCCGCAGGCCCGCCAAGGCGTCATCCCCCAGGTCCTGGCCGACGTCGATAACGCGCTGCTCCACCTTGCCGCTGTTGGCGATCAACACCACCAGCACCTTCCGCGGGGCGAGGAGGACAAATTCGATATGCCGGACCAGGGCCCTGCTCAAGTGAGGGTACTGGACCACGGCAACCTGGTTGGTCAGCTGGGACAGGAGCCGGACAGTGCGGTCCAGGACATCGTCCAGGTCGTCCGATCCTTCCAGCAGGGACTGGATGGCGCGGCGCTCCGCCGGGGAGAGCGGCTTGACGGCAGAGATCTGGTCCACGAAGAGCCGGTATCCCTTATCTGTCGGAATCCGCCCGGCGCTGGTGTGCGGGGCCGTGATCAGGCCCTCTTCCTCCAGTGCCGCCATGTCATTCCTGATGGTTGCGCTGGACACACCGAGATGATGGCGCTCCACCAGGGCTTTGGATCCCACGGGTTCGCGGGAATGGACGTAGTCCTCCACGATGGCACGGAGTACTTCAAGTTTGCGTGGCTCGCTCACACTCCACCTCCATCCAGGGTTGGGGCGGCAGCGCCGCCCGCGCTGTGCCGCCCATCGTTTAGCACTCGACATGCCCAAGTGCTAACAGTCTATTATGCCTCTGCCCGTTGCTAGCATTGGTACCGCTCCGGGCGAAATTCCGGACCTGTGATCGAGCGCTAGGCGGAGTGAATCAATGCATTACCAGAACTGGGGACCCCAGGACATGTCCGCTCCGTCCAGCGCTGCCCTGCCTGAAGTGCCTGTTGAGCGCGGAATGGTGCTGGAGGACGTCCAGTCCGGCTGGGTGGGCGCCGTGACCCGCGTGGAGAAGTCCGGCGGCATGCATGTGGTGGCACTCGAGGACAGGCGCGGCAAGTCCAGGTCTTTCCGCCTGGGGTTCGGCTTCCTCCTCGAGGGGCAAGCTATCAAGCTCCTCCCGCCGGCGCCCCGCCAGGCTCCCACCGCTGCAGCCGGCCGGACAGCCTCGGGTTCGGTCCGGGTGGCCGGCCAGCGGGCGCAGGTCGCCAAGGCCAGCCGGATCTGGGTTGAGGGAAAGCACGACGCCGAACTGGTGGAAAAGGTCTGGGGAGACGACCTTCGGGTGGAAGGCATCGTCGTCGAACCCCTCCACGGCATCGACGACCTTGCCGGCGCGGTAGCCGAGTTCAGGCCCGGACCGGGCCGGCGCCTCGGAGTTTTGGTGGACCACCTGGTTCCGGACTCCAAGGAATCGCGCATCGCGGACGCCGTCATGGCCTTGCCGGGTGCTGCCGGGAACGTGCTGATCGTAGGCCACCCCTATGTGGACGTCTGGCAGGCGATCCGGCCGGCTGTCCTGGGCATCGAAAAATGGCCTGTGGTGCCGCGCGGGCAGGACTGGAAGACCGGTATCCTCACCGCGTTCGGCTGGCCCCATGCCACCAAGGAGGACATCGGTCTCGGGTGGCAGAAGCTGCTGGGTGCGGTCCGCACCTACGCGGACCTGGAAGCCTCCCTGCTGGGGAGGGTAGAGGAAGTCATTGACTTCCTCACGGTTCCCTGACAGGTACCCCGTTGCCGCTGCGCCTGGAGCCCAAGGCAACTTCTGGGCGTCCAGCCAGTATTCTTGGTAGTGCGGAACCTGCGGTAGTTGCAGGCTGGCGCAACCTCTATGCACTCTTAGCCATCTCCATTGCACTTTCAGAAGGAACAGACTGTGGCAGAAAACGCACGCGATCACAGGGACACCCAGGGCGGCCAGGGCCGTTCGGAATACCATGGCGTTCCGGCGAATGCGCTGCCCCTGACAGCCAGCGAGGACCGGCAGTGGGCCACCATGGCCCATTTCGGCGGAATCCTGGGCTGCGTTCCGGCTCTGCTGATCTACCTGATTTTCCGGGACCGGGGCCCTTTCACGGCGCAGGAGTCCAAGGAAGCGCTCAACTTCAGCCTGCCGCCCACCATCGCTGCTGTGGTGGCGAACATCCTGGTGTTTGTTCCGGTGGTCGGCAACATTTTTGCCGTGATTGCCACCCTCATCTGGATCGCCTTGACCTGCTTCTCCGTGGCAGCCGGCATCCATGTCAACAAGGGCCAGCCGCACCGCTACCCGTACAACCTGCGCTGGATCAAGTAGTCCCCGCCGGCTCCCAGCACCGGTTCCCAGCCTTTAAACTGCTAGTCCGGCAGGACCCGGCGCACCACCGCGTCCGCCAGCAGCCTGCCCTTCAGCGTGAGGACCAGCCGTCCCGCGAAAGCGGCGGCAGGATCCACCAGTTCCTCCGCGATCAGCCCGGCGACCTCGCGCCGCCCTGTGGCGCCGAGCGAAGCGATCTCGAGGCCAGAGTGGAGGCGGACCTCAAGCATCACCCGCTCCATATTCCGGGTTTCAGAATCCAGGGTTTCCCTCCCCGCCGCCGGTGACATTCCTTGCGCAAGGCGTCCGGCGTAGGCAGTGGGGTGCTTGACGTTCCACCAGCGGACACCGCCCACGTGCGAGTGGGCTCCGGGCCCGATCCCCCACCAGTCGTCGCCGCGCCAGTAGGCGAGGTTGTGGCGGCAGGCCTGTCCGGGCGTGCGGGCCCAGTTGCTGACCTCGTACCAGGCAAGGCCTGCTTTGGTGATCAGCTCATCGGCGAGCTCGTACTTGTCGGCGTGGTCGTCGTCGTCGATCCCCGGAACTTCACCACGGCGGATCTGTGCGGCGAGCTTGGTCCCGTCCTCGATAATCAGCGCGTAAGCGCTGATGTGGTCCGGCTGGTAGGACAGGGCGGTCTCGAGCGAGTACCGCCAATCGTCCAGCGACTCCCCCGGCGTGCCGTAGATGAGGTCCAGGCTGACGGCCAGCCCGGCGTCCCGGGCCCACTGCACTACCTGCGGCACGCGGCTGGGCGTGTGGGTCCGGTCAAGGACCTTGAGGACGTGCGGAACGGCTGACTGCATGCCGAACGAAATCCGGGTGAACCCGGCCTCCTTCAGGACGGCAAGGGATTCCGGGGTGACCGAGTCCGGGTTGGCCTCCGTAGTGACCTCGGCGCCGTCCTCGATGCCCCACTGGTCGATGGCGCGCCCCAGGATCAGGGCCAGGTCCTCCGCGGGGAGCAGGGTTGGCGTGCCGCCTCCGAAGAACACTGTGCTGAGCGGCCGCGCGGGGAGGCCGGATTCTGCAAGGACGCTGGCCGCCAGGGACACTTCCGAGGCCGCGGTGGCGGCATAGGCATCCTGCGAGGCGCCGCCACCGAGCTCCGTGGCGGTATAGGTGTTGAAGTCGCAGTAGCCGCAGCGGACGGAGCAGAACGGGATGTGAACATAGAGCCCGAATGCCCGGTCCGCCGCACCGTCGGCTGCCTGGCGGGGCAGCAGACCGTCCGACGGCGCCGGGTCGCCCAGGGGAAGAACGCTAGGCACTGCAGGGTCCTCCTGCACTGCCGGCCGCTGTAACCACTACTTCCTGGCCTTGTCCTTGGACTCGTCTGTGGTGAGCGCAGCGATGAAGGCTTCCTGGGGGACTTCGACGCGGCCCACCATCTTCATGCGCTTCTTGCCTTCCTTCTGCTTTTCCAGCAGTTTGCGCTTACGGGAGATGTCACCGCCGTAGCACTTGGCCAGGACGTCCTTGCGGATGGCGCGGATGCTTTCGCGGGCGATGATCCTGGAGCCGATGGCCGCCTGGATGGGCACCTCGAACTGCTGGCGGGGAATGAGCTCGCGCAGCTTGGTGGTCATCATGACGCCGTACGCGTAGGCCTTGTCGCGGTGGGTGATGGCGGAGAAGGCATCCACCTGCTCGCCCTGGAGCATGATGTCCACCTTGACAAGGTCGGCCACCTGGTCGCCGTCGGCCTTCCAGTCCAGGGAACCGTAGCCGCGGGTCTTGGACTTCAGGATGTCGAAGAAGTCGAACACGATCTCGGCCAATGGAAGGCGGTACCGGATTTCCACCCGGTCCTCGGACAGGTAGTCCATGCCGCCCATCACACCGCGGCGGCTCTGGCAGAGCTCCATGATGGCTCCGACGAATTCGTTTGGGGCCAGGATGGTGGCGGCCACCATGGGCTCGCGGACCTCGGAGATTTTGCCGGAGGGGTATTCGCTGGGGTTGGTCACGTGGACCACTTTCTTGTCCTCCAGCGTGACCTCGTACTCCACGTTGGGGGCGGTGGAGATCAGGTCCAGGTTGTACTCGCGCTCCAGCCGCTCGCGCGTGATTTCAAGGTGGAGCAGGCCCAGGAAGCCAACACGGAAGCCGAAGCCAAGGGCGGCGGACGTTTCGGGCTCGTAGACCAGGGCGGCGTCGTTGAGCATCAGCTTCTCCAGCGCATCGCGCAGCACCGGGTAGTCCGTGCCGTCCAGCGGGTACAGACCGGAAAAGACCATGGGCTTGGCATCCGCATAGCCGGGAAGCGAATCCGCGGCAGGCTTGGCAAGGTTGGTCACGGTGTCGCCCACCTTGGACAGGCGGACATCCTTCACACCCGTGATGAGGTAGCCCACTTCTCCGACGCCCAGGCCCTTGGAGGGGGTGGGTTCCGGGGAGCTCACTCCGATCTCAAGGAGTTCGTGCGTGGCCCGGGTGGACATCATCTGGATGCGTTCGCGGGGGTGCAGCATGCCGTCCACCACCCTGACATAGGTGACCACGCCGCGGTAGGTGTCGTACACCGAGTCGAAGATCATGGCGCGCGCAGGGGCATTGGCGTCGCCCTGGGGAGCCGGCAGGTCGCGGACGATCTTGTCCAGCAGCGCCTCCACGCCCATGCCGGTCTTGCCCGAAACGCGCAGGACGTCCTCCGGGTCTCCGCCGATCAGGCTGGCCAGTTCCGCCGCGTACTTCTCCGGCTGCGCTGCCGGGAGGTCGATCTTGTTCAGGACGGGGATGATCGTGAGGTTGTTTTCCATGGCCAGGTACAGGTTGGCGAGGGTCTGGGCCTCGATGCCCTGGGCAGCATCCACGAGGAGGATCGCCCCTTCACACGCCGCGAGGGAGCGGGAGACCTCATACGTGAAGTCAACGTGTCCAGGTGTATCGATCATGTTCAGCGCGTAGCTGGTGCCGTCGAGTTCCCACGGCATGCGGACCGCCTGGGACTTGATGGTGATGCCGCGCTCGCGCTCAATGTCCATCCGGTCCAGGTACTGGGCCTTCATGTCCCGGGACTGGACCACGCCGGTGAACTGCAGCATCCGGTCGGCCAGGGTGGACTTACCGTGGTCAATGTGCGCGATGATACAGAAATTCCGAATAATGGCCGGATCTGTCGCGGCGGGCACCGGTGCGGTGCGGGCCATGGGAGACACGCAGGGGTCCTTACTCTTGGCATTCACACGGCCATCCGCCTGGGCGCGCCGTGGGCGGCCCGCGGGCTGGCCGCACATTTTCAACCTCCAGTGTCCCACGTCAAGGCCTGCCGCACCGCATCCTGAAGGGAGTTGCCGCCAGCATTCCTCCTCGCGGGAGGCAGCTATAGGGTGGCTGGATGGTTTTCAATCTCCGATCACTGCAGGACGCGGTCAGGACGGGCCTGCGAACACTCCACAAGGTGCGAAGCGCTGCAGGGGCAGCCGCCCGCCGCACCCCGGGCCGGCCTGGACCGGCTTCCGGCGACGGGCAGGTCCAGGGCAGGTCAAACGCCGCTGCTGCCTACCCCGGGGACTTCCACGGGAAATTCACTGTCAGGTATGCGGCCAGGCCGGATGGTGAACCGGATCCCGGGGAAGTGGTGTGGGCGTGGGTGCCGTACGAGGAAGACCACAGCCGCGGGAAGGACCGTCCTGTGCTGCTGGTGGGCCGCAACGGCGGCTACCTGCTCGGACTGATGCTGACCAGCAGGGACCGTGTTCCCGATTCTGCGGCCTCAGCGGATTACGTGGACATTGGAGTTGGCGGCTGGGACCGGCAGGGCCGTCCCAGCGAGGCCCGGCTGGACCGCGTCCTCCAGCTCCGCCCGGACGGCATCCGGCGGGAGGGTGCCGTGCTGGACCGTAACCGGTTCGATCGGGTGGCCTCCTCCCTGCGCCGGCGACACGGCTGGGCCTAAGCCCTGGAATGGCAAGAGCTGCCGCTGACCTGCTACTCTTTATAGCTGTGTGTCCGTGCAGGTCGACGGCCACTGATGGTTGGCCGCCATAGGTATCCCCACGCCGCTCAGTCAATGGCCAGCTTGAAAGCCCTCTAGACCATTTCCGCATTAAAAAGAGAGTTCACACGTGGCGAATATCAAGTCCCAGAAGAAGCGCATCCTCACCAACGAGAAGGCACGCCTGCGCAACAACGCAGTCAAGTCCGAGCTGAAGACGGCCATCCGCGCCGTCAACACCGCCGTTGAGTCCACGGACAAGGATGCAGCTGCTGCTGCCCTGGTAGCTGCCAGCCGCAAGCTGGACAAGGCTGTCAGCAAGGGTGTTCTGCACAAGAACAACGCAGCAAACCGCAAGTCGGCGATCTCCAAGAAGGTCAACGCACTGTAAGGTTTCCAGTTCGCTTGAACTGATGGTTGTGGCCGGCACCCTCGGGTGCCGGCCACACATCTTTAAGCGCAGCCCCCGCCCCTAAATCCTGGGCTGGTGCGCGGATCAGAGCCTTACAGGTGCGCGCAAGCCTGAGGACCTTCGCGGACAGGCGCCCGAGCAGGGGATCCCGCAGGCCTGCTGAAAGGTCAGCGGCCCTGGACGGACATGGCGATGACCGTGACCGCGTGCTCCACCGCGTAGACGGGGTCGCGGGAGAGGCCTTTGACCTGCGCGTCGGCTTCGGCGGTGGCCTGGATGGACCGGACAAGCCCCTCCGGCGTCCATCGCCTGACATCCCGTTGCGCCTGCTCAACCAGCCAGGGCTGCATGCCAAGCTCCGCGGCTATCTGGGCGGAGGATCCGGATGCGCCGGCAACCCTCGCAACCGTTCGAAGCTTTGCGGCCAGCGCTGCCACCAGCGGTACGGGATCCGCTCCCGTGGCGAGGGCATGGCGGAGCGTGGACAGGGCCAAGGGAGCATTGCCCGCCATGGCAGCATCAGCCACCTTGAAAGCTGTCGCCTCGATACGGCCGCCGTAGTAGCGGTCCACAACCTCCGAGGTGACGGTGGTTCCTGCATCCGCGATGAGCTGGCTGCACGCGGCGGCAAGTTCAGAAAGGTTGGCTCCCACCGCGTTGACCAGCGCCTGGACGGCGTCCTGCTCAATACGGCGGCCGCCGGCCTTGAATTCGGCCGCCACAAAGGCCACCTTGTCTGCGTCCTTCTTGAGGGGCTGGCAGTCCACCACGGGCCAGCCGCCCTTCTTTACGGCGTCCAGGAGCTTCTTCCCCCTGACTCCCCCGCCGTGCCGGAGAACCAGGACGGCATCGGGTTCCGTGTGTTCCACGTACCGGAGCGCATCGGCGAGGAAAGCGTCGTTCATGGCCTCGACGGCCTCCACCTCAATGAGCTTGCTCTCCCCGAAGAGCGAGGGGCTCACCTGCATCAGCAGGGTGCCCGGCTCATAGGCAGCCGCGTTGATGCGGCTGACCTCAACGTCCGGGGCTGCAGCCCGCACCTGCGCGCGGACGCGGTCCATGGCCCTGATGCCCAGGTACTCTTCCGGACCGCTGACCAGCACCACCGCTGCGGGTGTTACGTCCCGCCAGGTGGCAGCGTTTGATGCCGGGGAACGGGTTGCTCGCTTCTGCGCAGCGGCCATCGTGGGTTCCTTCCGGAAAGATTTGTGGAGTATCCCAGCCTGCCACGTCCCGCTCCCCGCTCCAAGCCGGGAGCGGGCCTCCGCGCCGGCTTCCGCTTCGATCGGGGCCCCTGCCGAAAGCCGTGGCGGTGGAGCGTCAGGACTGACCACGTCTCCATGACTTCGATAAGCGAAACGAGACGCCGGTGGCAGGACAGTACAAGCCGGCAGGCCTGGCGGGGCCGGGCGACGGCCCAAACTGTTCCGTAAGTCAGAACAGACAGCAACAGCATGGTCAGCAGACCGGGAATGCCCTCAGGCCATGGAAGCGCTGCCCCTGGGAGCTGGGACGTGAACCTTGCCGTGGCGGCGACACCGGAACTGAAGGTTCCGGCCACCGCGATGAGGGCCGTTGCCGCCCACGGGGCAAGAACCATCAGTGGAACAGCTGCCGTCCCAAACAGTGTCACAGGGGCCACCAGGGGTGAGGCAATGACATTGGCCAGCAGCGAGTAGGTGGAAAACTGGGGTTGCAGGAGCACGATCACGGGACCGCACAGCAGCTGCGCCGACAACGGGACGGCCACCGCCGCAGCCGCCCAGCGTGGAACGAACCCCGGCGTCCAATCGATGATGCGCCGGCCAAGGACAATGATTCCCAGGGTTGCCAGAACGGACAGGAGGAATCCAAAACTGGATCCCAGTCCGGGGTCCGTCAGCAGCAGGCCGATCACCGCCAGGCACAGGAAACTGAGGCCGCGTCCGGACCGCCCACTTGCAAGCGATACGACAGCCACTGCGCCCATGAGGGCTGCCCGCAAAACGCTCGCGTCCGGCCCCACGAGGAGCACAAAGAGCCAGAGGCCGGCACCGGCCAGGGCAGCGGCGGCAAGGCGTGGCAGGCGCAGGCTCCGGCAGGCCAGCAGCAGGGCCCCAAGGACCAGGCTGCAGTTGGCGCCGCTGACGGCCGTCAGGTGCGTCATGCCCACCGCCTTCATGGCAGTCTCCAGGCCCTCGTCCAGCGCTGTGGTATCTCCGGTGACCATGCCCGGCAGCAGGCCGCGGGGATCGGGGGCGAGGAAGGAGGACGCGGCAACGAACTGTTCCCGCAGTTCCTTGGCCGATTTCTCAAGGATTGGCACCCCGGTAGCCGGGCCTGGGCCTGAGGAGGCTGTGAGGATCCCCGCTTCCCGGGTTCCCTGCTCTGGTGGCCGAAGCTTTCCCGTTGCGCGGACCAGCTGCCCGGTCACCGCAGTGCCCCAGTCCCCGCCGCCCGTCACCACGAGCTGAGCCCGGGTTCGGAGCAGGACACCGCCGGTGCTGATCTCGCGGGTCCAGACCGGTACTGACCAGCGTTCCGGCGTTCCCGCCTGGCCTGGTGCTGTGAGCGCACGGGGGTTCCCGGCCACTTCGACGACGGCCACTACTGATTTCCCCGCCGCAACAGCCTCCGCCAGGGGCCCCTCGAACCGCTGGCTTGCTCCCGCGGCCGAGTGGGCAGCCGCGGCCGCTGCCAGGAAGAGTGCTGCCGCGCTGGTGGACAGGAAACTGCGCCGGGCGGGCGGGCGTTCTCTCCCGAGTGCCGTGCAGCGGAGTTTGCCAGGTGGGAAGAGATGCCTGCTCCGGCTGATCAAGAGCGTTCCCGCAGCAGCAAAAGCACAACAGAGTACCGCCAGGGCCACCGGGTGCAGCCAGAGCCCGGCACTGGAGGCTGCCCACACTGCCACCGCCGGAACGGCGAGGCGAACGTCAGTGCGGCGGCGTGGCGCCCCGCTGCCGGGGGCCGCGCCGTTCCCTACAGCCTCCGTCCCCGCTCCCTGCCAGGCTGAATCCCACATCCCGCCCCATTGCTCCTGGAGCCGGCGCCGGAAGGTGGCCGGACGTTCGAGATCCAGCCGCCGTCCTGGCTCTTTCCCGCGGCCCTCAGCCGTCCTGTTCCCGCCGTGCGGTGCGCTGCCTTCGGTGGACGCGGTGCTGCCCGCGTGTCCCGGCACGGCTGCAGGTGCCCTGACTGCAGACTCCACATACCTCTGCCAGGGGCTCGTCGGCGGCTTCTCCCTGCGGCTACCCATCAGATACCGCCCTCACCCGGGACACCTCACACCGTCACCAGCGGCAACAATGCCTCAAGCATCTTGGGACCGACGCCGTCCACTGCGTCCAGCTCCTCGACGCTCTTGAAAGCCCCATGCTCTGTGCGCCAGTCCACGATGCGTTGGGCAAGCACGGGTCCGACTTTCGGCAACGTATCCAGTTCCTCCATACTGGCCGTGTTGAGGTTGATTTTCCCTCCCGCAGCGTTTCCGGTGTTACCGGCATCGGCCACACCGCCGCCGGGTTGCGGACCTCCGCCACCAGTACCTCCTGCAGGTAACGCCTCGCCTGCCCGCGGCACGTGGATCTTTTGGCCGTCCTCCACCATGACGGCCAGGTTCAGCCGGTCAAGGTCCGCGCCGGGGACTGCGCCTCCGGCGGCCGTGATGGCCTCGTGCACGCGGCTTCCCGCCGGCAGCCGAACCACTCCGGGGCTGGTCACCGCGCCGGCCACGTGGACCACCACCGCAGCGGCGGCTTCAGCCTTCGGGTCCTCGATGTCCGGCCCGCTGCCACCGGTCCCCTCATCTCCCGTGGCAGCAGCCTCGGCTGAGGGGCCGGCCGCAGGGGTGCCCGGGCTGACACCGCTGAGGGGGAGGATTTCCGGCTGGCTCGCTGCCGCCTGCCACCAGAACCACGCTGCGGCAGCCACGCCAAGGACACCGAGAAGAACCGCGAGGCGGGTGCCCAACCGCCAACGGAATGCCGGTCCCAGCGCAGTGGACGCCGGATCTGGATCCTGTCCGTTTTCACCGGCCGTCACCACATGGGAGGCGTCCGGTTCGTGGCCCCCGGAGCCCTTGTACTCGAAGAGCTGATTCCCAACGGTGTCCAGCAACAGGCCGGACGGCGCCTCGCCGAGGGCTGCCTGCAGCCGGGTCCTGGCATGGCGCGCCGCATGGCCTGCTGTTCCAGCGTCCCGGCGTGACATAACTTCACGCTAGGGAACGCCGGGTTGAGGCAACAGGGCAAACGCCTGTTATGTGGAAAGCATCCCCGCCTCAAGAGTGCCGCATGGGATCGCCACCCGCGCTGGACGGAAAGCCATGCAGTCTGCCTAATCCTGTGCAGCTCCGGTCAACGTCCCGGATCGGGCAAATGACCGGCGGATACCCACGATCCTGACAGCGACTCCTGTCAGGACCAGGCCAATTCCGAGCGCCATCAAGATCCACACCGGTACAGAAGCGGCATCGATGTTCCGGTAGCACTCCGCCGCCAGCCCGGTGGTCCGCATCTGGATGTCGGCCTCTTCAGCAGCACTGCTTTGCGGAAGCAGCGGGCTGCCGCACAGCGGCCCCACTGTCTTCATTCCGATAACAAAACCCAGGATGTAGAAGGCGAACCCGACGGCGATTGTCAGAATCCAGCCGCGCCGCTGGCTCAGCTCCTGGTTGATGTCCACGGTCGAATTTCCCGGCGAGTCCCGAACCTCCATGTTCAGAGCCTAATGGAAGTTCCCCACGGAGACGCCGTACCGTATTTCCACAGGCCATGTGAGAGGTGTGAGAGGCATCCGTCCTGGAGGAAACGCTGGACCAGGCAATGCAGCGCTTCACCGGAGCTCTTGCCGAGGCTGCGCCCCAGTCCTCTTCAGCAAGGCGGGCGTAGCCAGCCGCCGGGCCGGTATACGCTAAGTGGACAAACTTCCGGTTGCTGCCGGGTCCTCCCCCACAATGACAGCGAGCACCCCAAGCCCTGCGTGGGCAGCCAGTACAGCGGGGAGGGAGCTGGCCTGGGCCGGGGGGCACTGCGGCAAAGCGCGGGCCAACCGTTCGGCCAGGCCTTTGGCCTCGTCAGGGTTGCCAAAGTGGTGGACAGCGAGTCGGACGGCAGGGGCCGGACGGCCGCCGGCATCGGCGGCAACAATCTCTTCCAGGCGGGCAACAGCCTTTGCAGCCGACCGCACCTTCTCCAGCGGAACGATTTTCCCCCCGTCCACTGCCAGGATGGGCTTGATGGCCAGCATCGTTCCCAGCAGGGAGGCAGCGGGACCTATCCGTCCCCCGCGGCGCAGCTGCTCCAGGCTGGGAACGTAGAAATACACTTTGGTCCGCGCTGCCTGGTCGGCCGCGGCAGCGGCAACAGAGGCCGCGTCCCCGCCGTCGGCAGCTGCCCGGACACCCGCCTGGACCGCCATGCCCAGGGCCATCCCGACCGTCCGGGAATCCACCACCTCCACCGGGATACCGACACGGGCCGCTGCAAGCCTGGCCGCATCCGCCGTCCCCGACAGTTCACCGGAAATGTGGACAGACACCACCGCCTCGAAACCGCGTTGCTGGGCCGAGCGGTAGGCCTGCTCGAACTGGCCGGGTGACGGCCGCGAGGTCTTCACTGGCGTTCCGCTCGCCAGCGCCAGGGCAATGGTCTCGGAGATGTCGTCTTCGCCTTCACCGTAGATCTCATCCCCCACCATCACGGGCATCGGTATCACGGTCAGCCGGCCGTCACCGCTGAGTCCTGCAGTCCAGTCGGCCGGCAGCGCCGCCGCGGAGTCGGTCACCACGGCAGTGCGTACGACGGCGGCTGCCTGGGTTGCGGGTGCTTCCTGCCCGCGGCGGCGTGCCGGCAGGCGTGCACGGACCCAGGGCCAGGCGGCGTCACGGTCGGGCAAGGGGGCCTCCTGGGGTCACAGCGGGCCGCCGGAGGATACCGGCGGCCCGTCCGGCCTAGGCCGGGACGATGTTGACCAGTTTAGGGGCGCGGACAATGATGGTGCGGATGCCGCGGCCGTCAAGGGCGCGCTGGACATTCCCGGAGGCCAGCGCCAGCTCCCGGAGCTCGTCCTCGGTCACGGAGGGGGGAACTTCCAGCCTGTCACGCACCTTGCCCTGAACCTGGACGACGGCGGTGACGGTGTCCTGCACCAGCAGGGATTTATCGTGGGCCGGCCAGCCCGCATTGGCCACCGAGGCGGGGTGCCCCAGCACGTTCCACATGTCCTCAGCCGTGTAGGGGGCGAACAGGCTCAGGATCACGGCAACCGCCTCGGCCGCCTCACGGACCGCAGGGTCCGTTCCGGCGCCGGGAGCTGAGTTGATCGTCTTGCGGGTGGCGTTGACCAGTTCCATCAGCTTGGCCACCACCACGTTGAACTTGTTGGCGTCCAGGAGTTCGGCGGCGTCGGCAATGGTCCGGTGCGTGACGGATCGCAGGGCGCGGTCGCCCGTGGTCACGTCGACGCCGGGTTCGCTTGCCACGTCCTGGGCGAGGCGCCAGGCGCGGGCCAGGAACTTTGCAGAGCCCGACGGCGAGACGTCCGCCCAGTCGACGTCGTCCTCCGGCGGGGAAGCGAAGATCATGGTCAGGCGCACGGCGTCCACGCCGTACTTGTCCAGCTGCTCACCGAGGTCCACTCCATTGCCCAGCGACTTGCTCATCGCCTTGCCGCCGTTGAGGACCTGGCCCTGGTTGAGCAGTGCCGTGAAGGGCTCGTTGGCTTCGATCAGGCCGAGGTCGTTGATGACCTTGGTGAAGAACCGGGCGTACAGCAGGTGCAGGATGGCATGTTCCACGCCGCCCACGTACTGGCCCACCGGCATCCAATCGTTGATCTTCTGCGGGTCGAAGGGGCCCTCGGTGTAGTGCGGCGAGACAAAGCGCAGGAAGTACCAGGACGAGTCCACAAAGGTGTCCATGGTGTCCGTGTCGCGTTTGGCCGGGCCGTGGCAGGTGGGGCACTCGACGTTGACCCAGGCCTCGGCCGCGGCCAGGGGCGAGGTGCCCTTCGGCGAGAGGTCCTCGCCGCGCAGGTCGGACGGCAGGGTGACGGGCAGCTGCTCGTCCGGGACGGGAACCTCGCCGCAGGACGGGCAGTGGATGATCGGGATGGGGGTACCCCAGAACCGCTGGCGGCTCAGCAGCCAGTCCCGCAGCCGGAAGTTGACGAACTTTTCGCCCGTGCCCTGCTGCTCCAGCATGGCGATCGCGGCCGGGATGGCTTCGGACTTGGGCAGGCCGTCGAGGTCGCCGGAGTTGATCAGGGTCCCCTCCCCTGCCGTGGCGGTGCCGGATGCGGCGGGGTCTTCCTCGCCGGTATCCAGGACTGCCCGCACGGGCAGGTCGAACTTCCGGGCGAAGTCCAGGTCGCGCTGGTCGTGGGCGGGGACGGCCATGATGGCACCGGTGCCATAATCAGCCAGGACGTAGTCCGCGGCCCACACCGGCAGCTTCTCGCCGTTCAGGGGGTTGACGGCGTACCGGCCGGTGAAGACGCCGGTCTTTTCGCGTTCGGTGGACTGGCGTTCGATTTCGGTGAGCGCCTTGACCTGTTCGCGGTATTCGTCCAGGGCTGCGGCGTGCTCGTCGGTGACGAGCTCGACGGCGAGCGGTGCGTCTGCGGCCACGACAAAGAACGTTGCGCCGTACAGGGTGTCCGGGCGGGTGGTGAAGACCGTGACCTCCTTGGCGGGCTTGCCGCCGTCGGCCTCGATCACGAAGTTGACGTGCGCGCCCTCGGACCGTCCGATCCAGTTCTTCTGCATGGCCAGCACGCGCTCCGGCCAATGCCCGCGCAGCTGTTCCATGTCATCGAGCAGCCGGTCCGCGTACTCGGTGATCTTGAAGTACCACTGGTTGAGGGACTTCTTGGTCACGGTGGTGCCGCACCGCTCGCAGGCCCCGTTGACAACCTGTTCGTTGGCCAGGACGGTCTGGTCCTTCGGGCACCAGTTGACCGGGGAGTTCTTCCGGTAGGCCAGGCCGCGCTCGTAGAACCGCTTGAACAGCCACTGCGTCCAGCGGTAGTACTCGGGGTCCGAGGTGTGCAGCCGCCGGGACCAGTCGGCAGAGATGGCGTAGCGCTTGAAGGACGCCGCCTGGGTGTCGATATTGGCGTAGGTCCACTCGCTGGGGTGGGCATTGCGCTTGATGGCGGCGTTTTCGGCGGGCAGGCCAAAGGAGTCCCAGCCGATCGGGTGGAGGACGTCGTAGCCCTTCTGGCGCAGGTAGCGGGCTACGACGTCGCCCATGGCGAACGCTTCCGCGTGGCCCATGTGCAGGTCACCGGACGGGTAGGGGAACATGTCCAGCACGTACCGGCGCTCGCGTGACCCGTCGTCGAGGGGCGTGAAGACCTTGAGGTCTTCCCACACCTGCGGCCATTTGGCCTCCATCGCCGCGAAGCTGTAGGTGCCCTCCTCGGGCACGTCCGCTGACACTGTTGCTGCTGTTCCGGTCTCTGTCTCCGGCTGAACGCCCACTGCTGCCCTCTTCTGTTCTGTTACGGCATCTGTGCTGCCATAACGGCCTGATCCCCCTGCTGCCACCGGGAAATGCTCCCGGACACACAAAAGCCCCTCGCCATGGAGGGGCTGCCGCACGCTATCCGTTGTTTCGGATACCGGGCGGCTGGCTAAGCAGAAGGATCGCACGCATGCAACCACTTTAGCGCACCCACAAAGTCTCCCGTCGCAAACGGGCGGCTGAAGCAGCAGCGAAGACCCTCTGTTCGTGGATAAGGGTGACTACAGCGAACGCAAGGAAGGCGGCCCCTCGCCCGGGTGTGGTGGGCACCGCTAAGCGGGCGGGGCAGGGGCCGCCTTCCTTGCGTGGTGAGACGGGGGCCGCCGCAACCACGAACTGCTGTCTAGCTGGCTACTTCACGTCCTCGTCGACCCAATCCATGGATTTGGTGACGGCCTTCTTCCACAGGCGCAGCTGGCGGTCCTGCTCCGCCTGGTCCATCTGCGGTTCCCAGCGCTTGTCCTCGGACCAGTTGGCCGAGCACTCCCCCAGGTCCTTCCAGAAGCCGACCGCCAGGCCGGCTGCGTACGCCGCACCAAGGGCGGTGGTCTCCACAACCTTCGGCCGGATCACGGGAACGCCCAGGATGTCCGCCTGGAACTGCATCAGCGCATCATTGGCCACCATGCCGCCGTCGACCTTCAGCTCGGTGAGCGGAACGCCCGAGTCCGCGTTCACGGCGTCCAGCACCTCCCGGGTCTGGAAGGCGGTGGCTTCCAGCGCGGCGCGGGCAATGTGGTTCTTGTTCACGAACCGGGTCAGCCCAACGATCGCGCCGCGGGCATCCGAACGCCAGTATGGCGCGAAGAGGCCGGAGAAGGCGGGCACAATGTACACGCCGCCGTTGTCCTTCACCGACGCGGCGAGGGTTTCCACCTCGGGCGCGCTGCTGATCATGCCCAGGTTGTCCCGCAGCCACTGGATGAGCGAGCCGGTGACGGCGATGGAGCCTTCCAGGGCGTAGTGCGGCGCAGCATCGCCGAGCTTGTAGCCCACAGTCGTCAGCAGCCCGTTCTTGGAATGGACAATCTCCTCGCCGGTGTTGAAGATCAGGAAGCAGCCCGTGCCGTAGGTGTTCTTGGCCTCGCCGGCCTCGAAGGCAGCCTGGCCGAACGTGGCCGCCTGCTGGTCGCCGAGGATGCCGGCCACGGGGACCTCGCGCAGAAGCTGCGAGGTGTGCACGGTGCCATACACCTCCGAGGAGGACTTGATCTCCGGCATCATGGTCCGGGGAACACCGAAGATGCCGAGGATCTCGTCGTCCCATTGGAGGGTTTCCAGGTCCATGAACAGTGTGCGTGAGGCGTTGGTGACGTCGGTGACGTGGACTCCGCCGTTGACGCCGCCAGTCAGGTTCCACAGGACCCAGGAGTCGGTGTTGCCGAACACCAGGTCACCGGCTTCGGCCCTGGCGCGGGCGCCCTCCACGTTGTCGAGGATCCATTTGATCTTGGTCCCTGAGAAGTAGGTGGCCAGCGGCAGCCCCACCTTTTGCTTGAAACGGTCCGGCCCGCCGTCCTTGGCGAGCTGATCCACAATGTCCTGCGTGCGGGTGTCCTGCCAGACGATGGCGTTGTAGACGGCCTCGCCTGTGGTCTTGTCCCACACCACGGCAGTTTCGCGCTGGTTGGTAATGCCAACGGCGGCAATATCGTGCCGTGTCAGGTTCGCCTTGGACAGTGCGGAGGCAATGACCTCCCGGGTGTTGTTCCAGATTTCAGCGGGGTTGTGCTCCACCCACCCGGCCTGCGGGAAAATCTGTTCGTGTTCCATCTGCCCCGAGGACACGATGCTGCCGCTGTGGTCGAAGATGATTGCCCGGCTGCTGGTGGTTCCCTGATCGATGGCGATTACGTACTGGTTCATGATGGACGTCCTTGTCTATATGGGTGTTTTGGGCAGGAGGAATTTGTTGATGGGTCAGGCTGCGGCGGTAACGATGATGGGCGCGAGGTTGGCCACGATGCCGCCAAGGGCACCGCCAACCAGCGGGCCCACTACCGGGATCCAGGAGTATCCCCAGTCGCTGGAACCCTTGCCCTTGATGGGCAGCAGGGCGTGGGCGATGCGCGGACCGAGGTCACGGGCCGGGTTGATGGCGTAACCGGTGGGACCACCGAGTGACACGCCGATGCCGACGACGAGCAGTGCGACGGCCAGCGGGCCCAGGCCTGAGGGGGTTCCGCCAAAGGTAAGGATGACGAAGACCAGCACGAAGGTGCCGATGATCTCGGTGACCAGGTTCCAGGGAGTGGACCGGATGGCGGGCCCGGTGGAGAAGACGCCGAGCTTGCTAGCAACCTCGGGTTCCGCATCAAAGTGCTGCTTGTATGCGAGCCAGCAGACCACGGCGCCAAGGAAGGCGCCCAGCAGTTCGCCGCCGAAGTACGTCAGCGTGGAGGCGAAATCCACGGGCACGCCCGGCGCGTATTCGGATTTTCCGTTGACCAGCAGCCCGACCGTTACGGCGGGATTCAGGTGGGCACCGGATTTCGCGGCAACGAAGACGCCGGCGAACACGGCGATGCCCCATCCCCAGGTGACCATCAGGAACCCACCGCTGTTGCCTTTAGTCCCCCGTAGGGCAACGTTGGCGACGACGCCGCAACCCAGGAGGGTGAGCATCGCCGTTCCGAATACTTCGGAAAGGAAAACTATTCCAAGAGACATCTTTGACTCCTTATTTTCTGATGGAGGTCCTTCGCGGGTTGAAGGACCGTGGGCCGGGGCGGGTTGCCGCCCCGGCCGGCAGCCGGGTGCTAGGCGACCAGGCTGTGGGTTTCTACACGGTGGAACCTTTGCAGCACGTCCTGCGCGTGCTTGATCTCTGCCGCACGGACCTCGGCGTTCCAGCCAAGGGGTACCGACAGCACATCTGCCACTTCGTTGAGCAGTTCGCCCGTCACCAGGCCCCTGAAGGCCAGGGAGGTCCGGCGGATGAGGACGTCCACCAGGTGCCCCACCTGCTCGCGGGCGGCCATGAACTCGAGTTCGCGGACGCTCAGTTCGCGGGTGGAGTGCAGCAGCCTGTCGGGCCCGGCGTCGAGGTACTCCATGACATCCTCGGCACGGGTCCCGTACCTGGTCAGGAGTACCGCGGTACGGTCGGCGTCACGGCCCGAAGCCATGTGCGCCTTGATCCACTTCTGCACGCCAGGCTCATCAGCGGGAAAGCCTGCGCCGCCGCCAATGGGGAGCTGTGCGGTGGAGACTTTGCGGGCCATCCCGATCTCGGCGAGCACGTCGTTGGCCATGTGTTCGGCGAGGGCCCGGAAGGTGGTCCATTTGCCGCCCACCAGGCTCAGCACCACGGCGCCCTTTCCGTTCCCGTCCTGGACGGGTTCGCGGCGCTCGATGCGGTAGTCGCGGGAAACGAAGCCGGGCTGGGTGGCATCGTGGCGTGGCAGCGGCCGCACTCCTGAAAAGGTGTAGACGATCTGTTCACGCGTGACGGGGAGGTCCGGGAAGACGTGCCCGATCAGGTCGAAGAAGTACTCGATTTCCTCATCCGTGCAGACGGCATCCTTTGCCATGTCCGCGTCCACATCAGTGGTGCCCACCAGGACCCGGTCCCCCATGGGGTAGATCAGGACGATCCGTCCGTCCGTGTGCTCGAAGAAGATCTCCCGGCCGCGGCAGGCTTCCAGGAGCGCAGGGTTGTCCAGCACAATGTGGGAGCCCTTGGTGCCGCCCATGAACCTGGAGGCAGTTCCCATTGCTTCGTTGGTGAGGTCCACCCAGGCGCCCGTGGTGTTCACAATGACGTCTGCAGTGAAATCGAATTCCTCGCCCGTGAGTTCGTCCCGCAGCCGGACGGTGCTTCCCCTCCCCGTGCCCGGATTGGGTTTGCCGGTCATGGACTGCAGGGAAATATAGTTGCTGGCACGGGCCGTGTAGCCCTGGGCATTGCCTTCGCCCACAGCCGAGCGGCCGGCCTTCTCCCCGTCCTGGAGGACGTCCAGGGTCAGGCGCTCAGGGTTGTGCACGGACGCGTCAAAGTAAGTGGCGGTGTACTTGACGTCCGGGCGGAGTGCGGGAAGTTCCGCACGGGCCCGCTTGCCGCTGCGGAACTGGTGCCGCGGTACCGTGCCGCCGTCGCGGGAGAACGAATCGTAGAGGCTGAGGCCGAGCTTGATCAGGAAGGCGCCGCGCTCCTTCGGCTTGCCCTGCTGCTTGTGCGTCAGGAAGCGCAGGGGCGCGGACAGCACGCCGGAGAAGGTGCTGAAGATGGGAATGGTGGTCTGCAGCGGCTTCACATAGTGCGGAGCGATTCGGAGCAGCCGGTTGCGCTCCACGACAGATTCCTGGACCAGGCGGAATTCGCCGTTTTCGAGGTAGCGGATGCCGCCGTGGATCATGTGGGAGGAGGCGCCGCTGGCTCCCTGGCAGTAGTCGCCGCGTTCCACGAGGGCAACGTCAACGCCCTGCAGCGCGAGGTCACGGAAAGTTCCTACGCCGTTGATGCCGCCGCCTACCACCAGCACCTTTGCATGCGGACGGCGCCGCAGATGGTGGACGGAACTGCGCTCAGCTCCCTGCTTCTCCGCAGGTGTTGCGGAAGGTCGGCCGGTTGAATCCTTGGGTCCCAAAACGACTCCCTTGGGCTTTGTGTGGCGCGGGCAACCGAGTGGGCGGGCCCGCCGTTCTCCACTATTGTTTGGACTAATGGAAAATGGAGTCAAGCACTATGCACAAACGTGCACAAGGGAGCGGTAATGGACCCGTCAAGGCACTCAGAAGCGCTGCGGGCTGCACAAATGTATTACCTGCAGGACCTGACCATGGATGCGATAGCCCGGGAACTCCGTACCTCCAGATCCACCGTGTCCCGGCTCCTGTCCTCGGCACGCGAATCGGGCCTGGTGCAGATCCAGATCCGCAATCCCCTGGATACCGGCCCGGAGCTTGAAAGCAGGATCCGGCAGCGCTACGGCGTGGATGTCCACGTGGTGCCGGTCCTGGAAACACTGAATGACGCCGAGACACTGGACAGGGTGGCCATGCAAGCAGCGCGCACCATCGGTCCCGTGGTGGACTCCAATGCGATCATCGGGGTGGCCTGGGGATCCACCCTGAGCGCCGTCAGCCGCCACCTCACCCGCAAGATCACCCACGACAGCGTCATCGTGCAGCTGAACGGCGCCGGCAACATGCACACCACCGGCATCACGTACGCCAGCGACATCATGCGGCGGTTCGGAAGCGCCTACGGGGCCCGGGTTGAACAGTTCCCCGTACCGGCCTTCTTTGACCATGCCGCCACAAAGACCGCCATGTGGAATGAGCGCAGCGTGCAACGGATCCTGGAACTCCAGGCGAAGATGAGCATTGCCATCTTCGGTGTGGGTTCCGTGGATGCGGACTACCCGAGCCACGTCTACGCCGGGGGGTACCTGGACGAGATGGACCTCAATATCCTGGCCACGTCCGACGTCGTGGGTGACGTTGCCACAGTCTTCTTCCGGGGCGACGGATCCTCCGACGGCATCATCCTGAATGAAAGGTCCACGGGCCCGGCCCTGGCAGAGCTGCGGCAGGTCCGTCGGAGGATCTGCGTGGTGTCCGGGGTTTCCAAGATCAAGGGGCTCCGCGGTGCCCTGGCCGCCGGCCTGGCCACCGACCTGATCCTGGATGAGGCCACAGCGCGGCGCCTGGTGGATTACGAGGGCCTCCCGGCGGCTAATGGGTAGAGTCGTGGCTATGAGAACCTCACCGCGGCTCAGCCTGAACAACGGCGTGCTGATCCACCAACTCGGCTTCGGGCTGTACAAGGTCCCGGCCGCGGACGCGGAAGGGCTCGTTGCCACCGCGCTCGCCGCCGGCTACCGCCACTTCGACACCGCCGCCATGTACGGCAACGAAACCGGCGTGGCGCGCGGGATCAGTTCCCAGCTGGGCGGGGATGCAGGCAGCGGAGGGTCGGGCGAACTCTTCCCGTCCCTGTCGAGACAAGACGTGTTCATCACCACCAAGGTGTGGAACGACCATCACGGCTACGACGCCACGCTGCGGGCCTTTGATGACTCCATGGTCAACCTTGGCCTCGATTACGTGGACATGTACCTCATCCACTGGCCCTGCGCCAGGCGCGGGCTGTTTCCCGATACATACCGGGCCCTGGAGACCCTGTACCGGGAAGGGAAGGTCCGGGCCATCGGGGTCAGCAACTTCCAGCCGGCCCATCTTGACCGGCTTCTCCAAACGGCAGAGGTGGTTCCCGCCGTCAACCAGATCGAGCTGCACCCGTGGCTGCAGCAGGCGGAACTGCGGACGCTGCATGACGGGCTCGGCATCAGGACGGAGGCCTGGAGCCCCCTGGGCCGCGGCCAGGTCCTCGCAGATCCCGTGGTCCGTGCCTGCGCCGCTGAACACGGCAAGACCCCGGCCCAGGTGATCCTGCGCTGGCACATGCAACTGGGCAACATTGCCATCCCCAAGGCCAGCACGGAGGCCCGGATCCGGGAAAACCTCAACATCTTCGACTTCGAGCTCTCGGACCGGGACATGGCCGCGCTTGCAGGGCTCGACCGGGGGCACCGCACCGGCTCGCACCCCGACCACGTCAACTAAGGCCACGCAGATGACCACAGCACACCCCGGGCCCGCCGCGCCCGCCTACTTCAGCCACGGGCTTGCGGCCCGCACGTCGTCCTCTTCGGTGGAGATCGACGGCGGCAAAGTTGCGTTCTGGACCTACGAACCGCTGCATGCCGGTCCTGAAACGCGGACCATCCTGGTGATCCATGGCTTCCGCGGAGACCATCACGGACTCCTGCGCGTGGCAGACCAGCTTCCCGACATGCGCATCATCATGCCGGACCTGCCCGGCTTCGGCGACTCGGAAGCGTTTGCGTCCGGTGAGCATTCCGTTGAGCGGTACGGCTCGTTCATCACCGGGTTCATGGCAGCCCTGGGCCTGGGCCCGGACACGGTCCTGCTGGGCCACTCCTTCGGGTCCATCATTGCCGCGCACTTCGTGGCCAACCACCCGGGAACCGTCAACCCGCTGATCCTCATCAACCCGATCGCAGCGCCGGCCCTCGAGGGTCCGAAGGGTGTGATGACCCGGCTCGCGGTCCTCTACTACCGGCTTGCCGCTCGCCTTCCCCGGCAGCTGGGACTGGCTTTGCTGCGGAGCCCGCTAATTGTCAGGGTCATGAGTGAAACCATGGCCAAGACAGCCGACAGGGACCTGCGCCGTTTCATCCACGACCAGCACAATGCCTACTTCAGCGCTTTCGCCAGCCGTGACAGCCTCCTTGAGTCCTTTACCGCCTCGGTCAGCAGCCACGTGGCCGAGGTGGCCGGCCGGCTCACCCTTCCGGTGCTGCTGATCGCCGGCGAAAAGGACGAGATCGCGGTGCTCCCCGACCAGCACCGCCTGGCTGCGCTGCTGCCGGACGGCGAACTCAAGGTGATTCCCGGCGTCGGACACCTGATCCATTACGAAACCCCCGAACCGGCAGCCTCGTCCATCCGCAGCTTCCTTAAGGACCACCCCGCGTGAAGATTGTCATCGACGCACGTTTTACCCGGACCGACCACCACGACGGCATCAGCCGTTACGGGGCGAGCCTGATCGCAGCCACCGCGAAAATCGCGGACGTTTCGATGCTGGTCTCGGACGTCCGGCAGCTGCCCCTGCTCCCGGATGTTCCCTACACGCTGATCAGCAGCCCGTTGTCGCCCAGGGAACTGTTTGTGGCGCGAACCGTTAACGCGCTGGGCGCTGACGTGGTGGTGTGCCCCATGCAGACGATGGGCACCTGGGGCCGCAAGTACGGCCTGGTCCTGACGCTCCACGACCTTATCTACTACGAACACCCCGCCCCGCCGGGATTCCTGCCCGCACCCGTGAGGCTCCTTTGGCGGCTGTACCACAAGGCTTTCTGGCCCCAGCGCCTGCTCCTCAACCGGGCCGACACCGTAGCCACCATCAGCCGCACCACCGAAGCGCTGATCGCAAAGTACCGCCTGACCCGCCGTCCCGTGCGGATCATCAGCAATGCCCCCCAGCCGGAGCAGGAACACGGACCGCGCCCCGCTGGCGCCGGTGAAGACCGCGCGCTCGTCTACATGGGCTCTTTCATGCCGTACAAGAACGTGGAAACCATGGTGGCGGGGATGGCGGGCCTGCCCGGACACACCCTCCACCTGCTCAGCCGCATCACGCCCCAACGCCGCGCCGAACTGGAACGCCTGGTTCCGCCAGGGGCACACGTGGTGTTCCACAACGGCGTCACGGACGAGCAGTATCACGAAATCCTGCGCTCTGCTGCGGCGCTGGTCACCCTGTCCCGGGCTGAAGGCTACGGGCTTCCCCTGGTGGAGGCCATGGCACTCGGCACCCCCGTTATTGCCAGCGACATCCCCATCTTCCGGGAAGTCGGCGGGGACGCCGCGCTCTACGTTGATCCCGAGTCCCCGGAACAGTTTGCCGATGCCGTGCGCACGCTCCAGGACAACGGTCACTGGGAGGAGTTGTCGCGGCGCTGCGTTGCGCGTGCACGGGAGTTCACCTGGGACGAGTCGGCCCGCCAGCTGGTGGAGGTGGCACACGAAATCATAGCCCGGCGCCGGGGCCGGGGTTAAAGAACGCCCCTAGAGGACGTCGATGCCGTCCAGCCGGAGCTGGAAAGGCTCGCTGAAGCGTTTCGCAGCGGCCGCAGCCCTGGTGACCCGCAGGACGCGGGTGACGGCCGCAGCCTGTCCGTAGGGGAAAAAGAGCAGGGTGCGCACATCCTCCGCTGAACGGCGGGGCGACGGCGGACCACTAAGCACCACGGGTGCGGGCCCGGCGGTCCGCAAGGTGATCCCGCTGGAGGCAAGTTCCGCCGCCACGGCACCGGTGTAATGTTCGACGGCGGCGCGCGGCCCGGTGACGGAAGCGATGCGGACCGCGGGGGGAAGCTGCAGTTCCATCCGCAGGGAAAGTTCCCGTTCCGCGTAACCGGCGGGGTCCCAGCGAAGCAGTGCGCCCACGGCAGCTGTATCCGCGGCCGTGACCACCACCAGCCCGCCGTCCGCCGCCGGACGCACCAGCGCGGCCGCGTTGAACCAGCGCCGCACTGTATCCTCGCCGGCGCGCAGTGTCTCCCGGCGCAGGAGTGAATCACCGTCCAGGAGCAGTGCAGCCGCGTATCCCCCGTCGGCTACCGGTTCGGCACCGACCGTGGCCACCACCAGCGCCTTGCCCGGACCCACCCCGGCCTTTACCTGGTCTCCCGAGGAAGTAACGACGGTCTTCCCGGGAAAGGCGCGGCCGAGTTCCTCAGCTGTCCTGATCACTCCGGTGGCACCCTTGCGCAGGCGCCTGCCGCCGCAGTGCACGCAGTGCCAGTCCGGCGCCGGGGTGGAGCACCAGCGGCATTGGGGCATGGCGGACGTGCCGCTGGCGCCCGCCACGGCCAGTGGTCCCTGGCAGCTGCCGCAGCGCGCCGGCTCCCGGCACATCTCACAGGCCAGCGACGGCGCATAACCGGCGCGGGCCACCTGGACCAGGACAGGTCCACGCTCCAGCCCCTCCTTGGCGGCCCGCCACGCGGCGCCGGGCAGGCGGGCGATCCTGGCCAGCGGATCCCGCTCCTGTTCGAAGCTGTCGGCAGTGTTGACGATGCGCGGAACTGTCCTCCGGACGTCAGGGCGGCCGGCTTCGACCGCACGTGCCCAGCCCGCCTCCACCAGCCGCTGGGCTTCCGTGCTTCGGGAGTGGCCTGCAAGGAGGCACGCGGCGTCCTCCTGCCCAGCCCGCAGGAGCAGCACCTCGCGGGCGTGCGCATACGGGGCGCGCTGCTCGATGTGGAGGTCGTCGCCGTCGTCCCAGCAGGCCACTAGGCCCAGGTCGCGAACCGGGGCAAAAGCTGCGGACCTGGTGCCGATGGCAACCCGGGCAGTCCCTGCCAGGAGCCGCAGGAAACTCCGGTAGCGCGGGGTGGGACCGTCGTCGGCAGTCAGCCGGGCAACTGCGTCTTCGGGCAGCAGCCGGTGGAGCGCCTCTTCAAGGCGGTCAAGGTCGCGGTAATCGGGTACAACCACCACGGCGCCGCGCCCTGATGCGTACGCGGCGGCCACGGCCTCCGCCAGCAGCTGGGGCCACCCACCCGGACCGAATCCCTGCAGCGGGTTGAGCACGGCCCTGGGTGATCCGCCACCGGCCAGGTGCTGCAGGAAGGCCTGGCCGTTTTGGTAGGCCGCCCATGCGCCCGGCAGGGCGTCCTGCGCGGGACCGGCCTGCAGGGCAGTGGCCTCGCGGGGTTCTGCCTGGTCCGGGACTGCCGGCCCCTCCGGCTCCGCTGACGCGAACTCCTTGTCCAGCTTGGCCACCCTGGGCGGGACGGCGACGCGGAGGACATCGCTGACCGTCCCGGCGTAGCGGGCGGCGACGGAGTAAACCAGCTCCCGGACGGCGGGAGTCAGCACCGGCACCGGGGACACAACCTTCGCCAACGGCACCAGGGTGTGTCCGGCGTCGGATTCCGCCACGCGTTCCATCAGGAACCCGTTGAGGTCCTGGCCGTTGAACTTGACCTTGACCCTGACGCCCGGCGTGGCGGCATGGTCGAGAGTGTCCGGAACCCCGTAATCGAAGAGCCGGTCCAGGTGCGGCAGTGAGGATTCCACCAGCACCCTGGCCACGGGCAGGTGCCCGGCCAGCTGCGGCCCGGCAGGCCGGGCGGGGGCCGGAAAGCCCTGCAGCAGAGACGGCTGCACTGCACCGGGGAGGTCCAGGGACGCCTGGACAGGCCTGTCAGCAGCGATTACCGTAACCTCCCTTCGGCTCCCGGATGGACATGCCCAGCCAAGCACATGGCACTGACATGTTGCCGGAGGCAAAATACAGGCAAAGGAATCAGGCAAGGATACAGGCCGGAAGCGGGCCTGCAGCCCGGGGCCTAGGCGTTGAAGAACGCCTTCAGGTCGTCCACGCGGTCCAGCCGCTCCCAGGTGAAGTCCGGTTCATCGCGGCCAAAGTGGCCGTGGGCGGCGGTCTTGGCGTAGATGGGCCGTTTCAGGTCCAGTGCGTCGATGATGGCGCGGGGGCGCAGGTCGAAAATCTCCGCGATGGCGGCGCTGATGCGGGCCGGATCAACCGTTTCCGTGCCGAATGTTTCCACGTACGTGCCCACCGGACGGGCCTGGCCGATGGCGTAGGCGATCTGGATTTCCGCACGCTTGGCCAGCCCTGCGGCCACCACGTTCTTGGCAACCCAGCGCATGGCGTACGCGGCAGAGCGGTCCACCTTTGACGGGTCCTTGCCCGAGAAGGCGCCGCCGCCGTGCCGGGCCATGCCCCCGTAGGTGTCCACGATGATCTTGCGCCCGGTCAGGCCGGCGTCCCCAACGGGGCCGCCGATGACGAACTCGCCGGCGGGGTTGAGGATGTTGCGGGCGCGGGAGAGGTCAAGGTTGGCCCCTGCCAGCACCGGCTTGATGACGAGGGCGGCGAGGTCCGCGCGGAGCTGGTCCAGGCTTGCGCCTTCGGCGTGCTGGCTGCTGATCACAACGGTTTCGACGGAGACCGGGACATCCTTGTCGTAACCGACAGTCACCTGGGTCTTGCCGTCCGGGCGGAGGTAGGCCAGTTCGCCCGATTTGCGGACTTCGGTGAGCCGCTCGGACAGCCGGTGCGCAAGCCAGATGGGCACCGGCATGTAAGAGGGAGTTTCGTCGCTGGCGTAGCCGAACATCAGGCCCTGGTCGCCGGCGCCCTGGAGGTCGTAGTCGTCCTCCTGCCGCCCTTCGCGGGCTTCCAGCGAGTTGAACACGCCGCCGGCAATGTCGTTGGACTGCTGGCCGATGGACACGGACACGCCACAGCGGGCGCCATCGAAACCGTTGGCCGAGGAGTCGTAGCCGATGCCCAGGATGGTCTCGCGCACGATCTGGGGGATCTCGACGTAGGCATCAGTGGTGACTTCGCCTGCAACGTGGACCAGGCCTGTGGTGGCCATGGTTTCCACCGCTACCCGCGATTCCGGGTCCGCAGCCAGCAGCGCATCCAGGATGGCATCACTGATCTGGTCGCAGATCTTGTCCGGATGGCCCTCGGTAACCGACTCGGAGGTGAAGAGCCGAAGCGCGTTGGGCGTGGCCCCGGACGTGTGGGGAAGGTGCAGCGGTAAAGTCACTCAACTACCTTACTGGTTGGAATACGGACACCCGCCAGGAGACATCAGGAGATGTCTTCGTGCTAAGCAGACGTGGCCTGAAACACACTCAGGTGCGGGGCGAAACGGAATTCAGTTCAGCGGAGATCCGGCTGATGATGGCTGCCGAAACCTCCGTCTTGGTCCCGGACGCCTCCTGTGGTTCGGAGCCGGAGCGGGCCAGGATGACCACCGAATTGGTGTCCTGCCCGAAGACCTTGTCCGTGCCCACATGGTTGACCACCAGGAGGTCGCAGCCTTTGCGCTGCAGCTTCGCCCGGGCGTGCGCCAGGACGTCACCGTCGCTGTCCCCGGTCTCAGCCGCAAAGCCGACGATCAGCTGCTGCCGCCTGCCCGGGGCCGCGCTGTTCCGGAGATCCACCAGTTCGTGCAGGATGTCCGGGTTGCGGACCAGCGTGATGACGGGGTCCTCCCGGTCGTCGCGCTTCTTGATCTTGGTGTCGGAGACGGCCGCGGGACGGAAGTCCGCCACCGCAGCGGACATGATAACTACGTCGGAGTCAGCTGCCGCGGCAAGGGCGGCTTCCCGCAGTTGCAGGGCTGTCTCCACAGGCACCACCTCGACGCCGGCCGGCGGGGGAACGTCCATATGGGCTGCGAGCAGGCGGACGGTTGCGCCGGCGTTCCGGGCTGCGACGGCCAAGGCGACTCCCTGCTTTCCGGAGGACCTGTTGCCCAGGAAGCGGACCGGATCCAGGGGCTCGCGGGTTCCGCCGGCGCTGATGGTGACGGTGCGTCCGGCCAGCGGCAGCTGGAAATCCGACTGCCCCTGCACCAGGGCCATGGCGGCGTCGAAAATGGCTTCCGGTTCGGGGAGCCTGCCCGGACCTGAATCGGCGCCCGTCAGCCGGCCGCTGGCGGGTTCCAGAACGGCTGCACCGCGGCTGCGCAACGTTTCGACGTTGGCCCGGGTTGCCGCGTGCTGCCACATTTCCGTGTGCATGGCGGGCGCGAACAGCACAGGGCCGCGGGCCATCAGCAGGGTGTTCGTCAGCAGGTCCCCGGCCTGTCCGGTGGCCGCCTTGGCCAGGAGGTCAGCGGTGGCCGGGGCGATGACGATCAGGTCAGCCTCGTGGCCCAGCCGGACGTGGTTGACCTGGTGGACGTCGTCGAAGACGCTGTTGCTGACCGGATTTCCGGACAGCGCCTCCCACGTGGCAGTGCCAACGAACCGGGTGGACGCCTCGGTGGGGATCACCGTGACGTTGTGGCCGGCTTCAGTAAAAAGCCGGAGGAGCGATGCCACCTTGTAGGCGGCAATCCCTCCCCCGACTCCGAGGACTATGCGCACGTGACCTCCGTCAACAGCAAGTCAGTTCGGCGGCAGTTTTACTCTGCAGCTTCGATCGGCGTGGAAACCAGCTTGCCCTCGTTGATCTCGCGCAGGGCGATCGACAGCGACTTCTCGTTCAGCTTGGTGTCAACCAGCGGGCCGACGTATTCGAAGAGGCCCTCATGCAGCTGGGCGTAGTAAGCGTTGATCTGACGAGCACGCTTGGCACCGAAAATCACCAGGCCGTACTTGGAGTCGGCTGCCTCGAGCAGCGAGTCGATCGGCGGGTTGATGATGCCTTCAAGGTTCGTGGACACGAATTCTCCAAAGTTCTAGCGGGCTGACGGTTCCGGCGCTCCATGCGGGTGCGGGGTCAGCCCCATGAGTGAAACAAGCTCGTCCGCTGCCCGGCGAACGTCGTCATTGATGACGGTGTAGTCGAACTCCGGTTCAGCAGCAAGTTCCAGTTTAGCGGTTTCCAGCCGGCGCTGCTGTTCCTCCGGGGTTTCCGTGCCGCGGCCCACAAGCCGGCGGACCATTTCGTCCCAGCTGGGCGGGGCCAGGAAGACAAATTGTGCATCCGGTACGGCCGCCTTCACCTGCCTGGCACCCTGGAGGTCTATTTCCAGGAGCACGGACCGGCCCTCGGCAATGGCCTGGTTGACGGTGCTTTTCAGGGTCCCGTACGTGTTCTGCCCGTGGACCACGGCCCATTCGAGGAGCTCGCCGTCAGCGACAAGCTGCTCGAACTCGTCCTTGGACTTGAAGAAGTAATGGACGCCGTCCTGTTCGCCGGGACGGGGTGCCCGGGTGGTGGCGGACACGGACAGCCACACCTCGGGATAGTTGTCGCGGATGTAAGTGGACACGGTGCCTTTGCCAACAGCCGTCGGACCAGCGAGGACTGTCAGTCCAGGTTTCTTGCTCACGTATTCCTTTGCCGGGGTTTGGGGGGTGGGCGGGCTTCGGCCCGCCCTAACTCTCGTCTATAAAATCTACCAGCGCGCGGCGCTGGTGGATGCCCAGCCCGCGGACCCTGCGGGACGCCGCTATCCCCAGCTGGTCCATGATGGCAGCGGCCCGCACCTTTCCGATGCCGGGAAGCGCCTCAAGGAGTTCGGAGACCCTCATCCGGGCGAGTGCCTCGTCCTGCAGCGCGGAGCTGATGATGTCCGCGGCAGACCTCTCGCCGTTTTTAAGGCTTTCCTTGGCCGCCGCACGGGTGGCCCTGGCTGCTGCTGCCTTGTTCAGGGCCTCAGCCCGTTCCGATGCGGATAACGGCCGCAGGACCATGGTGCACACCCCCGGATTCGGTGGACGGGTCCAGGGGCGACCGCCCTTGGACCTGTCCTGAAACTACCCTTTGGTGCTGTCCGAATCAATGCATCAGCTCAAACGGACCACTATTCGCCGCGGAGTCCGTCCAGGGTCCGTTGCGCCGCGTCCCTCAGGCCGCGCTGTTCCGGCCCGGCAGACAGGATGTCCCTGCTCGAGGTGCCGAGGACCTGCGGGTAGGCGGCGCCGAACGTGGCGCGGAGGTCGGCGGGCGTGGCCCCCTGGGCTCCAAGGCCCGGGGCCAGGACCGGGCCGCGCACAGCGGCCAGGTCCAGGTCCAGTTCGGTAAGGGCCGACCCCACGGTTGCACCCACCACCAGGCCCACGGAGCCGAGGTTTCCCTGGTAGCGGCGGTTTTCCGCCGCAGCCGACTGCGTGATCCTGCGGGCGACGGAGTCCGCTCCCCCGACGTGCTGGACGGAGGCGCCCTCGGGGTTGGACGTGAGTGCGAGGACGAAGACGCCGCGGCCGGTCCGGGCTGCCAGGTCCAGCGCGGGGCGCAGTGACTCGAAGCCTAGGTAGGGACTGAGCGTTACCGAGTCCGCAGCGAGGGGGGAATCGTCCCGGAGCCAGGCGTCGGCATAGGCCGCCATGGTGGAGCCGATGTCACCGCGCTTGGCGTCGGCGATGGTGAGTACCTTCTCGTCGCGGGCTTCGGCAAGAAGCTCTTCAAGGACGGCCATCCCGGCGGAGCCATGGCGTTCGTACAGCGCCACCTGGGGCTTGATGGCGGCAGCGAGGGAACCCACGGCCTCCAAAACCGTCAGCGAAAAGCGCCTCAGCCCTGCGGCGTCGTCGTCCAGCCCCCAGCCCTTCAGCAGGGCTGGGTGCGGGTCGATGCCGACGCAGAGGGGCCCGCGGGCGGCCATGGCGGCACCCAGCCGGGAGCCGAAAGACTCCCGGCCGGGTGCACCGGCGGACGGCACTGCCTGCTCAGGCATGCTGCAGGGCCGCCTTCTGGGACTCTGCCAGCGATGCGGCGTGCTCCTGCAGGCTGGTGACGGACCATTCGTAGGTCCGCATCGCCTCGATGGCCTGCACGGCGGCGTTGAACTCCGCCACCGTGGTGATGCAGGGAATGCCGATGGAGGTGGCCGCTGCCCGCAGTTCGTAGCCGTCGCTGCGGGCCTCCCCGCCGGACGGGGTGTTGAAGACCATGTCGATCTCGCCGGCGATGACAAGGTCTGCGATGGTGCCTTCGCCCTCGGCGCTGCTGCCTTCTGCCACCTTGCGGACAGGGGTGGCCTGGATGCCGTTGCGGCGCAGGACGTCCGCGGTGCCGCCGGTGGACACGATTTCGAAGCCCAGGTCGGAGAGCCTCTTGACACCCATGATCACGGAGCGCTTGTCGCGGTTGGCCACGGAGACAAAAATCTTGCCCTCGGTGGGCAGCGCGTTGTTGGCGGCTGCCTGGCTCTTGGCGAACGCGGTGTCGAAGTGCTTGTCGATGCCCATGACCTCGCCGGTGGAGCGCATTTCCGGGCCGAGCAGGGAGTCAACCACCTTGCCCTCCAGGGTACGGAAGCGGCTGAACGGCAGGACTGCCTCCTTGACGGACACCGGGGCATCCAGCGGAAGCGTGGACCCGTCGCCCACCTCGGGCAGCATCTTGTAGGCGCTGCGGAGCTGTCCGATGGTCACGCCGGTGCCGATCAGGGCAGCCGCTTTGGCCATCTGCACACCGGTCGCCTTGGAGACGAACGGCACCGTGCGGGACGCCCGGGGGTTGGCCTCAAGGACGTACAGGACGTCGGAGGCCAGGGCGAACTGGATGTTGATGAGCCCGCGGACGCCCACGCCCTCAGCGATGGCGCGCGTCGCCGTCCGTACCCGCTCCAGCACGTTGGTGCCCAGGGTGATGGGCGGCAGGACGCAGGCGGAGTCGCCGGAGTGGATGCCGGCTTCCTCGATGTGCTCCATGATGCCGCCCAGGTACATGTCGGTGCCGTCGAAGAGTGCGTCGACGTCGATTTCGACGGCGTCCTCCAGGAAGCGGTCGATCAGCACAGGGTGGTCCGGGGTGATCTCCGTGGCGTTGGCGATGTAGCGGGACAGGTTGGGCTCGTCGTAGACGATCTCCATGCCGCGGCCGCCCAGCACGTAGGACGGGCGGACCAGGACCGGGTAGCCGATTTCGTCGGCGATCTTCTTGGCATCCTCGAAGGACACGGCGGTGCCGTTCTTCGGGGAGATCAGGCCCGCCTTGTCCAGGACGCGGGAGAACGCGCCGCGGTGCTCGGCCAGGTCGATGGCCTCCGGGGACGTTCCGAGGATGGGGACACCGGCATCTGCCAGCTGCTGGGCCAGCTTGAGCGGGGTCTGGCCGCCGAGCTGCACAAAGACGCCCATGACGCCGCCGGTGCGTTCCTCCGCCGCGATGACCTCCAGTACGTCCTCGAGCGTCAGCGGCTCGAAGTAGAGGCGGGTGGAGATGTCGTAGTCGGTGGAGACGGTCTCCGGGTTGCAGTTGACCATCACCGTCTCGTACCCGGCCTTGCGCAGCGCCATGGAGGCGTGGACGCAGGAGTAGTCGAACTCGATGCCCTGGCCGATCCGGTTGGGGCCGGAGCCGAGGATCAGGATGGACGGCTTGGAGTGCAGCGCAACCTCGTCCTCCTCGTCGTACGCCGAGTAGTGGTACGGCGTGTAGGCGGCGAATTCCGCCGCGCAGGTATCCACGGTCTTGTAGACGGGGCGGATGCCCAGTGCCTGGCGGACGCCGCGGACCACGGCTTCGGAGTTGTGCGTGAGCGCGCCGATCTGCTCGTCGGAGAAGCCGTGGCGCTTGGCGCGCTTCAGCATCTCAGCCGTCAGCGCACCGGCCTGGCGGATTTCGCGGGAGATCTCATTGAGCAGCTGGAGCTGGTCAAGGAACCAGGGATCGATCTTGGTGGCCTCGAAGAGGTCCTCCACGCTGGCGCCGCCCAGGAGTGCGCGCTGGACCTGGTGCAGGCGTTCCGTGGTGGGGCGCTTCGCCTTCTCGATGAGCTCCGGCACCTCCCATTCGGGGACGGAGCTGAAGTCCAGCTGCGAGCCCTTCTGTTCGAGGGAGCGCAGGGCCTTCTGCAGGGCTTCGGTGAAGTTGCGGCCCATGGCCATGGCCTCACCCACCGACTTCATGGTGGTGGTCAGCGTGTTGTCAGCAGCCGGGAACTTCTCGAACGCGAACCGCGGAACCTTGACCACAACGTAGTCCAGGGTGGGTTCGAAGGACGCCGGGGTCTTCTGCGTGATGTCGTTGGGGATCTCGTCCAGCGTGTAGCCCAGCGAGAGCTTGGTGGCGATCTTGGCGATGGCAAAGCCGGTGGCCTTGGACGCCAGCGCCGAGGAGCGGGAGACGCGGGGGTTCATTTCGATGACCACCACGCGGCCGGTGGCGGGGTCGATGGCGAACTGGATGTTGCAGCCGCCGGTGTCCACGCCCACTTCACGGATGACGGCGATGGAGATGTCGCGCAGTCGCTGGTACTCGCGGTCGGTGAGGGTGAGGGCCGGTGCCACCGTGATGGAGTCGCCGGTGTGGACGCCTACTGGATCGAAGTTCTCGATGGAGCAGACCACCACGACGTTGTCGTTCTTGTCCCGCATCATCTCGAGCTCGTATTCCTTCCAGCCGAGGATGCTCTCTTCGAGCAGCACCTCGCTGGTGGGGCTGTACTGCAGGCCCTGTCCAACGATGCGGCGGAGGTCGTCCTCGTTGTAGGCGAGGCCGGAGCCCAGGCCGCCCATGGTGAAGGAGGGCCGGACCACCATGGGGTAGCCGAGGTCCTCGGCGGCTTTCAATGCCTCGTCCATGGTGTGGATGATGTGGCTGCGGGCGGACTCGGCGCCGCAGCGCTCCACCACGCCCTTGAACTTTTCGCGGTCCTCCCCGAGCTCAATGGCGGCGATGTTGGCGCCGATGAGTTCAACGTTGTACTTCTCAAGCACACCGTTCTTGTCCAGGGCGATGGCGGTGTTCAGCGCGGTCTGTCCGCCCAGGGTGGGCAGGACGGCGTCCGGGCGTTCCTTGGCGATGATCTTCTCCACAACCTCGGGGGTGATGGGTTCGATGTAGGTGGCGTCGGCAAACTCGGGGTCGGTCATGATGGTGGCCGGGTTGGAGTTGACCAGGATGACCCGCAGGCCTTCCTCCTTGAGGACGCGCAGCGCCTGGGTCCCGGAGTAGTCGAACTCGGCGGCCTGGCCGATAACGATCGGGCCGGAACCAATGACGAGGACGCTCTTGAGATCTGTACGTTTCGGCATTACTTCTTGTCCTCAGTCTTGTTGTCGGAATGATTCGGCGTTGCCGCGCCGGCTGGGTGCGCGGCGTCCACGGGCTCCTTGGACAGGTTCGCTGTCCTGCCGTCCCGGGTGCCCTCCATCAGCTCGATGAAGCGGTCGAACAGGTAGGCGGCGTCGTGCGGGCCGGCCGCGGCCTCGGGGTGGTATTGCACGGAGAAAGCGGGGATGTCCAGGCAGGCGAGCCCTTCCACGACGTCGTCGTTCAGGCTGACGTGGCTGACCTCCACGCGGCCGTACCGTTCCTCCGGAGCCTGCGTGGCGCCGTCGAGCGGTGCGTCCACGGCAAAGCCGTGGTTCTGGGAGGTGATCTCCACCTTGCCGGTGCGGCGGTCCATGACGGGCTGGTTGATGCCGCGGTGGCCGTAACGCAGCTTGTAGGTGCCGAAGCCCAGTGCGCGGCCCAGGATCTGGTTGCCGAAGCAGATGCCGAAGTAAGGCAGCTTTTCGTCCAGGACGGAGCGGAGCAGCTTGACCTGGGCATCTGCCGTGGCGGGGTCGCCGGGGCCGTTGGACATAAAGAAGCCATCGGGGTTGACGGCCTTCACATCCTCCAGCGTGGCGGTGGCGGGCAGCACGTGGACGCGGACGCCGCGCTCGGCGAAGCGGACCGGAGTCATGGCCTTGATGCCAAGGTCGATCGCCGCGATGGTGAACCGGGGGTCGCCTTCCCAGCCATGGTCCTTCGGCTCCACGACGTAGGCCTCGTCAACGCTGACTTCCTCGGCCAGCCGGGAGCCCTCCATGGGGGCGCTGGCCAGGACGGCGTCCACCAGTTCCTTGTCCGTGGCCTGGGCGGCCTCCCCGGAGAAGATGCCGGCGCGCATGGTCTTGTGCTCGCGCAGGTGCCGGGTGATCGCACGGGTATCCACGCCCTGGATCCCGACGATTCCCTGCTCCACCAGTTCCTCATCCAGTGAACGCTCGGAGCGCCAGTTGGAGGGGCGGCGGGCGGCGTCGCGGACAATGTAGCCCGCAACCCAGATACGGCGGGACTCGGCGTCCTCGCTGTTCACGCCGGTGTTACCGATGTGCGGCGCCGTCTGCACCACGAGCTGGCGTGCGTAGGAGGGGTCGGTGATGGTTTCCTGGTAGCCGGTCATGCCGGTGGCGAAGACCGCTTCTCCGAGGGCGGTTCCGGTGGCGCCGTAGCTGCTTCCGCGGAAAATGCGGCCGTCTTCAAGGACCAGCGCAGCTGGAGCGGAAACCGGGGCGTTTACTGCTGTGTTTGTTGTCACTGTCTTACTTTCCACTGTTGGCGTCAGCCGCCGGGGCTGAAGAAATCAATTCCTGAAGTGCTTCGAAGAGCCGGTCCTTGTCCGCCGCACGGCGGGTGCGGAAGCCGGAGTCCAGTTCGTGGCTGCCGTGTACCCAGGACAGGACCAGGAGTCCGTCCTTTTCCACGAACTTACCTGCCATGCCGCTGTCCTGCCGGACGCCGGTAAGTGATGCGGCCGGGATGTAGAGGGCCGGAGCGCCCGACCGGTCGAAAAGGACGCCGTGCGGATACACCTCGAGGGTCGAAGTGGTCCTGATGCCCAGGCCGTGGACGGCGATCCGGTCAAGCCAGTCGCCGGCGGTGGTGGTGGCCACGTACTGCCCTTCGGCACCGGCGATAGGCTTGCCAGGTTCGGCGGGCACGGCAGGCAGCAGGCCGACGTCGGACTGGCGGCGGAGCCTGCTGCGCCAGCCGATGGCGAGGAGGACGAAGACGACGGCGATGACCGCCAGCATGGCCAGTCCCGGAAGGATTTTGTCCATCAGGCGACGCCTGCGGTTGCGTCGGCGTAGGGGTACGGCGTGTTGAGTTCACCGTCAAGGACAGTGGGGTGCCCCTTGAAGAACGTGGCCACCACCTTGCCGGGCAGTTCCCTGCCCTTGAACGGCGAATTCCGGCCCATGGTGGCCATGCGGAACGGATCAACAGTCCAGCGGGCAGCGGGGTCCACCAGGATGACGTTTGCGGGCTCCCCCGCTTCCAGCGGGCGGCCCTGGTCAGCCAGCCGGCCGATCTTCGCCGCAGCGGTGGAGGTGACGCGGGCGAAGTCCGCCCACGTCATGAGGCCCGTTTCGATCATGGTGTGCTGGACCACGGAAAGGGCGGTTTCCAGGCCCGTCATGCCCATGGCTGCCTGCGCCCACTCGCACTCCTTGTGCTCGCTGGGGTGCGGTGCGTGGTCCGTACCAACGACGTCGATGGTGCCGTCCGCCAGGCCTGCGCGCAGCGCCTGGACGTCGGCGTCGGTGCGCAGCGGCGGATTCACCTTGAAGACGGGGTCGTAGCTGCGGACCAGGTCGTCGGTCAGCAGCAGGTGGTGCGGCGTCACCTCGGCCGTGACGTTGATCCCCCGCTCCTTGGCCCAGCGGATGATTTCCACGGAGCCGGCGGTGGAGACGTGGCAGACATGCAGCCGGGAGCCGACGTGCTGCGCCAGCAGGACGTCGCGGGCAATAATGCTTTCCTCGGCAACGGCGGGCCAGCCGGCGAGGCCAAGTACCGCGGACACCTCCCCCTCGTTCATCTGGGCGCCGGCGGTCAGGCGCGGCTCCTGCGCGTGCTGGGCCACCACGCCGTCGAACGCCTTGACGTACTCCAGCGCACGGCGCATCAGTACGGGATCGTGGACGCAGATGCCGTCGTCGGAGAACATGCGGACGCGTGCGCGGGAATCGGCCATGGCCCCCAGCTCGGCCAGCTGCTCGCCCGCCAGGCCCACGGTGACCGCACCCACCGGCCGCACGTCCACCCAGCCGGCTGCCCGGCCGAGGGTGTAGACCTGCTCCACAACGCCCGCGGTGTCTGCCACGGGCGTGCTGTTGGCCATGGCATGCACGGCGGTGTACCCGCCCAGGGCCGCTGCGCGGGTACCCGTCTCCACGGTTTCGGCGTCCTCGCGGCCGGGTTCGCGGAGGTGCGTGTGCACGTCCACCATGCCGGGCAGGGCGACCAGGCCGGCAGCATCGATGACGGTCACGTCGTCGGCCCTGCCTTCGGCGCTAAGGCCGGTTCCGGTTTCGGCGATGACGCCGTCGCGGATCAGCAGATCCGCCGGTTCGCCGCCCAGGATCGAGGCACCGCGGATCAGGTAGGTTCCGGTGTTGGCTGCCATCAGTTGCTCTCCTTGGTGGAATGGGTGCCGGCGTACGCCAGGGTGGGGGTGGCGGCTGGTTCCCGGGTGTCCCCCGAAAGCAGCAGGTACAGGGCGGCCATCCGCACCGAGACGCCGTTACGGACCTGGGCCAGCACGGTGGATCGGGGCGAGTCGGCGGCAGCCGCGGAAATTTCCAGGCCACGGTTCATGGGGCCGGGATGCATGATGATGGTGTCCTTCATGCCCAGCGTGTCCAGGGCTTTCAGGCGGTTGTCATCGAATCCCCACCGCCGGGAGTACTCACGGGTGCTGGGGAAGAAGGATGCATTCATGCGTTCGCCCTGGACACGCAGCATCATCACGGCGTCGACGCCCTGCTCAAGGGTGTCGTCCATGTCGTAGCTGACCTTGCACGGCCACTTTTCGACGCCGATGGGCAGCAGCGTGGGCGGCGCCACCAGGGTCACTTCCGCCCCGAGCGTACGGAGCAGCCAGACGTTGGAACGCGCAACCCTGGAGTGCAGGACGTCCCCGGCGATCGCAACCCGCATGCCCTTGAGGTCCGCGCCTTCGGAACCGGTGCCGGCCAGGCGAGCCCAGTGCCGGCGCATGGTGAACGCATCCAGAAGGGCCTGGGTGGGGTGTTCGTGGGTGCCGTCCCCGGCGTTGATCACGGCAGCGTCAATCCAGTCAGTGGCCGCGAGGCGGTGCGGTGCGCCGGAGGCCCAGTGACGGATGACGACGGCGTCCGCTCCCATGGCGGACAGCGTCTGGGCGGTGTCCTTCAGGGACTCACCCTTGGACACCGAGGAGCCTTTGGCCGCGAAGTTGATGACATCGGCACTGAGCCGCTTGGCGGCGGCTTCGAAGGAGATCCGGGTGCGGGTGGAGTCCTCGAAGAAGAGGTTCACCACGGTCCGGCCGCGGAGCGCCGGGAGCTTCTTGACCTCGCGGTCGCCTACTGCTGCCATCTCCTCGGCGGTGTCCAGGATACGGATTGCATTGGCGAGGCTGAGGTTTTCGGTGGAAAGCAGGTGCTTCATGAACGGCCCTCGATGACAACCTCGTTGACCGGCGTGCCGCCAGGGGCGGTGTCGGTCTCAGCCAGCCGGACCCGGACCTTTTCCGCTGATGATGTCGGCAGGTTCTTGCCCACGTGGTCGGCACGGATGGGAAGTTCGCGGTGGCCGCGGTCGATCAGCACGGCGAGCCGGACGATGCGCGGACGGCCAAGGTCGACGAGCGCGTCAAGGGCGGCGCGGATGGTGCGGCCGGAGTACAGGACGTCGTCAATGAGGACAACCACCTTGTTGTCGATGCCCGTCCGGGGCAGCTTGGTGGGGTACGGGGGCCTTGTCCCCTGGTGGGAGAGGTCATCGCGGAACATCGTGACATCCAGCTGGCCAACAATGGCGGCGGCGTCAACGGTGCTGTCCGCTGCGGCAATTTTTTCGGCAAGGCGCAATGCCAGCGGGTAACCGCGGCGCGGGATGCCCAGCAGGACGAGGTCCTGCGATCCCTTGTTGGCTTCAAGGATCTCATGGGCGATACGAGTGAGTGCCCGGTCGATGTCCGTCTGGCTGAGGACAACCCTGGCTGGAACCGGTGCGCTGGTGACAGAAGTCAACGCTCGTCTCCCCTTTCCCCGCCTCACAGGACGGAATTAAAAAAGGATCATGTGCGGTTCAAAATTACCACACGGGTTTCCGGGAGGCCGTGCCGGGAAGAGGCGGTGCTCATCACACTGCAGCCGCCGGGCGTGCTGTCCTTGGAGGCGCGGCGGCCCGCACCTAGGCTGTCGTTATGCCGACGAATCCGCGACTCCCTGCCTCCGGGCCACCCGACGATCCCCGGCTGCGGGGAACTGCGCCGCTCCCGGGAGAAGCAAACCCGAGCTGGATGGGACACGTGGAGCCCGGCAACTACCGTCCGGCACCGGGACACGTCGGCAGGCCAGTGGACGCGGTGGTGCCGCCGCAGGTCCAGGGAGCCGTGACGAAGCCCGCCCGGTCCCGGAGCGGGCTGGTGGGGTTGACCGTCGCCGGAGGCACCCTCGCCTTCCTCAGCCTGTTCCTGGTGATCCCGTTCCTGCTGTCAAACACCGGGCCGGCCGGGTTCCTGGTGGGATTCCTCGCGTCCCTGGTTCCGCTCTCGGTTGTTCTCCTGGCCGTGCACATCATCGACAAATGGGAACCTGAACCGAAGCGGCTCCTCTTCTTCGCTTTTACCTGGGGCTCCGCGGTATCCATCGCAGTAACCCTGCTCATCCAGCCGTTTTTTGTCCTGGCGTTCCAATTTTCCGACGAGGCCGACCTTCAGGCCTACATGGCCACGGTGCAGGCGCCCATCGTGGAGGAGTTCGCAAAGTCCCTGGGACTGCTGATACTCCTCCTCATGGCAAGGAAGCACTTTGACGGACCGGTGGATGGCGTGGTGTTCGCGTTCACCATCGCAGGGGGTTTCGCATTCACGGAGAACATCCTGTATTTCGGCCGGGCCATAGCGGAGTCCGCGGATCCCGCCGGCGACTTTGCCCAGGTCTTCTTCCTCCGCGGCGTCATGTCGCCCTTTGCGCACGCCATCTTCACCGGCACCACGGGCCTGGTGATGGGGTTCGCCGCCCGGCGCTGGCATGCAGGTGCCTCGGTGGCAGCCTTCTTTGTGGGGCTGCTGCCGGCCATGTTCCTGCACAACCGCTGGAACAGCATGGGGCAGGGCTTCCTGGCGGAATACCTCATGGTCCAGGTGCCCATCTTTTTCCTCGCCGTGGGCGGCATCATCCTGTTGCGGGTGGCGGAGAAACGCCTGACCCGGCAGCGCCTGCTGGAGTACTCGGCCGCCGGCTGGTTCACGCCGGCCGAGGTGGAGCTGATGGCCACCCTGGGCGGCCGGCGCACTGCCCTGAACTGGGCTGGGAGCTACGGCAGGAAACGGCAGATGAGGGAATTCCTGAAGGCAGCCACCCGGCTGGCCAACACGCGCCAACGGATCCTGAGCGGGCGTGACGTGCAGCTGCACCAGGCTGAGGAGCGGCAGCAGCTGCAGCGCATCCTGGCCTTGCGGGCCGCCGTCGCACACTGAACACACCGCGGCCCCTGCCATGCGGGCCTGAATACCAGAAGGACCGGCCTCCACATCCCGTGGCGGCCGGTCCTTCCTGCTGTTGCTGTGTGGTGCTGTTTCTTGCTGATGCTCAGGCGAGCAGCGACGGCTTCAGCTGCTGCAGGCGGCCCAGCAGGCCGTTGATGAACTGCGGCGATTCGTCGGTGGACAGGGTCTTCGCCAGCGCCACAGCTTCACTGACCGCGACGCCGTCCGGAACGTCGTCGTTGTACAGGAGCTCCCACGTGCCGATGCGCAGGATGATGCGGTCCACGGAGGGCATCCGCTCCAGGCTCCAGCCCTGGGAGTACGTCTCCAGGAACTCGTCGATGGCTGCCTGGTGGGAGACAACGCCCTCCACGATTTCGATGGTGTAGGGGTTGACCACCTGGTCAGTCTTTTCGCGCCGCGAGCGGATCACGTCAAAAGCCGAAACCGAGCGCTGCTCGGCTTCGAAGAGAACATCAAGTGCCCTGTTACGGGCTTTACCGCGGGCGCTCACTACTCGGTGACCCGGCCCAGGTAGCTGCCATCGCGGGTGTCCACCTTGACCTTGGTGTTGTTTTCGATGAACAGCGGGACCTGGATCTCGTAGCCCGTTTCCAGGGTGGCGGGCTTGGTGCCGGCAGAGGAGCGGTCGCCCTGCAGGCCCGGCTCGGTGTAGGTGATTTCGAGGACAACGCTCGGGGGCAGTTCAATGTACAGCGGAGTGCCCTCGTGGATGGCGATGTTCACCATCTGGTTCTCCAGCATGAAGTTCGTGGCGTCGCCCACGGTCGCGCCGGAGACAGTGATCTGGTCGTAGTCGGAGGTGTCCATGAACACGAAGTCCGCACCGTCCTGGTACAGGTACTGGTAGTCGCGGCGGTCCACGGTGGCGGTTTCGATCTTGAGCCCGGCGTTGAACGTCTTGTCCACGACCTTGCCGGACATCACGTTGCGCATCTTGGTGCGGACGAACGCACCGCCCTTGCCAGGCTTGACGTGCTGGAATTCGATGATGTTCCAGAGCTGGCCCTCAAGCTTCAGGACCGTTCCGTTCTTGATGTCGTTAGTGGTTGCCACTGTTTCCTCTGGTTTCTCTGTCTGGTCGCGTTGTCAGACGTTGTATGCCGGGCGGACAGGCTCAACGGACTGCCAGCGCGTGTTTGTCAAAAATCGGGTGGTTAAAAATTCAAGAACTATTCTACCGGTAAATTCCGGGCACCTTTCGGCCCCGCCCTCCAGCTTGGCCACAGGCGTCCTTCAGCCCCGCCCCAGGCAGGGTCAGCAGGCGAGTTCCAGCACGTCCCGTGCGCGCTGCAGCGCCACTGTGGACGAGTAGATCTGGGCAGCATCGGCGGACTGTGCCACCCGGAGGTCCAGTGCGCGTGCAAAGGATTCGACTGCTGCGGACATCTGCCCGGCGCTGTATTGGGTCTTGCCCAGGAACTGCCACACGAGGGCCTCGCGCGGTGTGCCCTGAACCTCGGCCAGGAGCTGGCGGAACAGCTCGACGGCCCGGTCCAGCCGGTTGGAGACGCGAAGGACTTCGGCCTCGAAGGTGCGCAGCCGGAAGGATTCCGGATCCTTGAAACGGGCTTCTGCGAGCAGTTCAGCAGCCTCGGACGCATGTCCTTCCACCAGGAGCACGAAGATGTGGTCGGCAGGGTCCGTGGATACCGCCAGCGCCTCGCGGCAGACATCCTGGTTCACAATTTCCGGAAGCAGCGATTCAGGGTTGATCCGGATGCCCGGGAAACCCGCGTCCGGCCAGTCCGCTGTTCCTCTCATGTCGCCCTGCATCAGGACGCAATTTCCTGGTAGGCCGCAAACAGCAGCGAGGTGTCGGGGACATCGAGGATCCCCGGCTTGGCCACGCCGTCCAGGACGACGAACCGCAGCAGGTCGCCGCGGGACTTCTTGTCCCGGCGCATGCCGTCCAACAGCCCCTGCCAGCGGTCCCGCCGGTACGTCACCGGAAGCCCCAGGCTCTCAAGGATGCTCCGGTGCCGGTCGGCGTCGGCATCGCTGAGGCGCCCTACGCTGCGGGCCAGTTCGGCGGCAAACATCATGCCCACCGAAACGGCCGCGCCGTGGCGCCATGAGTACCGCTCAACCAGTTCGATGGCGTGGCCCAGGGTGTGCCCGTAGTTCAGGATTTCCCGCAGCCCGGATTCCTTCAGGTCCTCGGAGACCACCTTGGCCTTGACGGCGATGGCACGTTCGATCAGTTCCCGGAGGACGGCGGACTGGGGATCCGCCACTGTCGCAGGGTCCTTTTCGACGAGGTCGAGGATGGCTGGATCAGCGATGAACCCGCACTTGATGACTTCCGCCATGCCGGAGATCATTTCGTTCCGCGGCAGCGTTTCCAGGGTGTCCAAATCAGCCAGTACCGCGGCCGGCGGGTGGAAGGCGCCTACGAGGTTCTTGCCCTCGGCAGTGTTGATTCCGGTCTTCCCGCCCACGGACGCGTCCACCATGCCGAGCAGGCTGGTGGGCATGTGGATGACCTTGACGCCGCGCAGCCAGGTGGCGGCGACGAAACCGGCGAGGTCGGTTACCGCGCCTCCCCCGACGGCCACAATGGCGTCGGAACGGGTGAAGTCGTTCTGGCCAAGGACCTGCCAGCAGAAGGCGGCCACCTGGATGTGCTTGCCTTCTTCGGCGTCCGGGATTTCCGCGGTCAGGGAGGTGAATCCGGCTGCGGCGAGTTCGTCGCGGACTGTGTCACCGGTCAGCCGCAGCGCACGCGGATGGATGACGAGCACGCGGCGGACGCGCTCCCCCAGTAATCCGGGCAGGTCACCGAGCAGCCCCCGGCCGACGACGACGTCGTAGTGCTCCGCGGCGGAGCCGCCGGTGACGCTGATGACTGTTGATTGGGTGCTCACTTTTCAACTTCCTGTTTGGCAGCTGCGTAATCGCGCAGTGCTGCTTCGAGCCGGCCGCCCAGCTCGGAAACCGAGCCGTGGCGCACGTCCAGGGTGATGTCTGCAAGCCGCTCATAGACCGGCTTGCGGGTGGCGAACATGGCCGTCCAGCGGCCCATTGCGTCCCCTGCCAGCAGCGGGCGCCCGGAGTTGCGGGCAATGCGGCCGGCGACGGTTTGCGCGTCGCATTCGAGGTAGACAACGGTGCAGCGGCTGATCAACTGCTGCGTTCCGGAATCCAGCACCGCCCCGCCGCCAAGGGAGATGACGGAGACCGTATCGTCTGCGGCTTCGACGACGGCGGCCACTGTCCGGGCTTCGATCTCACGGAACGCGTGCTCTCCGCGGCCAGCAAAGATATCCGCAATGGATCCGTGCCCTGCAACGATAACAGCGTCCGTGTCCACGAAGGGAACTCCGAGCTGGAGCGCCAGCTGCTGCCCTATGGCCGATTTTCCGACCGCCATCGGCCCGATCAGGACGATGGGCCGCCCTGCGGGTCCGGTTTTGCTGCGATGGGGCACTTACTGGCCGATCGAGTCCAGGGACGCCGGGATGTTGTCCAGGTAACCCTTGATGTTGCGTGCGGTTTCGGCCACCGAATCGCCGCCGAACTTCTCGGTGACGGCCTCGGCCAGCACCAGGGCCACCATGGCTTCGGCCACAACCCCGGCAGCCGGAACGGCACACACGTCCGACCGCTGGTGGTGTGCCTTCGCGGGCTCCCCCGTGCTGACGTCGATGGTCTTCAGGGCGCGCGGTACGGTGGCGATGGGCTTCATGGCGGCGCGGACACGCAGGACGTCGCCGATGCTCATGCCGCCTTCGATTCCGCCGGCACGGTTGCTGGTACGGACGATCCGGCCGTCGCCGTCCCTGACGATTTCGTCGTGGGCTGCGGAGCCGCGGCGCGACGCGGTCAGGAAGCCGTCGCCGACTTCCACGCCCTTGATGGCCTGGATGCCCATCAGGGCCGCTGCAAGGCGGGAATCAAGCCGCCGGTCCCAGTGAACGTAGCTGCCCAGTCCCGGCGGAAGCCCATAGGCAAGGACCTCCACCACGCCGCCCAGGGTTTCGCCTTCCTTGTGCGCCGCATCAACCTCCGCCACCATGGCGTCCGAGGTTTCCCGGTCGAAGCAGCGCAGGGGGTCGGCATCAAGCGCAATGACGTCGGACGGCACGGGCAGCGGACGTCCTTCGGGAACCGTGACGCTGGCGATGCTGACGGTGTGGCTGACCAGCTCGATGCCGAGGTGCTTGAGGAACTGCGCAGCCACGGTGCCCATGGCCACCCGGGTTGCTGTTTCGCGCGCGCTGGCCCGCTCCAGGACGGGGCGGGCCTCGTCAAAGCCGTATTTCTGCATGCCGGTGAAGTCGGCGTGCCCGGGACGGGGACGGGTCAACGGCGCGTTCCGGGCCTGGTCCGCGAGAACTTCCGGATCCACCGGGTCCGCGGACATGATCTGCTCCCACTTGGGCCATTCGGTGTTTCCCACCTGGATGGCCACGGGTCCGCCCTGCGTCAGGCCGTGGCGGACACCGCCCAGAATGGTCACAACGTCCTGCTCGAACTTCATCCGTGCTCCGCGTCCGTAGCCAAGGCGGCGTCGGGCCAACGAGTCTGCGATATGCCCGCTGGTGATCTCCACACCGGCGGGGACGCCTTCAATAATTCCCATCAGAGCCGGACCATGGGATTCACCGGCAGTCAACCAACGCAACATAATTTCCATCCTGCCATGTATGGCGGTCACAACGCCCGTCGGGGAAGGCCGACTGCGTCACACATCACATCTATGACAGCTGCGTTAACTTCTTCGTCCCGGCGGGTGAAAAGGCGCACCTGCTCCACGGCCTGGTACAGGAGCATTTCCAGTCCGGGCACCACGCTTCCGCCCCCGGCCTGCCACACGGAGGCCAGCAGGCTGGGCCACGGATCATAGGCAACGTCCAGCAGGACGCCGGGCAGGCTGGTCTTGAGGGAAGCCAGTTCAGCCGCCAGTCCGTCCGCTGCCCGCGGCGGCAGGGTGGAAATCACGACGTCGGCCGCTGCGGTGGGACGGGCGGCTTCCGCAAGGGTGCGGATCTCCAAGGCGATGTCCAGGCTTTCCGCAGCGGCGCGGACCTCGGCGGTCCGGGACGTATCCCGGACGAAGACCCTGGCCCGGCCGGCCCCGAGGTCATTGAGGGCCGCGACGGCCGAGGCCGCCGTTCCCCCTCCCCCGAGGATCACGGCGTCCGGGGCCGCGCCGGCGCCCGCGTGCTGCAGCGCCTTGACGATCCCGGCAACGTCGGTGTTGGAGCCAATGGTGCGCCGGACGCCGCCGTGCTCCTCAAACGAGACGGTGTTGACGACGCCCAGGGTCCTGGCCACGCCGCGGACTTCGTCCACCTGCCCAAGCATCGCCGTCTTCAACGGCATGGTGACCGAGAGGCCGCGCCAGCCCGGCTGATCCCGGATCTGCCCCATCAGGGACGGCAGCAGCTCTTCCGTGACGTCGATTGCCGTGTAGCTGATCCCGATCCCCAGCTGACCGTAGGCAGCCAGGTGCAGGGCCGGCGACTTCGAGTGGCTTATCGGATGGCCCAGGACGGCAGCCCGAAGGCTCACGTGCAACGTCCGACGTTGGCCGTGCACCAGGCGTTGTACTGCTCCACGTAGGCATTGTGCTCGGCGAGCGTCCGGGAGAACTTGGTCTCCTTGGTGTCCAGGTTGATGGTCACCCAGTACAGGTAGTCGTTCGTCTTGGGCCTGGCGGCAGCGTCAATCGCAGTCTTTCCCGGGGAGCCGATGGGTCCGGGCGGAAGGCCCGGATTTGCATAGGTGTTGTACGGGTTGGACTTGTCCTGGCGCTGTTCGTCAGTGAAGTTGTAGCTCTTGGTGCCCAGGCCGTAGGTCACGGCCGAATCCACCTGCAGGAAGCCTCCGGTCTGGTCGTTGGGCTTGAGCCGGTTGTAGATGGCACCTGCCACGTCCCCGTACTCCGCCTGGCCGCCCTCGGCCTGGACGATGCTGGCGACGATCACGGCCTCGTACTGCTTGGCCGGGTCCGTGATGCCCTGCGACACAAGTTCGTCAGTTGTGATCTTGACCAGGGACTGGAGGATGTCCTTTGCCGGAGTGCCAAGGGGGAAGCGGTGCTCCCCCGGGGCCAGGTACCCCTCAAGGTTCTTGGCGTTGGCCGGAAGCCCGAACTGGGCCGGCTCGTTGCTGAGGGCCTGCAGGTCCTGGAAGGAAATTCCGGACCCCTGCGAGATCGCCTGCAAAGACTCACCGATGCGAAGTCCGGCGCTGAGGGCGAAGTAGATGACCTTGGTCTGGTCCTTGCCCAGGAGGACGTTCACGGCGTCGGAGTTCTTCATCTCCGACTTGAACGTGTAGTCACCCGGGGAAAGAATGCCGCCGGAGGCGCTGAAGCTCTGGAGGAACGTGTCGGCGTTGGCCACCACCCCCTCGTTTTCGAGCTTTGAGGCCACGGAGCGGGTGCCTTCACCGTTTTCGACGGTGACAACCACTTCGCCCGAACCGGGTCCCGGAAAGTCGCCGGGCTTGTCGCTGCCCAGCAGCGGCTTGAGGAACTGCGCTCCGACGGCGACAGCCGTGACGAAGACGGCGAGGGTCAGGAAAAGCGCCAGGAGCCGCCGGCGCCGGCGCACCTTCTTCGAGGGCTTGGCCACTACGGTTGCTGCGGCTGAGGCGGGAAGCAGTTCGTGGTGGTGCGCACCGTCGTCGTGCCCCTCTTCGTAGTGGGTCCCATCGTGCCCGTCCGCATAGTGCGTCCCGTCAAAGGGTCCATCGTGCTGGTGGACGCCGGCCGCGTAGCCGTGCCCGTCGGCGTAGCCGGGTTCTTCGTAGTGGGGTTCGTCGCTGTAGTGCACGCCTGCCGCGTGCTGGTGCCCTGCAAGGGCCGGCTCCCAGGAATCGTGCTGGGCGGGCTCCTGGCGATCGTCCTGGATGGACGGCGGGGCGGCAGGAGCAGCCGGAATCACGGGCTCTTCCACCCGGTCCTGCGGTGCCTGGTCTTCACGCAATGCTTCATCCTGACGCCGGGGGTCTGCTTCTGCGGCCGCGGGGGGTTCCGCGGGCAGGGGTGGAATGTCGTGGCCGGTCTCGTATGCCTGTTCCGGAACGGCATCGTGACCTCCGGTGTTGAGGGTCTTTTCCCTCGCACGGAGTTCCTTGCGGGTCAGCGGCCTTCCTGCCCCCGGGTCCAGAGGGCTGGAAGAGTCGTCAATGTTGGCAGGGCTCACTGGTGCCTTCCATTATCTGAAGATCGGTCCGTATCGCCGGGCGTGGCGGGCACCGTTTCCGGCCCGCTGCCTCCCATGTCCACGGAAGGGGGTGGCGCCGTCACGCGTGAGCCGACGTCCGCTCCCCTGGCTTTCTGCATGTCGATGGCGTGCTGAAGGATACCTGCCGCCGCGACCTGATCAACTACTTTACGGTGGTTCCTGCTGCTCATGCCAGCTTCGTGCAGGCTCCGGTGGGCGCTGACACTGCTGAGCCGTTCATCCACCAGGTTCACCGGCACCGCCAGGTTCCGGGCAGAGAGTTCGCCAACCAGCAGGCGGGCGTAGTCCGTGGCCATCATGGCAGAGGCACGTTCTTCACCCTTCATGGTGCGTGGCAGGCCTACGAATACCTGCACAGCGCCGAGTTCCTGGACCAGGTTGGCAATGACCCGGACGTCTGAGTTTTTCCTGGCGTTGCGGTCCAGTGTCTTGTAGGGCGTCGCCAGGATGGAATCGCGGTCGCAGATGGCAACCCCTACCCGGACGGTGCCGACGTCCACCCCCAGTTTGATGCCCTGGGGGTAGTCGCCGGCAGCAGCAGGATCGGTCATCGGAGGATTAGCGCCGCGAAATGGCGTCGACGACGGCAGAGAGGGCCTGGCCTACCTGGCCGGCGTCGGTTCCGCCGCCCTGGGCGACGTCGTCCTTTCCGCCGCCGCCACCGCCAAGGATCCCTGCGGCGAGGCGCACCAGGGCTCCTGCCTTGACCCCCGCTTCACGGGCGGCCTCGTTGGTGGCCACCAGGATGACGGGACGGTCGTTGGCGACGCCTGCCACTGCCACGGCCGCGGGTGCGGAGCCGAGGCGGTTCCGGAGGTCCAGGGCAAGGCCGCGCAGGTCGTCAGCGCCGCTGACCTGCCCTGCGTCATGGGCGATGACACTGACGCCGGAGGCGTCCTTGGCGCTGCTGACCAGCTGGGCCGCAGCGCCAGCCAGCTGCTCCTTGCGGAGGCGGTCCAGTTCCTTCTCTGTCGCCTTGAGCTTTGCCAGCGTGGCGGCGATCCGGTCCGCGAGCTGGCCGGAGGGGACCTTCAGCATGTCGGTGAGCTCGGTGACCAGGGCGCGTTCGGCCGCCAGGTGGCGGAACGCGTCCATGCCCACGAAAGCTTCCACACGGCGGTTTCCGGACCCGACGGACTGCTCGCCCAGCAGGGAAAGGCTGCCAATCAGGGACGTGTTGGCAACATGGGTGCCGCCGCAAAGCTCGCGCGACCAGGCGCCGTCGATCTCAACGACCCGGACTTCGCTGCCGTAGTTCTCGCCAAAGAGCGCCATGGCGCCCAGGGCCTTGGCCTCGGCCAGGCCCATGACCTTGGTTTCCACGCGGAAGTTGTTCCGGATGGCCAGGTTGGAGACTTCCTCGATCTCGGACCGCGTCGCCGTGCTCAGCCCCTCGCCCCAGGCGAAGTCGAAGCGCAGGTAGCCGGCCTTGTTGTAGGAGCCGCGCTGGGTGGCCTCGGGGCCGAGGATCTGGTGGAGCGCGGCGTGCACGATGTGCGTGCCGGTGTGCGCTTGTTCAGCGGCGTGGCGGCGTTCGCGGTCGACGGCGGCACGGACCAGCGAGTCGGCCCCGATTTCGCCTTCGCGGACGATCGCCTTGTGGACGCTCAGGCCCTTCAGGGGGCGCTGGACGTCGAGCACCTCGACAACGAACCCGTCGCCGGTGATCAGGCCGGTGTCCGCGGCCTGGCCGCCTGCTTCGGCGTAGAAGGGCGTTTCGGAGAGCACCAGCTCGATTTCATCGCCGGTGGAGGCCTGCTGGACCGCACGGCCGCCGGTGAGGATTCCGCGGACGCGGGACTCGCCGTCGAGCTCGGTGTAGCCGGTGAAGACCGTCTCACCCTGGGCCAGGATGTCCTGGAAGGCGCTGAGGTCCGCGTGGCCGCCCTTCTTGCCCTTGGCGTCGGCCTGGGCGCGCTGGCGCTGTTCCTGCATGAGGCTGCGGAAGGCGGCCTCGTCCACGTTGAGCCCGGCCTCCTCTGCCATTTCCAGGGTCAGGTCGATGGGGAAACCGTACGTGTCGTGCAGCGCGAACGCGTCGGCACCGGACAGTGGCTTGTTGGCGGCCTTGGATTCCTTGACGGCGTCCTCAAGGCGTGCGGTTCCGGAGGCAATGGTCCGCAGGAAAGCCTTCTCTTCGGCGTATGCGATGCGGCTGATCCGGGCGAAGTCCGTGTCCACCACCGGGTAGACGCCCTTCATGGCATCGCGTGAGGCGGGAAGGAGTTCGGGCAGGCAGGCCTGTTCAACACCGAGGAGGCGCATGGAACGGACGGCACGGCGGATGAGCCGGCGCAGGACATAGCCGCGGCCCTCGTTGGAGGGAGTCACGCCGTCGGAGATCAGCATCAGGGCGGACCGGATGTGGTCGGCAACCACACGCATGCGGACGTCGTCCGTGTGGTGGGGGTCCTCGTCCGTTTCGGCGGACGTGTATTCCTTGCCGGAGAGTTCGGCAGCCTTGTCGATGACGGGGCGGACCTGGTCCGTCTCGTACATGTTCTCGACACCCTGCAGGATCATGGCCAGGCGTTCCATGCCAAGGCCGGTGTCGATGTTCCGCTTGGGCAGTTCGCCGACGACGTCGAAGTCTTCCTTCGAGCGGACGTTCTCGATCTGGTACTGCATGAACACAAGATTCCAGATTTCGATGTAGCGGGTTTCGTCAGCCAGCGGGCCGCCCTCAACGCCGTAGGCGGGGCCACGGTCGTAGTAGATTTCGGAGCAGGGTCCTGCGGGGCCGGGCTGCCCGGTGTGCCAGTAGTTGTCCGACTTGCCCATCTTCTGGATCCGCTCGGCGGGAACACCGGTGTTCTTGAGCCAGAGGTCCTTGGCTTCGTCGTCCTCTTCGTAGACCGTTACCCACAGCCGCTCGGGCGCCAGGCCGTAGCCGCCGTCGTCAACACTCTTGGTCAGCAGCTCCCAGGCGAACTTGATGGCGTCTTCCTTGAAGTAGTCGCCAAAGGAAAAGTTGCCGCACATCTGGAAGAACGTTCCGTGGCGGGCGGTCTTGCCCACTTCCTCGATGTCGCCGGTACGGATGCACTTCTGCACGCTGACGGCGCGCGGGTAGGGTGCTTCCTCACGGGCGGTCAGGTAGGGAATGAACGGCACCATGCCGGCAACCGTGAACAGCAGCGAGGGGTCGCTGGAGACCAGCGATGCGGAGGGAACCGCGGTGTGGCCCTTGCTGACAAAAAAGTCCACCCAGCGCTTTGTGATCTCCTGCGACTTCATGAGCTGTGTACTTACCCTTCTTGCTCCGCGCACTGTGCGTCGCGGAGGTTCTTTCGCTTGGCGGTCCCGTGGTGAACGGTGCCCGCCGTTGTGGTTCTAACGTGTTGGGGCCTGCCTGGTTCCGACTCATGGTGCCGGTCAGCAGGGTGGTCAGCGGCGGACGAGGTCCGCTGATTCGATGCCGAGGGCAGACCGGAGGTCGGTTTCCCGCTCGCGCATTCCGGCGCGGACGGCGTCTGCAAAGTCATAGACGCCGTCGGCCAGGCGGTTCACGGAGCGGTTGAGGCCCTCCGGGCCCAGCGTTGACTGCATACTGGCCTGCACTTCGGTCACCTTGCGGAAAGCGATCACTCCGATCGCCACGCCGATTCCCATCCAGATAAATCGTTTCATTCTCTTCTCCCGGAATCTAGCGGCTGCGGCGGCCGGCGGCGGGCTTCCTGCGCCCGGCCAGGGCGGTACGGACACCGTAGCTGAAGGCTGCCACCTTGATCAGCGGCGACCCCACGGTGGCGGCCACAAGGGAGGACAGCGCGGAAAGGTTGGCGGACGCGTCCGAAACGTTGGACGAGATGCCGTCCACTTTCTTCAACTGCTGGTTGGTGGTGGAGACGGTGGCGGTGACTTCGTCCATAAGCGGCGTGGCGCCGTCGCTCAGGGACCGGATGGAGGTGCGGACCTCGTCCAGGACGCGGCCCAGCTTAAGGATGGGCACCGCAAGCAGCAGCACCAGGACTGCAAACACCCCGGCAGCGATCAGGCCGGCAATATCGCCACCAGACATAGACGTTCATCTCCTCGAAATTCTGTGGTTCGGTTGCATCCCGGCGGGTGCGCATGAAGCGCATTCCGCAGATGTCCCCCAAGTACCTTACATACAAAGAAGCCCGCGGCGCTTGCCACGGGCTTCTTTGGATACGCTGCTGGAATTTAGCGTGCGTAGAATTCGACGACCAGCTGCTCTTCGCAGGTCACGGGGACCTCGGAGCGCTTGGGACGGCGGACCAGGCGGGCCTGGAGGGCTTCCAGCTTGACGTCCAGGTAGGCCGGGACGGCAGGCAGGACGTCGCGGTGGGCGCCGGCTGCTGCAACCTGGAGCGGAACCATGGTTTCGCTGCGGCTGTGGACGTGGACCAGCTGGCCCTCGCCGACGCGGAACGACGGGCGGTCAACGCGGACGCCGTCAACCATGATGTGGCGGTGCACAACCAGCTGGCGGGCCTGGGCGATGGTGCGGGCGAAGCCGGCACGCAGGACCAGGGCGTCAAGGCGCATTTCGAGCAGCTCGATGAGGTTCTCACCGGTCAGGCCCTTGGTGCGGCGGGCTTCTTCGAAGGCACGGGTCATCTGTGCTTCGCGGATGCCGTACTGGGCGCGCAGACGCTGCTTTTCGCGCAGGCGTACGGCGTAGTCGGAGTCCTGCTTCTTGCGGGCACGGCCATGCTCACCGGGGCCGTACGGGCGGCGCTCCATGTACTTGGCGGCCTTGGGGGTCAGAGCGATGCCGAGGGACCGCGAGAGGCGGGCCTGACGGCGAGCACGAGTGTTGTTAGCCACTTGTGTCCTTCCAATATCTGCGGTGTGTCAGTGTTACTGGCCTCCACGCTGGAGAGCATCGGCCAACCGCTGCCTTTTGCTACTGGGCGCAGGGCATAACCTTCTCAACGTGAGATTGGGGAGATTGTGCGTCCGTGCCTTGCCAGACAAACATCTACCTTACCACGGCAGTCACTTGCCCCGGACAATCCTGCGCAGCCGCTCCAGCCGTGTGGCGATGTCCCGCTCGGCGCCGTTGGCCGTGGGCTGGTAGTAGTCCTTCCCCACCAGGTCATCCGGCGGGTATTGCTGGGCAGCCACGCCGTGCGGGGCGTCGTGGGCGTATTTGTAGCCAAGGCCGTGCCCCAGCTGCTTGGACCCCGGGTAGTGGGCGTCCCTCAGGTGGGCCGGAATGCCGTTCCCCAGCCCTGCCCGGACATCGGCAATGGCCTTGTTGATGCCCATGTAGGCGGCGTTGGACTTGGGGGCCGTGGCCAGGTGCACCACGGCTTCGGCCAGGATGATCCGGCCCTCAGGCATTCCGATCAGCTGCACCGCCTGCGCCGCGGCCACGGCCGTCTGCAGCGCCGTGGGATCCGCCATCCCCACGTCTTCGGCGGCTGAGATCACAATCCGCCGGGCGATGAAGCGGGGGTCCTCCCCCGCCTCCAGCATGCGGGCCAAATAGTGCAGGGCGGCGTCGACGTCGGAGCCGCGGATGGACTTGATGAAGGCGCTGATGACGTCATAGTGCTGGTCACCCGCACGGTCGTACCGGACGGCGGCAACGTCAAGGGCGCGCTCGGTGTGTTTAAGTTCGACGGCGACGGGCCCGTCCCCGGCATCGTCGGCATCCCCGAACGCAACGCCTGCGGCTGCCTCCAAGGCCGTCAGGGCACGGCGCGCATCGCCTCCGGAAAGCCGTACGAGGTGGTCGAGTGCTTCCTCGCTGAGGCCCACCTTCCCGTTCAGCCCGCGGGGATCGGCGACGGCGCGCTGGATCAGTCCTTCAATGTCAGCGTCCGTCAGGGGACGGAGCGTCAGCAGCAGGGAACGGGACAGCAGCGGTGACACCACGGAAAACGATGGATTCTCTGTGGTGGCGGCAACCAGCACCACCCAGCGGTTTTCCACCCCGGGCAGCAGGGCGTCCTGCTGGGCCTTGTTGAAGCGGTGGATCTCGTCCAGGAACAGGACGGTGGTGGTCTTGTAGAGGTCGCGGGCCGTCAGGGCCTCGTCCATGACGCGCCGCACGTCCTTGACCCCGGCGGTAATCGCGGAGAGCTCCACGAACTTCCTGCCCCGTCCGCGGGCAATTACGTGGGCGAGGGTCGTTTTGCCGGTGCCCGGCGGGCCCCAGAGGATAAGGGAAGTAGGCCCTGCAGGGCCTGTTGTGTCTGCACCGGCTCCGGCGGCCAACTGGCGCAGGGGCGAGCCCTGCCCCAGGAGGTGCTGCTGGCCCACCACCTCGTCAAGGGTGCGGGGACGCATCCGGACGGCGAGCGGGCCCCGGGGGGAGGCGTTGGCTCCGGGCACTGCAGTCCGGCCGGGGGCAACGGAGGCGTCGTCGTCATCATCATTGCCGCGGCCGTGCCCGAAGAGATCTTCCACATAGATAGGCTACTTCCAGTTCACTTCCGGAATTTTCCCGGGAGTCCGGCAAGCCAGTAAAGGAACGCTACATGTCCGCACGCACCACCGGCGGAGCCCGGCCGGCCTCCGTGCGCACGGCATTCATTCCCGGCAGCCGGCTGGCCGGATGGGCGGACAGGTTTGGCGCGGCCCATGGCGGATATCAGCTGAGGGATGACGACGACGGCCTCCGCCTCCTGGCCGCGGACGGCGCCGAAGCCCTCCTGCAGCCTCCCTGGCCGGCCGACGGGCGGCCGGGCCGGGGCGAGGATGCGCTTGAGCGGCTTGCCTCCCTGGCGTCGCAGCCGCGGAGGCTGGGCCTGCTGCTGGCCAGGCGCGGAGGCTACGGCGTGGCGGTGGTCAGTGAGGGGCAAGTCCTCGCATCGAAGGTGGGGTCCACGTATGTGCAGTCCCGGACGGCCGCGGGCGGACAGTCGCAGCAGCGGTTCGCCCGGCGGCGGAGCAACCAGGCGGACGCCCTGGTGGAGGCAGTTGCCGAACAGGCCGCACGCATTTTCAGCGGTGGGCTTTTTGAGTACGTCGTTCCCGGGGGCGACAGGGCCCTGGCCGGCCTTGTCCTCCAGCACCCTGCCCTGAAGGACTTTGCCGCCATGCCCCGGCTGGCCTACCTTGACGTCCCGGATCCCAAGGCAGCAGTGCTGCGGAAAGCCGCCGCGGATTCGTGTGCCGTGCGGGTCCAGGTCACCGATGCTTCCTAATACGAAGGTGATGGCTGTCAGGCTGCGGTAGCGGGGGTTATGGTGACGTTGAAGCCGAGGTTGTTGAGCTTTTTGATGGCGTTGTTTTTGGCTTTGATCGGGTCCAGACGGGTGAAGTGGTCGGCGCCGGGGTCAGCGTAGCATTCGCCGTCGGCGAGCAGGTGCCATGCTGCGTTGAGGATGGAGTGTTCGAGGGCGACGATGGCTTTCATCGGGCCGCGGCGGGCGGCAATGCGCCGGTATCTGGCGGCCAGGTAGGTGTCCTTGCTTCGGGAAGCGGCCAGGGCTGCGGTGCCGAGGGCGGCCTTGAGGTATTTGTTGCCGGGCATGATGTGCGCGGATTTGATCCGGCCGGCGGATTCGTTGGATCCGGGACAGACACCGGTCCAGGACGCGAGTCGGCCTGGGGTTTCGAAGCGGGACATGTCCGCCCCGGTTTCGGCGAGGATCACATCGGCGACTTTGAGTGAGACTCCGGGGATGGTGGCCAGGAATTCCCTGGCGGCACGAAAGGGTGTCATCGCCTCTTCGATCCGCTCGGTGAGCGCGTCGATG